>JBIKOG010000061.1:0-33668 GCA_044358225.1 Bryobacteraceae bacterium | reverse complement strand
ACCGCACGGTGGCTCCTTTCAAGGCGCATGGCGCTGAAGAACCGCTGATGCTGCAGGATCACAACGAGCCGGTCCGCTACCGCAATATCTGGGCGCGCAAGCTTCGCGGCTATGACGAGAAGTAGTCTGCTTTTGTTGTTCGCCGTCACGCTGGGGGCCCAGCCGGGCCCCTGGGTGACGCTGATTGATGGGAAGTCGACGGCGGCGTGGCGAACGCAGAGCAAGCCCACGTTTCCGGGGCATGCGTGGAATCTGGATGAAGGCGCGATTCACTCGATCGCGACGTCGCCGCAGGTGGATCTATCGACCGTCGGGCTCTACCGGAACTTCGAGTTGGAGTTCGACTGGAAGATCGCCAAGGGCGCCAATAGCGGCGTGAAGTATCTGGTGTTCAGCATGCGGCCGAACCCGCGCGTGGGCTACATCGACCCGGAGGTGCCAAAGGCGTTGGGGCTGGAATTGCAGCTGATCGATGACGCGAATGTGGGCGATGCCAAGGTGGCGCCGAGCCACGGCACCGGGGCGATGTATCTGTTCCAGGCGCCGAAGAAGTTGCCGGCGTTGCCGGTTGGCGCATGGCACAAGGCGAAGATCGTTGTGAACGGGCGGCGCGTGGAGCATTGGCTGAACGGGGTGCGGGTGTTGGAGGCCGATTTGGAATCGGCGGCGATCCGCGCGGCGATGGCGGCGCAGGCGCGGCCGGACCTGCCGAAGCCGGCGAATCTGGACGAATTGAAGGCGCAACCGGAGAAGAAGTATCCGATCGTACTGACGCATCACGGCGGCGACGCGTGGTATCGGAACATGCGAATCCGCGAATTGCGCTAACCCGCCGTCGTTGTTTGTGTTAACACCACAGACTCCTCGGAGGCTTTATTCATGTCCTGGTTCTCGCCACTTCCTGTCCGGCTTTTTGGACTTCTCGCGTTGGTGGCCTTCTCGCCTGAACTTAGTTCGGCGCCCATTGTGGCGACTCCGTATAGCTACAACGTCACGCTCGACGCAGGCTCACCCGTTTTCTGGCGCACTCGCGAAGGGAACCCGCCGGACTCGCTTTCAGGCGCTGGTACCGCTATGAGCTACAACGCACTGGCATTTGTGCCTGACACGACGGGGAGTTACACCTTCGAGACGACGGCAGCAGCCCTGTCTCGTGGTCCGAATGGGGAACGCGCCGATGATACCTTTCTGGCCCTCTATCAAGGTTCATTCAATCCAGGTTCCGCATTGGTCAACATATTGCAAGCCGACGATAGTAGCGGACCGGGCGAGCTTTCGCTGTTTTCACGTTCGCTCACATTGGGCGTTAACTACATCCTGGTGACCACGACTTTCACGGATAGGCAGTACGGTTCGATCACTACCCGGATCTCCGGTCCTCAAGGCTCAAGCCTGGACCTTGGCACAGGCTCATCGGTGCCTGAACCGGGAACGATTACGCTGGTCGCCGGTGCACTGCTGGCGCTCCAGGTGGTTCGCCGCCGAAAAGCGAAGTGAGTCATTCAGGAACGGTCTGCTAACACCGCTGCCGCGGGCTGGTGAGGTGCGCTGGCTAGGCAGTCCGGTATTTGTCCAGGGCTCGCTCGTCGGGCGACACGCCCAGTCCGGGTGTGGAGGGGATTTTGTATTTTCCGTTCTTGGCGGTGAATGGCTGGGCCAAGCAATCGTCCTCCAGCATGTGGCAGACGTCGATGGAGTATTCCAGACCCTGGTAGGCGGCGCACTGGTGAGGCTGGAAGACCTGGGCGATGCCGTTATCGATGGAATGTTCGATCCAGAATGTTCGATCCAGATAGGAGCGCGCGCGGCGACCCTTTTTTGCGAGAGTTCGGCGACGTAGCGGCCGAGCTTGGGGCGGCGACGATCCAGGATTGGATGAGTTTTTCGCGGGTCCAGAGGTCGAGGGCTAGGCCGTCGACATGTTCGGCGACGGGGAGCGTGAGCTTGCCGCGCATTTTCCGGTAGCCGTCGATGTCGGCACGAGGGATCGGAGATTCAATGGCGAAGTAGTTGGGGAACTTCGCCAGCTCTTTGGTGATGGCGATGGATCGATCGACAGTGCCCCAGGTGGCGTTGGCATCCAACCACACCTTCATCGCGTTGGGGATGGCGGCGCAGATGGCGGCGGCTTGCGCGATGGGGTCTTCCCGATCGCGCTCCTTCACTTTGTGGACGCGGAAGCCGAGCGAAGCGCCGAGGCGGGCTTCGGAGGCCATCAATGCGGGCGGGAAGCACTGGCTCCACCAGGTTGGGGTGATGGAGTGGCGGGCCGCGGGGCTGAGGAGTTTGGCGATGAGGATGCCGCGGAGGGACTCGTCGTGGATGAAGTCCTGCGCGGGCCGGCCCATCATGGTTTTCAGGCGGGATTCGGTTTCGGCGTGTGGCAGTTTGGATTCGCCGATTCCGGTAAGCCCGTCGTCAGTATGGAGGCGGATGAAGGTGAGAACGTAGATCGATTACGAGCGCTTTTGGTTCTTCCAGCTGGAGAGTCAAGCTTCGCGCACGCGCTCGGCGAATGGCACATGGACGGTCCAGATCTCGTAATGGACGAGGCGGGAGGTCTTGATCCAGGGCGCGAAAGCCAGGAGGCGGGCGCAGTCTCTGCGATGCATCGCGCCGTTACTTTAACTGCAATGAGACGAGGTAGTCCACAAGACGGCGCACGCGGACGAGGCCGAGGTCCCGGTCGTTTTCGACCTTGCGGAAGACGGGGCCCCAGACGGGCATGTCCTCGGAGCCGTGGGCGGCGCGGGAGCCCTTTTCCCCGAGGATCATTTTCTCCAGTTCCTCCTTGGGCACGGCGCCGTTGTTACGTTTGGCGATGGTGCGCAGGTCGGCCATCGGGGCTTTCAGGGCCGGCGCGACGGGGCCATCGCCTTTGCCGCTGAGGCCGTGGCAGGAGGCGCAATAAGCGGCGTAGAGATCCTTCCCCTCCATGGAGGTGATGAGCTTTCTGGGGGACGACGTTTGGGCATAGGCGAACGTCCCGGCGAGTAGAAGCAGACAGTGGATACGGAACATGTACCCTCCATTGGCGAGTATAAACCTGTTATTGGATTTTGACGATGCTGTCTTTCGGTGAGATGAAATGGGGGGCTGGACGCTGGCGCGCGGCGGGTGTATGTTCTTGGCCAGGAGGTCTCGAACCCCATGGAACTATCGCGCCGCAACTGCCTGAAAGGCGCCGCGCTGACGCTCACCGCGAAGGAAGCCATCGCCAAGGCGCCAACGGCCACTAGCCCCGGCCGCTTCTACCTCGCCGAAGTGCTCGGCAACCCCGAAAGCCGCGACGTCACCATCGCCCGCCAGGTGGGTATCAAGTGGGTCATCGCCAATGGTGGAATGGCCCGCGCCCGGAAAGAGGATTACATCGACGCCGTCCGCCGCCAGAAAGAAGCCTTCGCGGCAGCGGGGATGCAGATTGCCGGCGTGGAGGGGCATCCTGTGCCGTTCGAGAAAATCAAGCTCGGTTTGGACGGCCGCGACGAGCAGATTGAGAACACGAAATGGGCGATTGAGGCGCTGGCGAAGAACGGCATTCACATGATCTGCTACAACTTCATGGCCGGGCTGGGTTGGACTCGAACCAATCAGGCGGTGCAGGAGCGCGGGGGCGCGCTGACCAGCGAGTTTGACCTCGCTGCCGCGGACCGGCAGGGGCTTACCCAGTACGGCGAAGTGAGCGAAGAGAAAATGTGGGCGAATTGCGAGTATTTCATCAAAGCGGTGATGCCGGTGGCCGACAAGTTTAAAGTGAAAATGGCGCTGCATCCGAACGACCCGCCGTTGAGCCCGCTGCGCGGCATCGCCCGGATCATCAACAGCAAGCGCAATTACGAGCGCATTATGGCGATGGTGCCGAGCCCTTATAACGGCGTGACCTTCTGCCAGGCCAACTTCCTGCTGATGAAGGAGGATATCTATTCACTGGCGCGCGAATGGTGTTTGAAGAAGAAGGTTTTCTTTGTCCACTACCGCGACGTGTTGGGGGACAAGACGCACTTTCGCGAGACGTTCCACGATAACGGTCCGACAGATATGGTGCGGATGTTGGATATCTACAGCAAATCCGGTTTCGACGGCCCCATTCGTCCGGACCACGCGCCGGCGCTGGCCGGTGAAGCGGAGAACGGGAAAGCCAGCGGCTACACGATTGGGGGGAAGGTGCTGGCGTTTGGGTATATGAAGGGGATCATGGAGGCCCGCGGTTTGCGATACGAGTAGTGGCGGTAGGGCAGGCGTGCGGAACTGCCGTGTCAGCTTGCGTGTGTTTTCTTAATCGGTCAACAAAGCCATCAACGCCCACGCCGTCGTCGAAATGTGTTGCGCATAACTCTGCGATCCTGGGGGCCGGGTGGTTTCCGCCCACCCGCCCTCCGGTTGCTGACGGGCTAACAACCACGCTCGCCCCTTCGCGTCCCCGCGCAGCGCAATGACTGCGACCGCCGTATCAAAGACTTGCGCCGGCGTCCCCGGGTACTCGCCCCAGGCGCCATCCGAAGTCCTTGCGCGCAGCAAGAATTCCCGCGCATCGGCCCGCCCGGGCGCCGCCATCAACAACGCTGCCGCCTCCACCACGCTTTCCGCCCGCCGGCCGGCCAGCCAGCGGTCGGTCAACGCCGTCTCCCGGCCGCAAGCGCGCAAGACTTCGCGCGCGAAATAGGTTGCCAGCACGGTCCCATAGGTCGCCGGTGATCCGGCATCCACCGTCCAGGAGCCATCGGCGCCCATATCCTTCCCAATTGCGCCAGCCGCCACGCAGACCGCTTCCCGCCGCCCGGATGCCAAAAGCGCCGCGCCAAACTGAATTCGCGCCAGTTTCTTGTCGCTCACGGCCGGGTCTCCCCGGTTGCTGTCCCACGCCGCCGGATTGGTGACCCACGCCGTCGTTTCCCGCAGCGCGGCGCCCTCCGGCGCCACCCGGGCGGCGTACAACGCGCGGGCTCCGTCCCCATTGTTGTGGCACGAAAAACAGCCATTTTCACCCCGCCATCGCGGGACTTCCGTTGACAGATACGCCACTGCCCGCTCCACCGGGGTCAGCGCCATTGCGACCAGCAATATCTCTCCCAGCATTGTCTTGGTCCGACACTACCATTCTGGAACGCCGCTCCGCAAAGGAGAATTGACGCCCGCCCACAGCCGCGTGGTGTCGGTTTGTGCTATTCTGGTGGAGATTAGAAGTCAACCCCGTTCCTGTACTTTTTACCTTGCCTATTTTTTGCAAGGACGACAGTTGGATCGTTGATCTGGCTTCGCCTTTCAAAAACTAAATGAATCTCTTCACTGACTTGTCGTTGTCCCCGATTCTTCTGGGCAACTTGAATAAGAAGGGCTACGCTGTACCTACGCCCGTCCAATCCAAAGCCATCCCCGCCGCTCTGGCTGGTAACGATATCGTTGCCACCGCGCAGACCGGTACCGGCAAGACTCTTGCCTTTTGCCTGCCGCTCATCGAAGCGATGTTGCAGCAGCCCGCCCCCGCCGGCAAAGCCGTCGGCCCCCGCGCTCTCATTCTGAGCCCCACTCGCGAACTGGCCATCCAGATCGCCCGTGAGTTCGACGAGATCGCCCACGGGACCGGCTTCCGCGCCGCCACCGTTGTCGGTGGGATGGCCGAAGGTGCCCAGCTCAACGCGCTCCGCCGCGGTGCGCAGGTCATCATCGCCACGCCCGGCCGCCTTTGCGACTTCCTCGATCGCCGCCTGGCGAACCTGAGCCAGGTCACCCACGTCATCCTTGACGAAGGCGACCGCATGCTCGACATGGGCTTCCTCCCGGCTCTGCACCAGATCCTGGGTCAGATCCCGAAAAAGCGCCAGACGCTGTTCTTCTCGGCCACCATCGAGCCCAGCGCCTCGAAGCTCATCGCGCAGCACCTGTCCAATCCGGTCCGGATCGCCCTTGGCCCGACGACCAAGCCGACCGAGAACGTCGACCTGCACTTCTACGAAATCGAACACGACCGCAAGGTCGACCTGCTGCACCACATGCTGGGCCGCGAAACCGGGTCCTTCCTGGTCTTCGCCCGCACCCGTCATGGTGTGGAGAAGCTCGCCAAGCGCCTGGCGCGTGTCGGCGTGAAGGCCACCAGCATCCATGGGGACCGTACCCAGGGTCAGCGGAACCGTGCACTCGCCGGTTTCCAGCAGGGTGACTACCGCGTGTTGGTCGCCACCGACGTCGCCGCTCGCGGCATCCACGTTGACGGTATCTCGCACGTCGTGAACTTCGACCTGCCGATGGTTCCGGAAGACTTCATCCACCGCGTTGGCCGTACCGGTCGCGCCGGGGCTCGTGGCGTTGCTCATACCTTCGCTACCCGCCAGGAACGCAACGACATCCGCAAGATTGAACGCACTTTGAACGTGCAGCTGACGCGCCAGATCGTGGCCAACTTGGACCCGATGCCGGAGCCGATGGAACGTTTCGCCGACCGCGAGATCATTCCGCCCCCTCCGCCGCAGGCTCGCAAGCAGTTCCGTCCGGCCGGGAAGTCCACTCCTCCCTCCTGGTCCAATAGCGCTCCCAAGCGCGGTGGCGGCAACTTCGGCGGCCCCAAGAAGTTCAGCGGTCCTCGCAAGACCGGTCGCTAACTGATTCAAACCAAAAAGAAAACCGCCGTGGCCCGATCGGGCCACGGCGGTTTTCTTTTGTGTTCTGAGAATCTCCGGAGGACCCGCACCTGCAGGCCCTCACGGGAGGTTAGCGAAGGATTGGGAAATTGGCCTTCTGGGGCGCGGGCGCCCGCTCTTCGCCGGAAACCAGGCGGCCGATGGCGATGGAGGTTTTGAAGATGGCGCTGATGGGAACCAGGCCACCCAGTTTATGATCGGCGATCGCCTTCAGGCCTGCGGACGCAATACAGCCGCAGGAGGCACAATCGGGGTCCCCGCCGAACTGACACGGCGTGATGAGCGTCGTCAAATCGGCCGAGATGGTTTTCGTCGTCATTGAGAACACGCAATTTTCCGGCGAATCCGGAGGGGTGAGATATTCGGCGATCATTTTGGGATGCATGTCCAGTTTGGGATACCGTTCCCGCAAACTGAGCATGTCGGCGACCGCTTTTTTCCGTTCGGCGGGTGTAAGAATCTCCTCCATCGAGTCCCCACGCTGGGGGGTGAAGATGGAGAACCAGACCCGCTTGATCTCATTTCGAGGGGTCCAGAACTGCAAAAAGCGCTCCAAATACCCGTCAGAACGCATCATCTGCGATGTAATTGTGCAGTGAATCGTGACGTTTTGGCCCTTTAGGTGGGCAAGATCCGGTCATAGGTAGCCGGTTTTCGCCGCTCATCGTGTTCCGGTTGCAACCCGTCGATCGAGACGACGACGTTCAAGCCGGGTACCGATGCCCAAGCTTCGGGGAGCGGGCGGAAGGCGCTGGTGACCAGTTGAATGTGGACGCCTTTGTCCAGAATCAGCGGGATGAGGGCTTCCATCTCGCGATAGCGGACGAGCGGGTCGCCGCCGACGATGGAAAGATGGAGGGGACGGTGCTTGTCGACGATTTCCAGAACGCCGTCAATCAGTTCCTGGCCCTTGCGGTCCCGCAACTGGCGGAGCGTTGTTTCGCCGCCCAGATGATTGTCATCGTAAGCGTAACAGCCAGGACAGCGGAGCGGACATTCTCGTGTGACTTCAATCGAGAGGGAAGGGGCTTGGCCTCGTAAAATTTTCCCCCAGGCACGAACAATCTCTGCAGTCTTCAGAAGGGTGGTCTCCTTTCCCTGAGAACAAGACCTACCCTTCCTAGTTTACAGGATTAGCCGATTTTCATCGTTAAACAATTAACTGCGGCGGGAGGACTTCGCGACCTGACCGCGCGAGCTTTCGTAGATCGCCGAAGCCATTGCGGCAATGGAAGGCAGAACCATCGAAGATTCCCCGTATTGCACCATGGCGGCCGGCGACATCCCCTCCGCATCGCGATGGAAGGTGATGGCACCATCGGCAACATCGATCCGGACCAGGTCCCCGGGCCGAATCTGCCCCGTTGCGATCAGGTTCGAGAGCGGCTGTACGAGCAAGCGTTCAATGGCGCGTTTGAGATGGCGGGCGCCGTACTTGATGTCGATCCCTTGGGAAAGCACCAGGTCTTTGGCTTCGCGGGAGGCATTGAAGACGAAGGAACGCTCCGCCGAGGAGGCGAAGATGCGGTGTTGTACCTGTTGGAGTTCGATGTCCAGGATGCGGCGCATTTCTTCTTCGCCGAGTGGCTGAAAGACGACGACCTTATCCAGACGATTCATGAACTCCGGGGTGAATTTTTTGCGGGCGGCGTCGGCGCCACTGCGAGCGATTTTGGACGACATTTTTTCGTCGATCGCCGGTGCTTTGCCAGCATCGGCTGCCGCGCCGAGACCAAATCCCAGTTTGGGATTCAGAATGGAACTCATTTCATTCGCGCCGAGGTTGGAGGTCATGAAGATGAGGGCCCGGGAGAAGTCCACTTTCCGGTTGTCGCCCAGCGTCAGCGTTGCCTTGTCGAGGATCCCCAGCAGGAGATTCCACAGGGCGTCGGAGGCCTTTTCAATTTCATCGAAGAGGATGAAGCTGATTTTGTTGCGTTCCGTATGGTACTGGTTGATGACTTCCTGGCTCAGCAGCGGATGGGTTTCGCGGTGGCCGAGATAGCCGGGAGGCGAGCCGATGAGCTTGGCGATCTCATGGGAGTGCTGAAATTCGGCGCAGTCTATCTTAATGACAGCGCGTGGATTATTGATCAGGGATTCGGCAGTGGCCTCCACAATCCGGGTCTTTCCGGTTCCGGTGGGGCCCAGGAAGAGGAAATTTCCTATCGGACGGCCCGGAGGATTCATTCCGGTCAGATGCATCTGATAGATATTGACGATTTGCTCAATCGCTTCGGGTTGTCCGACGACCAGCCGTCGCAGATTGGTGTCTAACGATTCGGCCTCGCGCCCGGTGCGCGTAGGGTCGAGCGGGACACTTCCTTGAGCGGTGGTTGGCATGCTGGCATTCGACGTCATCGCTGTGTTACTCCTTTGCGATTGGTTCTGAACGGAGACGTTCTGGAGCTCTGGCCAGACCTGCCATTGCCCGATTCCACTGCTACTGCGCGGCGTTCCTTTGGCCGGAGAATTCTTAGCCTTCTCGACATCTTTCTTCTCTGGGTCCTTCCGATCGGTCAGCCAACGCGTCATGTAGTTTCTCCGCTACAACACGTTTCGGCTTCCGACGGGGAAGTATGAGCAAGTTGCGTGCCGAATCAGGGCGGAAAGGGTGCCAGAAAATTCCGATGCCTTATTTGGGGGGCCGGGAAGGGCGCATTTCGACGCGGCTGACCAGGGTTCGGGCGGGCATGGAGAGTACCGCGATGACCATGGCGGCGACATCGGCGGGGGCGATTTTCCATTCCGAGGGCTCTCGCGAAGAACGCGGCGAGAAATCCGTATCCACGCTACCGGGCATGATGGTTGTCACACGGATGTTTTCATTCCGGTGGTCGAGCATCATCGCCTCGCTCATCCCATTCAGGCCGAATTTGGAGGCGTTATAGGCGGCGCCGCCGGCGAAGGGATTGCGTCCGGCCAGGCTGCTGAGGTGCACGATGAAGCCGCTGCCGGTCTTCCGCATGCTTTGAATTGCCTGGTGGGAACATAAGAACGCGCCCGTCAAATTAATGTCAATTGTCCGTTTCCAGTCGGCAATTTCCATGTCGCCGGCGGCCTGGAAAATCCCGATCCCGGCGCTGGCGACGAGGATGTCGACGCCGCCCATGCGTTCGGTGGCGAAGTGGAAGAGGCGGGCGACGTCGGCGGGATCGGAGACGTCGGCGGCGATGCCGTGAGCGTTGGGGTGGGCCAATTCGGCGAGCGCAGTCGCCGTCGACTCCTCTGTCCGCCCGCACAGTGTGACGATGGCGCCTTCGGCGAGCAGCGCCTCGACGATGGCCCGCCCGATACCGCGGCTGCCTCCGGTGACCACGGCGCGCTGATTGAGAAGGGAACTCATGTCTGATGCTACCGCGCATGGTAGGCTGGCTGCGATGCGGGATAAACGGATTATTGAAGGGCTGAGCCGGCGCCAGATGCTGGCGCTGGGGCTTGGGGGCGCGGTGTATGGCGCGGCGGTGCCCGGCGAGACGCACCAGTCGACAGGCTGCAAGGTGGGGGAGATGACCACGAACTCCGCCCGCGTATGGATGCGGCGGACGGCGGCGTCGCAGCGGCTGGCGAATGGCATTGTCCGCAAGGCGCACAACAAAGACGCCAGGGTGTTGCCGCCCGATACGAGGATCGAGACGCTGGAGGGATCGGCGACGGGTGCGCCGGGCTACGTGCGTGTGGTGTACCGGGGCGGGCCGTCGGGGGCGACGAAGTGGCTGGAGGTGAATGAAGCGGCTGATTTCGCCGCGCAGGCCGACTTGACGGGACTGCGACCGGATACGGCTTACAGATACGTGGTTGAGACGCGGACGACGCGCAACGGGCGTGTTGATGGCGAGCTGACCGGTGGTTTCCGGACGCTTCCGGTGGCGGGGCGGCCGGCGGCGGTTTCGATCGCCATGTTGAGTTGTCAGATGTATTGCCACATGGATCGGCCCGACGGTTTTCACTTGTATGAGAGCATTCAGCGGGATGCGCCGCACTTTCTGCTGAGTTGCGGGGACAACGTTTATTACGACAACGAGGATCCGATCGCTAATAGCGAGGCCGTGGCCCGCTACCACTGGCAGCGCATGTACAGCCTGCCCACGCTGGTGAACAGCCTGCGCCACACCGGTGGCTACTGGCAGAAGGACGATCACGATGTGTTTTCGAACGACGCCTGGCCGGGGATGGCCGATAAGCGGATGGCGCCGTTTACCTTCGAGCAGGGGCAGCGGATTTTCCGGGAGCAGGTGCCGGCGCCGTTGGCGGGCCAGCCGTTGTACCGGACCGTGCGGGCGGGGACGGATATCGAACTGTGGTTGCCGGAGGCGCGCGATTACCGGACGCCGAATGACGGGCCGGATGGGGCGGGGAAAACGATCTGGGGGGCCGAGCAGAAGGCGTGGTTGATGAGATCGCTGCGGGCGAGCAATGCTACGTGGAAGATCCTGGTGAACCCGAACCCGATCGTGGGGCCGGACCGGACGACGAAGAACGACAACCACGCCAATCCGGGGTTTGCGCATGAGAGCCGGGAGATCCGCGAGTTTTTGAAGAACAACTTTGACGGGAATGTGATCTCGTTTTGCGGGGACCGGCACTGGCAGTACCACTCGGTGGACCCGGAGACGGGGTTGCACGAGTTCGGTTGCGGGCCGGCTTCGGATGAGCACGCCGGTGGCACGCCGGGACTGGACAAGCTTCGGCACCGGTTCCATCGTGTGCTGGGGGGCTATGCGAGCCTGGAGGTTTCGCGGGAAGGCGGGAGTTGTTCGTTGCGGGTGCGGCATCGGGATGTGAAAGGTGTCACGGTGCATTCGCATACGTTTACGCGGAAGGCGTAGGGCAGGGCGGCGGGAGGCGGGGCGGATGGCTCGTGCGATGTGGCCGTTCGGCTGCGTTCCCTTGGGATGAACCGGACCCGGGCGCGCGCTAACGTGATTAACCTGCGATTCCGCTCGCACATGTTTCGCGGAAAGGCGTAAGATCGCAAGATGTCTTTGGGAATTGTTCGCGACTGGCTGCCCGTAACGGCGGACCTTTCGCTTCCCCTGTTGACGGCCACTGGCGCTTTGCCGGGGCCCGTCTTTGCCGTTACCGCGGGTGTCCACGGCGATGAGTACGAAGGCGTGCGCGCGATCTTTGACGTGTTTGCCTCGCTCGACACCGCCGCACTCTCCGGGAGCGTTATTGCCGTCCCCGTTGTCAACCCGCCGGCGCACTGGGCCGTGCAACGGACGAGCCCCGTCGACGGCGCCAACCTTGCCCGCGTGTTTCCTGGTAACCCCGATGGCACCCTCTCCGAACAGATCGCCGCGGTGCTGGCTCGTGAGGTAATCGGGCGGGCTGATTTCTACCTCGATCTGCACAGCGGCGGCGTGCGGTACGCGATGCCCTCGATGGCGGGATATGCCTCCTTCGACCCGCGTGGTCAGGCCGCCGCCGAGGCCTTTGGCGCGCCCGTCATTTGGGGCCATCCGGTGATTGAACCGGGCCGGACGATCTCTTCGGCGCGCGATCGGGGGATTCCATTTCTCTACGTCGAAGCGTGGGGCGCGGGGCGGATCGCCCCAACCGATTTGACGATGATGCGGCGCGGCATCCTGAACCTATTGCGCCATCTCGACATGCTGCCGGGCGAGCCCGAGATTCCGGCGCCGCCGCGGCGGCTGAGCGGCGTTGGCAATACCGACGATGGGCTGGCCGCCGGCGCCGATGGATTTCTGCTGCTCGACGTGGCGCTGCTGGACCGCGTGGCGGCCGGGCGGCGGCTGGGACGGTTGGTGGATTTACTGGGAAATACGATCGAAACCTACGTCGCCCCGCGCGCAGGCACAATTGCGTTAACGCATGAGATGCCGATTGTGCGAAAGGGCGATACTCTATTCCTTTTAGCGGACGAACAATGAGCCAATACGATTTTCAAGTCGCGGCGCGGGAAGCGCGCATACGGGCGAACACGCCGGGGTCGCTGAGCGCCTATGAGCGGTCGCAGAAGAGTCTGGCGGGCGGGGTGTCGACAGCGCTGCGCCGGTCGGCCAAACCGTACCCGATGTTCTACTCCCACGGCGAGGGCGCCTGGATCACCGACGTTGATGGCAACCGCTTTATCGACTACACGCTGGCCTGGGGCCCGCTGATTCTGGGGCACGCCCCGGCGGTAGTGAACGAGGCGCTGGCAGCGCAGTTGCCCAAGGGGTACACGTTCGGCGCGCAGCATGAGCTGGAATACAAAGCCGCCGAACTGCTGTGCGAGGCCATCCCGTGCGCCGATAAAGTGGCGTTCGCCAACAGCGGCACCGAGATTGTGCAGGTGGCGCTGCGCCTGGCGCGCGCGGTGACCGGGCGCATGTTGTATCTGAAGTTCGAAGGGCACTATCACGGCTGGGACGACAGCGTGCTGGTGAGCTACAAGCCGGGGGCGCAAGACTGCGGTTCAATGACGCCGATCCCGGTGGGGACGGGCCAGCGGCCGTGGTCCGGCGCGGTGGTGGCGCGATGGAACGACAAAGCGAGCGTCGACGCCGCTTTTGCCGCTCATGCTGGGGAAATTTCGGCCATTATTTGTGAGCCGATGCTGTGTAACAGCGGCTGCCTGCCGCCGGCCGAGGGCTTCCTGGCTTACCTGCGGGAAAAGGCCACGGCTGAGGGCGCGTTGTTGATTTTTGACGAGGTGATTACCGGGTTCCGGCTGGCGCTGGGCGGCGGGCAGGCCTATTACGGCGTGACTCCCGACGTGGCCACGTTCGCCAAGGCCTGCGGCGGCGGGTTGCCGGTATCGGTGCTGGCCGGGCGGGACGAGTACATGAGCTGGATTGCCGAAGGGCGCGTGGTGCACGCCGGAACGCTGAACGGGAATCCGTTAGGGCTGGCGGCGACGGTGGCGTCGCTGCAGGCGCTGACGCCGGCGGTTTACGAACAACTGGACCGGCTGGGCCGGCAACTGCGCGCCGGGTTGGAAGAGGCGCTGCGGGCCAAGGGAGTGCCGGTGGTGACGACGGGGGAGGGCGCGGTGTTTCAACTCCATTTCCAACCGGAAATTCCGCGCGAGTATCGTGACACACTGCCGACCGATAAGGCGCTGTACGCCGGGTTCCTGATGGCGCTGCTGGATGCTGGTGTGCTGGCGTTGCCGGACGGGCGCTGGTACCTGAGCGCGGCGCACGGGGCCGACGTGGTGGAGGAGACATTGCGCCGGGTTCGCGCGCTGTGAGGCTGTTCCTGCTGGTGGCGGGCGCGGCGGCGATGGCCGCCGACTTTGCGCCCGCCGTGCCCGGCAACATGCGGAATTCGGAGGCCGACGCGCTGGTGTTGCGCGATGGCCGGCTGCTGTTTGCCTGGACGGAATTCCAGGGCGACGGGAAGTCCGATTGGACCGGCGCGCGGCTCTCCGCGCGGATCTCCGGCGACCAGGGCGCGACGTGGGGCGAACGGTTTAC
This sequence comes from Bryobacteraceae bacterium, assembly GCA_044358225.1. GTDB lineage: Bacteria > Acidobacteriota > Terriglobia > Bryobacterales > Bryobacteraceae. The sequence continues at coordinate 19,609 of JBIKOG010000061.1, read as the reverse complement.
GCTGCAGGAGAACATTGGAGCCATGAACGTCATGGAGCCTGATCTGCTGCGTTTGAAGAGCGGGAAGGTGTTGTTCGTTTTTGCGCGGAAGAACTCGCCGGCCGATTGCGCGCCCATGGTGAGGATATCGAAGGACGATGCGAAGACGTTTTCGCCGCCGGTGGCGATGGCGATTACACCGGCGCCCTCCTACACCGGGTTCAATCACGACCGGGCGATTCAGCTTCGGGGCGGGCGCGTGCTGATGCCGCTGTTTTTCACGACTGACTATCGAGTGGATCCGCATATCCGTTCACGGATTTATTACTCCGACGACGAGGGCGCCAGCTGGAAGCCGAGTGACACGATTCTTGACTTGCCGCAATCGAAAGCGGGGGCGCAGGAGCCGGGCGTGATTGAGCTGAGTGACGGGCGTGTGATGGTGTGGGTGCGGACTGACTTGGGACGGATCTACCGGGCTTACTCGCGCGACAAGGGAAAGACATTTTCGGAGTTACAGCCGATTGCGGGTGTGGATTCGCCGCGGTCGCCACAATCGATGAAGCGGCATCCGAAGACGGGCGATTTGGTGTTGGTCTGGAACAACTCGACGAAGGAGCGGACGCCGCTATCGACGGCGGTTTCGCGCGATGAAGGGTTGACGTGGACGCATCGGAAGGTGCTGGACGAGACGCCTGGGGAGACGTTCGCCTATACCAGCGTGGAATGGTTGCGCGACGGGGTGTTTCTGAGTTACTACGCCGCCGGGCCGGCCGGTATCTCGCTGCGGGTGAAGACGTTGCCGTTGAGCTGGTTTTATCAATAAATGAGAGTTACTTCCTGGTTGTATGTTGTCGGAAGCCGGCAGTTCGGACTGAGCAGCCGGTATGACTGTCATGTTTACGCGTTGCGCTCGTCGGCCGGGATCCTGTTGATCGATAGCGGGAGCGGCCTGGGGCATGACCGGATATTAGCTAATTTGCGGGAGGAGTTTGGCGCCGACCTGGGGCCGGGCACGATTCTGTTGACGCACCGGCATCCGGATCATATTGGCGGGGCGGCACGGTTGTCGGCGGAGTTGGGCTGGCCGGTGGTGGCCTCGGCACTGGCGGCGCCGGTGGTGATGGCGGGCGATGAGGTGGGCAGCGGGCTGGCCGGGGCTCAGGCGCAGGGCGGCTATCCGGCCGAGATGCGATTGGCCCCGTGCCCGGTGGCGCGCCAGTTCGACGATGGGGATGTGCTGGAGTTGGAAGGGTTTTCGCTGCGGGCGATCCGGGTGCGAGGGCACTCGTCGGACTCGTTTGCGTTCCTGTTTACGCAGGGCGGGCGGCGGGGGCTGATTGTGGGGGATATCGTGTTTTATGGGGGCGTGGTGGGGCTGATCAACGCGCCGGATTCCTCGCTGGCATCGTACTGCGAGGATATGGGGAAGTTGGCTGGGCTGGACGTGGATGTGCTGCTGCCGGGCCACGGTTTGTTCACGCTTTCGGGCGGGCAGCGGCATATTGATACGGCGCGGGAGGAGTTGGGCAAGGGCTTTGTGCCGCGCACGATTGGGCAGGGGGATCTGATCTTTTGACGCCAACACCGTGTTTACCGAGCGCCCGTTTGGGGGCGGATTTGTGGTTTAAGCTGGAGTCCTGCCAGCCGACCGGGTCGTATAAGGACCGGTTCATTGTGCGGGAGATGGAGCGGATTGTGGCCAGCGGGGCGAAGCTGGTTCTGGCCACGTCGTCCGGGAATACGGGCGCGGCACTGGCGGCGTATTCGGCGCGGGCCGGGATTCGTTGCGTGATCGTGGTGTCGCCGGAGGCGCCGGTGGGCAAGGTGGCGCAGATGCGCGCGCATGGGGCGTGCGTGGTGCGCGTGCCCGGGTTCACGGTGGACGCGGGTGTGACGGAGCGGGTGATGGCGGCGCTGCGGGCGTGTTCGCGGGAGCGGGGCGTGCCGTTGGTGGTGTCGGCCTTCCGGTACTGCCCGGAGGGGATGGCGGGTGTTTCGACGATTGCCGATGAGTTGGTCGCGCTGGCGCCAAAGCATGTGTTTGTTCCGGTGGGCGGGGGCGGTTTGTACACGGCGGTGGTGCGCGGGTTTGTGGCGGCGGGGGTGCAAGTGCGAGTGCACGCGGTGCAGCCGGCCGGGTGCGGGACGGTGGTGGATGCGTGGACGGCGGGGGCGGCGGTGGCGGCGCCGGCGAGGGGGACGACGCGGGTGAGCGGGCTGTCGGTGCCGGTGGATATTGACGCGACGCTGGCGTTGGGACTGCTGTATGAGAATGGGGGGCAGGGAATTGCGGTGAGCGATGACGAGGTTTTTGTGGCGCACCGGCGGATGTTGAGCGAAGAGGGCGTGTTTTGCGAGCCGGCTGGGGCGACGGCGACGGCCGGGTGGTTACGGGCGGTGGCGGCGGGTGTTGTGGATGGGGGGGAGCGGGCCGTGTGCCTGGTGACGGGGCACGGCGGGAAGGACCCGGATTCGATTGCGGTGGCGGCGGAGTGTGTCGGCTCGCCGCTGGTGGAGAGCGCGGATATGGAGGCTTGGTTGCGCAATGCTTAGCGGACGGGTTTATGTAGCGACGGTGGCTTCGGGTGCGGTGGACGCGCGGGAGCGGGCCGCTTGTCTGGTGACCGGGCACGGCGGGAAGAACCCGGATTTGATTGCGGTGGCGGAGTGCGTCGGTTCGCCGGTCGTCGAGTGTGCGGATATGGAGGCTTGGTTGCGCAATGCTTAGCGGACGCGTGTATGTGGTGACGGGCGGGGCGACGGGCATTGGACTGGGGATCACGCGGGTGCTGTGCGGGTACGGGGCGCGGGTGGCTGTGATCCAGCCGGTGGCGGTGCCGCTGGAGGTGGACGGGGCGCGGCTGTTTTTGGGCGATGTGCGGACGCCGGCGGGTTGGTTTGCCGAGGTGTTGGGCGCGTATGGGTCGATCGACGGGCTGGTGAACAACGCGGCACTGACCGGGCAGGTGGCGCTGGCGCCGTTTCTGGAGGCGTCCGCGGAGCACATCGACAATATGCTTGCCGTGAATTTGAAGGGGCCGGTGTACTGTTCGCAGCTGGCCGCGCGGGAGTGGGTGCGGCGCGGCGTGGGCGGGGCGATTGTTCATATCGCGAGTGTGGGGAGTTTTGCGGCGCAGGACAAGGCGTCGTTGTACTGCGCGACGAAGGCGGCAGTGGCGTCGCTGGCACAGGGGATGGGGCTGGAGTTGGCTCCGCACGGCATTCGTGTGAACGCCGTGGCGCCGGGTGACATTCGCACCGTGGCGAGCGCCGATAACGTGCCGGGCCCATATACACGGCGGACGCCGCTTGGCCGCCAGGGCCGGCCGGAAGAGATCGGCGAGGCGGTGGCGTTTCTGTTGTCCGAACGGGCTTCGTTCATTACCGGCGAGACGTTGATCGCCGATGGCGGATTTCTAAGTTATTGAGTGGAGATTATGAGATTCATTGATTCCGATACTGAGTTCCCGATCAGCTCCGCTGTGGTGCACAGCGGCAAGGTGTTTGAGGCCGTTGTGACCGGCATTCCGGACGGTGCGCGGCGGCCTGTGGAGGGCGGGGCGGGCGCCGAGATGCGCGAGGCGTTCCGGCAGTTGGATCTGCTGCTGGCCGAAGCCGGCGTGGACCGCAACGCGATCTGCACGGCGCGGTTGTATCTGCAGGACGTGCGGGCCGACATCGGGTCCGTGAACGTGGTTTGGAAGGAGTATTTCGGCAACCATCCGGTGTGCCGGCGAGCCTACGGCGTGGAGTTGCAGGCAGGGATGTTGGTGGAAGCGGCGTTTACGGCTGAGATTCCGTAGGGGTATCCACGCGACGGCTCCAGTGCGTCAGTGTGGCCTCCAGTTTGGAGATCATGAGCGGCTTGCTGAGAAAGTCGTCCATACCGGCGTCGATACAATTCTGCCGATCCTCGGCCATGGCGCTGGCTGTCAGCGCAATCACGGGCAGTGTGGCGAAACTGCCGCCCCAGGCGCGGATCTCGCGTGTGGTTTGGTAGCCGTCGAGCTCGGGCATTTGACAGTCCATCAACACGAGGTCGACTTCCTCCGTTCGCAGCGCCTCCAGCGCTTCGCGGCCGTGTCTGGCCAGAATCACCTCGCACCCGAGCCGGATGAGCATCTTCTGGAAAATCATCTGGTTGACGTTGTTGTCTTCCGCCAGCAGGACGGTGAGCCCGCGGCGCCCATTGGCCGTTGCCACCGGATGGATTTCCGGGGGCGGGGCGTCAGTCTCCGGGGCGCTTGTTACCTCGCAAGGCAGTGTAATCAGGAAGGCAGATCCGCTTCCCAGCGTGCTTTGGACGTCGATGGCGCCACCCATGGCGTCCACGAAGCGACGCACGATCGATAGCCCCAGGCCGCTTCCGCCAAACCGGCGCGTGGTGGAGGAATCGGCCTGGACGAATGGATCGAAGAGTGTGGAGATCTTCTCCGGCGCGATTCCCAGGCCGGTATCAACGACGGAAAAGAGGATGGCCGATGGCGACTCCGGAGAGGAGATGCGCAGCACCACTTCGCCGGCGTCCGTGAATTTGACGGCGTTGCCCAGCAGGTTGAGTAGAATCTGCCGCAGTCGCTGCGGGTCGCTCAGAATGTACTCCGGCGCCGAGGGATCGAGCTCCGCGCGGATCACCACGCCCTTGGCCTCCGCCTTCGGCCGGAACAAAGCCGTCAGCGATTCGGCGAGTGTCCGAATCTGCACCGGGGCGCGTTCCAGAGTCAGTTTCCCCGCCTCCACTTTTGCCAGGCTCAGAATGTCATCGACAATCCCCACCAGATCTTCGCCCGATTGCCGGATGACCGATACCTGCTTCTTCTGATCGCGATTCAATGGAGAATCGTCCAGAATCTGCACGGCACCCAACACACCGTTCATCGGCGTCCGGATCTCGTGACTCATAGTGGCCAGGAACTCACTCTTGGCCCGGTTGGCAATCTCGGCGGCGTGTTTCGCCCCCTCTAGCGTGGCGGTCCGCTCCTCGACCTTTTCCTCCAGCCACCGGTTGCGCTCCAGCAGCTGCTTCTGCCGGCGCCACAGAACAAATCCGATTCCTGCCAAGAGCAGTCCCGTCCCCCCCATCTGCACTCCGGATCGCTGATACAGGGAGGGTTCGATCGTCACCGGCACCCGCAGTTCCGGCCCGTTCCACACACCGGGTTGGCTGGAGGTCTGCAGGATGAACGCATAACCGCGGGGGGGGAGCGTGGTGTACTGTGCCGTGCGCTGGTCATTGCAGGCGACCCAGTTGGCGTCGAAGCCCTCCATGCGAACCCGGCAGTAGACGCCGCCGAGCGGATCGAGCCGCAACGTCTGGAACAGGATCTCCAGCGTCTTGTGCCCCGGTTCCACGCGCAGCGGTTGGTTGATATCCTGCGCCGTTCCGTCGCTGCTTACCTTCAGCAAAACGGCGGCCGGTGGACGGGGCGTGCGCTCAAAGTCCGCCGGTTGTACCGAGACAAGTCCAAGCAGTCCCGGGATCCAGATTCTGCCGTCCGGCGCGGTTACCCCAGTCGAAGAAGTAACGAGCCCGAAGTTCGTAGTGGGCAGCGCCTGCGCCTCGCCGTAGCGCTCATAAAACGTATGTCGCAGCGATTCATCGCCAAGTCCGGCCGCCAGTTCGAGCGCGCGGTTGCGCGCAAATCGAACGAGCCCCTGGCGCGTCGCGCACCAGACCTTCCCAAACCGGTCTTCGCTCGTATGGAAAATCTGATCACCAAACAGGATCGGTTTTTGGGTGATGAAGCGCTGTTCGCGGGTCGAGTAAATCTCCAGCCCGTCCGTGGTGCCGATCCACAGCATCCCCTCCGCATCTGAGCGCAGGCTGTCCCAGCCACGCGCGCGGCCCGGTTCACTGTTTACGGCCGGCCGATACTCCTTACCCTCAAGAGAATGGAGCCCCCCGAATTGAGATAGCGCCCAGACTCGCCCGGACGGGTCTCTCGCCCATTGCCGTACGCGGGGTGGCCCTTGCAGGACTTCCGCCGTGTAACGGTCTTCGTTCGGCGCGGGACGCAGCCGATACTGCCCGATTCCCGTGGATAGGAGCAGATTGCCGTTCGCCTCCCATTCGAGTGCGGTCAGTCCCTGAAATTGAACCGGCCCGTCAATTCGAAGTGGACGGTTTCCGTTTTGATCCACCCGGTATATGCCGGTGGAACTGGCTGCCAGAACGCCTCCCCCGGGACTCGCCACCAGCGCCTGGGTCTGGTTGAATCCCGCGCCGCGGAAATTGCCTGTGATCCGGCCATCAGCGATCCGCACGAGCCCCGAATCCTTCAAACTCCCCCAAATCGCTCCGTCCCGATCCACCGCCACCCCGGTCAAATGGCTCTCCGGCAGCCCCTCGCGCCGCGTGAAGCTGAGGAAGTTGGCGGGACTCAATCGAAACAGGTTTCCCCAACGTCCGCCCAACCACAGGTTGCCCTGTGGATCCTCGGTGATGGCCGAAAGCATTTCTTCCTGTTCCGCGCCCACGGAGATCGATTCAATCTTCCCCCGGCACAACCGCGAAACGAACTGCTTCAACCCCATCCAGACGCATCCTGCGCGGTCCTCGTGCAGCGAAAGCACGCCGGCCGATGGTAGCCCATCCTTGACGCCCCATACCCGAAACTTGCCGTCGCGCCACTCCACGACGCCTTGATTGGTTGCAATCCAAACCGCTCCGTTCCGCCCGGCAAGGAGCCGATTCGCCGTCACCCCTTCGCGGACCGGCCACCCTCCCACCGCCGTCCAACCCGCCCCCCGCGCTTCATAGAGCTTTCCATCGCTGATCACTGCCCATAGTCTGCCGTCTGCGCCGCTTGCGGTCAGCGCAAGGCGCAGTCCGTTCGGCGCCGCGTGCGTCACCACCTCTGGCGATTGTTTCTGTAATCCACCCGGCAGCCCGGCGTTAAACGTGGCCGTCTCCACCTCGCTGATCCCCGCCCGCCGCGAAATCTGCACCCGTTTGCCGTCCGCCAGAACGCGCATCCCCAGGACCGCGTTTACTTCCCGATTCGCATTCGGCGCCTCCACCGCGGACAACTGGAAATTGACGAAACCGCCGAACCGGTCGCGCTTCAGATGGAAGATACATCCCGTCGACGCGGCCACCCAGACGTTGTTGTCCGGCCCCAACAAAAGGGAACTCAACGTGCTCCCGCTACAACTGCCCGTTCCCATCGGCCGGAACCGGTCTCCCAAACGGAATACTTCCGCGCGTTGCCCGTCGAACCGTACTACGCCGTCATTCGACGCCAACCAAACGTAGCCGTCCCCGGGCGCGAGCAACGCCGCAAACGTCTCCTCCGGAATGCCATTCTGCGCACCCCAGTGACTGACAGATAACGACGCTAGACGATCCTCCGGAGAGATCGCCAGCAGCGATAAAGAAATGGTCAGGCAGATAAAGAGCGCTGGCAGCCGCCTGCGTAGGCTCAATACTCCCAATACAAACGGCCCTTCAGCGTAGGAAGGCACATCCCTAGTATCGGCCAAAATGAAAGTCCGCTTTACGTTAATTTTTGCGCGCGGTCGATCCATTCATAGGCAAGCATCCGTTCCGCGTCCGGGAAGTCGTGCTCACTGTCCGGGTGCGCGACGGCCAGGTTCGCCTTCGCGCCCCAGAGACCATACACAGCCTGTGCCGCGGCGAAGATCCGGTCCACGCTCGCCGCCCGGAAGTTGGCGTCCCGAAGAGGCGCATTGACGAACAGCGGCCGCGGCGCCAAGGCCGCGATTAACTCATAAAAATCAAACGGAATTCGGTCTGGATTCCCCACATAATTCGCCATCCGCATCATGTAGCGTGGCTGCACCCAGCCCTTCACATTGCCCCCGTAGTAGTCGAGAAACGAGTCGAACCCGCAGCTCGATACCACCACTCGCACCCGCGCATCGTGCACCGCGGTATAGATCGCGTTGTGCCCGCCCAGCGAGTGCCCGATGGCCCCATAGCGGCCGCGCTTCACGAACGGCAGCCCATCCAGCAGGTCCATCGCCCGCACGTTGTCCCAGATGGCCTTCATGGTCCCGCTCTGATACCCCAGCGCGTCGAGGTCCGGCTGGTAATCGGCCAGTTGCACGTAGCTCGGTGAGATCGTCACGAACCCGCGCTCGGCCAACTCCGACCCATACTGCCGGTGCGGTCGCCCGCCCAGCCCCACCACCACCTTGTAGCCGGCCACGTTGTCGGTGGGATGCAAGCAAAGCACCGCCGCCGTCGCCTTCCCGGCCAGCGCCGTTTTCGGCAGGCAGAGAAACGCCGTCGTGCGCGAGCCCGGCTCGGAGGAATAGGTAATGGCCCGCCGCAGGTAGCTGCCCATGTCGGTCTCGTTCTCCACCGTTACCGCCAGTGGACAACGCTTCTCCCGGCCCGGCAACGGACCCGTCAGCTCGTGCATGCCGGCCAGCGCCTCGCGCCGCCGCCATTCCCACTCCTTGGCCGTTCGGGCGATGCGGATCTTCCCATCCGCCTTCCGGTACTCCAGCAGGTTCGTGCGGCTCAACCCGCGGATCGGCGGGACGGCCGGAGCGGTCTGCGCCCCGGCCACTAACGAAACCCCGGCTACGAACGCGCGGCGCCGCATCGGCTACGCCTTCGCGTCGGCGTACTCTTCCATCGGCGGGCACACGCAAAGCAGGTTGCGATCCCCGTAGACGTTGTCGATACGCGACACCGGCGGCCAATACTTATCCGCCTTGGCTGAACCCACCGGGAAGCACCCTTCGGTCCGCGCATACGGCCGCGTCCAGGTCTCCTGCGCGATGCACTGGGTTGTGTGCGGCGCGTGGCGGAGCGGCGAATCTTCGATCTTGAACCGGCCGCCTTCCACCTCGGCGATCTCCTTGCGAATGGCAATCATCGCGTCGATGAAGCGGTCGAGTTCGTACTTCGACTCCGATTCCGTTGGCTCAATCATGAGCGTCCCCGGAACCGGGAAGCTCATCGTGGGCGCGTGGAAGCCGTAGTCGATCAGGCGCTTGGCGATATCGTCCACCGTCACCCCGCACAGGTCCTTCAGCGGCCGCGGGTCGAGGATGCACTCGTGCGCCACGCGCCCGTTGTGATTTTTGTAGAGTACGGGGAAGTGCGCGTCCAGCCGCGAGGCGATGTAGTTGGCGTTGAGAATCGCAACTTCGGTCGCGCGCTTCAGCCCCGCGCCGCCCATCATGCGGATGTAGGTGTAGCTGATGGGCAGGATGGAGGCGCTGCCGTACGGCGCCGCCGAAACCGGGCCGACGGGCGCGTCCGGCCGCGTCAACGGATGGCCCGGCAGGAACGGCGCGAGATGCGCCTTCACGCCGATCGGGCCCATGCCCGGGCCGCCGCCGCCGTGCGGGATGCAGAAGGTCTTGTGCAGGTTCAGGTGCGAGACGTCGGAGCCGAAATCGCCCGGCCGCGAAATGCCCACCTGCGCGTTGAAGTTCGCCCCGTCCAGATACACCTGGCCGCCGTGGGAGTGGATGATGTTGCAGATTTCGCGGATCTCTTCTTCGAACACACCGTGCGTCGATGGATACGTCACCATCACCGCCGCCAGATTCGCCGAGTGCTTCTCCGCCTTCGCGCGCAGGTCGCCCAGGTCGACGTTGCCATCGGCGTCGCACGCCGTTACAACAACGTCATAGCCCACCATGTGCGCCGTCGCCGGATTGGTGCCGTGCGCCGAAGAGGGGATCAGGCAGACGTTGCGGTGCCCGTCGCCGCGGGAGATGTGATAGCCGCGAATCGACAGCAGCCCGGCATATTCGCCCTGCGCGCCGGAGTTCGGCTGCAGGCTAACGGCGTCGTAGCCGGTCACTTCGCAGATGTCTTTCTCGAGCGCCGCGAACATCTCGCGATACCCCGCCGCCTGTTCGGCCGGAGCGAACGGATGGAGCGAGCCGAACTCGGGCCAGGTCACCGGAATCATCTCGGTGGTGGCGTTCAATTTCATCGTGCAGGAACCCAGCGGAATCATCGCCCGGTCCAGCGCCAGATCGCGGTCCGACAGCTTGCGCAGGTAGCGCAGCATCTCGGTTTCGCTGCGATAGCGGTGGAACACCGGGTGCGTCAGGAACTCCGATTCGCGCGCCAATCCAGCCGGGGTTACCGGCTCCGCCGCCACGCTGTCATAGGCCAGCGCCTGCCCGCTGAAGGCCAGCCAGACGGCTTCAATCAGCGCCGCCGTCGTCGTCTCGTCCGTGGTCACGCCCAGTGAATTTGGGCCCACGCGGAAGTTCAACTTCGCCGCCGCGCCGCGCGCCACAATCTCCGCTGTCCGCTCGCCCGTCTCCACTGTGATCGTGTCGAAAAACGCATCGTGCCGCAGCGTGAAGCCCAGTTGCCGCAACCCTGCCGCCAGCACCGCCGTGCGCCGCCGCACCTGCTCGGCAATGTGCGTCAACCCCTCCGGCCCGTGATAGACCGCGTACATCGACGCAATCACCGCCAGCAGCACCTGCGCCGTGCAGATATTCGACGTCGCCTTCTCGCGGCGGATATGCTGTTCCCGCGTCTGCAACGCCAACCGGTAAGCGCTGCTGCCGTGCGCGTCGATCGACACGCCCACCAGTCGCCCCGGCATATGCCGCTTGTAGGCATCCTTCACCGCGAGATACGCCGCGTGCGGGCCGCCGTAGCCCATCGGCACGCCAAACCGCTGCGTCGAACCCAACGCAATCTCGGCGCCCAACTCCGCCGGCGACGCCAGCACCGTCAGCGCCAGCGGATCGGCCGCCACAATCGGCACGCCGCCCTGTTCCTTCACCTTCGCAATGGGCCCGCGCAAATCGCGGATGGCGCCATGGGAGCCCGGGTGCTGGAAGATCGCCCCGAAGCAGCCTTCAAATGTCGCCGTCATCGGGTCGCCGCTGACTACGGTCAGCCCCAGCGGTTGCGCGCGCGTCACGATCAGCGCGTGCGTCTGCGGGTGCACATCGTGGTCGACGAAGAACGTGTTTTCCTTCTGCGTGGCCACGCGACGCGCCACGGTCATCGCCTCGGCCGCCGCCGTTGCCTCATCCAGCAGCGAGGCGTTCGCCACGTCGAGCCCGGTCAGATCCGTGATCATCGTCTGGTAGTTGATCAACGCCTCCAGCCGCCCTTGCGAGATCTCGGGCTGATACGGCGTATAGGCCGTGTACCACGCGGGGTTCTCCAGAATGTTGCGCAGAATGACGCCCGGCAAGTGCGTGCCGTGATACCCCATACCAATGAAGCTGGTGAAGATCTGGTTCTTCGCGGCCAACTCCCGCATGTGCGCCAAGACCTCCACTTCACTCATCACCGGCCCGTGTTCCAGCGCCTTGGGATGGCGAATGGAGGCCGGAACGGTCTGGCCGATTAATGCGTCTAGCGACGGCACGCCCAGCGTAGTGAGCATCGCCTCCACTTCGCTCGGCGAAGGCCCGATGTGGCGGGAGGCAAAATCAGCGGCAAGAGTCTTGGTGTGTGCAGGCATGACGGATCCTTGTCTGCCCGCTCTGTCTTTGGTGCCTGAAAAAGTTATCTCTTCGGCGGGCTCTTGCGGAGCCACTTTCCAGATGGTTGGGGAGAATCGTGGCGGTCCTTTTGCCTGAGAGTTTCCGGGGCTCTTGCTCCTTCGGCGCCTCAAAAAAAGAGGTCTCTCCCGCGCGCGATTCTGGCGAATTGTGGATTAGCTCGGTCGGTTCTCCAATAAGCGTAGCGCGACCGTGGCGGGGCTGGCAAACGACACCGCGGTCCCCCCGCTATTCTGAAGGATGGCGGGGGATTTTCGCCCCGTCTACGACGATCCATGTACAGGACCACTTGATCGAAGAATCCCCACAAGTCGAGAGCGCCGGGCTGCTGGCCGACCGCCAATTGGTTACCGCAATGCTCGCCAGAGACCGGAAAGCCGCCGCCGAGTTCGTGCAGCGACTTTCAGACCCATTGGTCCACTACATCCGTTCCCGGATGCAGCCCAGATGGGAAGAGGTGGACGATCTGGTGCAGGAGACGTTTCTCACGGCTCTGCGGTCCTTGCCTTCCTATCGCGGTGATTCGCCGCTGCGGGCCTGGGTGCTGGGTATTGCCCGGCACAAGGTGGAGGATCACTACCGCCAGCGGATTCAGCGTGTCGTTCTTCCGGAGGAGTCGATCGACATCGAGCTGATGGACGACCCCGGTCTGGATGAACTGCTGGACAAGGCCAGGGCCGAGGCCCGCACCGAAGCCGTGCTGCGCACCCTGCCGGAACAGTATCGGATTGTTCTGCTCTGGCGCTATTGGGAGAAAAGGAGTGCGACGGAAATGTCGGCGTTGTCAGGCAAGACAGTCAAGAGTCTGGAGCGGCTGTTGTCCCGTGCCCGCCAGGAATTTCGAGAACAGTGGCGCGCGCAGCGAAAGGATGAGCGATGAGTATGAACCAGTGGTTTGAGGAGTTGGCTGCGTCCACAGACCTGGCCGCGCGGGAAGCCCCCGTTCCGGCGTCTTCCTGTCTGAAATCAAAGGTGTATTCGGCGTTGATCCTGGCGATGGAAGAAGACGGGCCGCTATTGCCTTTGCCCGAAACGAAATCGGCCGGCCGGGCACTTTGCGTCTTTGAACATCTTGTGGAGATACTGCCGGCACCCGACGCCATACAGAGCCTGCAGTACTGCAAGGTGTGCCACGCCAAGGCGCTGGGAGAGCGCATCGAGCAGGCCCCAATCTACTGGCCGGGCTGCCCCTACTGCGAGTTCCAGAATCGCTAGAACCGTTTCAAGAAGCCGAAGATACTCTGGAAATCGGCCAGCCCGCGCGCGCCTGGCGGTTGCAATTGCTTGCTGATCGGATTGCCTGTGACCGCTTCTGAAAAGCTGTAGCGGAACATCCATCCCTGCCCCACGGCGACGTCAATGCCAACCGCGGTGCGCCAGTATGGCTTCGCGGCATCGAACGTCGCCGGCGGCAGTTGCACCGTCCCTTTGGCGATCCGCACCGCGCCGGCCGTGGCCCGGAAACGCGTCATTCCGACGCCCCCCGACAGGTAGGGACGGAAGCGGCTTGTTCGCGGCCGAAAGTAGAACATTCCTTCGCCTCCACCGCTCATCGAGCGCATCTGATACTCCTGCTGGAACGTAGTCTCCACGCCGGCCGCGGTGCGGGTTCCCGTTATACCGAAGGAATTGGTGTTCCGTGTGAACGATCCCTGCACGCTGAAGTAATTGGTCAGGTCGCGCCCAGCGAAAAAATGAAGCACTGGACCGTTCTCTGGCTTGTAAAGCGAAATGGCCGTCTCGGTTCCACTGATGCGGGTCTGCCCATCGGCCGACAACGTGGAGATGCCCCCTCCGCCCCCGGCGAACCATTGTCCCTGCAGGCACAGCCCTGCCACACCCGCCAACACCCATACGCGAAATCCCATTTCTACATTGTGAGGGGGTTTTTGCGCGATGTCACGACTCAATCCATGGAAGCGCTTCCTGACCACAAATCTTCAAAGGACATCAACATGCACCTCGACTTTGGCAAGACTCTCGTCGCGCTTCCCCTGCTGGCCGCAAGCCTCTTCGCGCAACCCGCCGGCACCCGCACGATTGCGTCCCCGACGACAATCGATCAGCCCGGCTCCTACATGCTGACCGCCGACATTTTCATTCCCGGCAGCGCGGGCGTCGGTATCGCGATCACCGCCAGCGATGTGACACTCGATCTGAATGGGCACACCATTACCGCGCCCGGTAACCTCACCGGCGCCGGCGTGCGCATCGTCAATGCCCAGAACGTCACCGTTCGCAACGGCAACATCGTCAACGCACTCATGGGCGCCGTTTCCATGAACTCCTCCAATATCCGTTTCGAAGGCCTCAACATCCGCAGCACCGGTCTGCCGCCGTCGGCGCCTCCTCCGGAAATCGGCATCCTGCTGGTCCATACCCGCAATGCGATGGTGGTCAACAACATGATCTTCAACTCCGCTCTCGGCGTCTTCGTTCGTGGCAGCCGCAGCTTCGGAAACCGCATCTCCAACAACAACATCACCGGGACCCGCGCCGGCGTTTTCGGCATCTGCTACAACCCGGCCGATGATGACACCAGCGCCCCTAAGGGCGACATCATCAGCGGCAACATCATCCGCGGTTACCCGGCCGCCATCCAGATCAGCAGCCGTTCTGACTACAACGTCATCAGCGGCAACACGCTCATCTACATTGAAGAGGGCCTGCTCAATCCCAACGCCACCACCAACATCGCCAAAGACAACACCCTGCTCAAAATCCAGTAATTGAGCCAACCGCCGAATGGCGGCGCCGCGCGCGGGATGGTGCGATATTCTGAGACTTGGTTTTCGACTGTATGAACCTGTCTCGTGGGAATTTCCTCGCCGTCCTCGCCGGCGCCGCCGTGACGCTTAGTTGTGCCGGACCCGTCAAGCCCGCCGGCCCTACGGACCGCTACGAACTCAACGGCGAAGTCCTTCGATGGGACCCGGCATCCCGGCTCGCCCTCGTCCGCCACGAGGACATCAAAAACGCGGAAGGGAAGGTCTGGATGGCGGCCATGACCATGGAGTTTCCTGTCCGTGAAACCGCCGACATCGCAAAGATGAAAACGGGCCTGCGCATCAAAGCGGCTCTCTTCCAACGCCCGAAGGATTTCGACTACTGGATCGCCGACGTCCAGGTTCTTCCCGCCGCCAGTGATCAGCCGTAGACAGCGATAGGATAGTGCTCTGTCTCCCAACGCCTCCACCATGAACCGCTGGCTGGCCGTGCTATTGCCCGGCGCGCTGCTTTACTTCGCGCCCCTGCCCGGCCTTGCCCCGAACCAGCGCCAACTCCTCGCCGTCTTCGCCGCCACCATCCTGGCGCTCGTCCTGCGCCCCGGCCCCATGGGCGTCAGCGTCATGATCTCCATGACGCTCCTCGCCCTCACCGGCACCGTCCCGGCCAATCGTGTTTTGCTGGGCTTTTCCAACCAAACAGTCTGGCTCATCTTCTCCGCCTATCTCTTCGCGCGCGCCATCTCCAGCACCGGCCTTGGCATGCGCGTGGCCTATTTGCTGATCCGCCGTTTCGCCACCACACCACTCCGCCTCGGCTACGCCGTCGTCTCCGCCGGCATGCTCGTCGCCCCCTTCGTCCCGTCCGACACCGCCCGGGGCGGGGGAGTGGTCTTCCCCGTCACCCGCTCGCTGGCCCTCGCCTTCGCCTCCGAACCCGGCCCCACGGCGCGCAAGATCGGCTCGTTCCTCATGCTCGTTTGTTTCCACGGGAACTACCTCGCCTCCGCCGTCTTCCTCACCAGCATGGTTGCCAACCCGCTCATCGCGCAGTTCGCCATGAAACTCGGCAACGTCGAAATCACCTGGCTCGGCTGGCTCGCCGGCTCCTCCGTCCCCGCGCTCTGCTCTCTGTTCGCCGTGCCGTGGTTCATCCACCGCTGGCACCGTCCCGATATCCAGGACACCGCCCCGGCCCGCGCCCTGGCCACGCGGAAGCTCAACGAACTCGGCCCCCTCACCCGCGCCGAAAAAGGCCTCGTCGCCATCCTCTTCGCCGTCATGCTCGGCTGGGTCAGCTCCCCCTGGCACGGCATCGGCAACGCCTTCGTCGCCCTCACCGGCATCTGTGCCCAACTCCTGGGCGGCCTGCTCACCTGGGACGAACTCATCGGCGAAACCAAGGCCTGGGACGTACTGCTATGGTTTGCCCCGCTCATCATGATGGCCGATGAACTCAACTCCGGCGGTGTCGTCAAAGTCGTCTCCGAAGCGCTCTTCCAGCATCTGCACGGCCTCGCCTGGCCCCTCGCGCTCACCCTCCTCGCCCTGGTCTACTTCTACATCCACTACGCCTTCGCCAGCATGACCGCCCACGTCACCGCGCTCTACCCGGCCTTCTTCACCGCCGCCCTCGCCGCCGGTGCGCCCCCGCTGCTCGCCGCCCTCCCCATGGCGTATTTCTCCAATCTCAACGCCGGCATCACCCACTACGGCACCGGTTCGGCGCCAGTTTTCTTCGGCGCCGGCTACGTCACCGAAGGCGAATGGTGGCGCATCGGTTTTCTCGTGTCCCTCGTCAACGTCGCCATCTGGCTCTTCGTCGGCGCCGCCTGGTGGAAGCTCATCGGCTTTTGGTAAACCGCAGCTACTCCCAGGGCCGATCTTTCACAAATGCCACGTGGTCCGGCAGCGGATTCCGTGTCTGGAAGTACTTCCGGTACGCGCCAATCCAGTCCTCCGCCATGTCCTTCTGCGCCACGTCCAACGGCAACGTCCCCGCGCAAACCATCGTCCGCAGCCGGTCCTCCAACGCGTCTTTCACCCGCGCGTTCCACGTGCCTTCGTTGTACGGCTGCGGCCACAGGTTCCGCACATCGCCCGCGCCGCCCAGGTCCGGCGGAATCAGATAATCCACTTCAAAGGCTCGCGGCTGCGGATCGTGGATCCCATATTTCCGGAACACCTCCACCGCCACCTCGTACGGAATCGCCGGCCGGTCGTCCTCCGCCCCCGTCGCGCACATAGCCTCTGTGCTCACCTCGCGCACCGCCCCCGGTGTCAACGCCGCCCTCGGGGTCATCCCGTGCGCCCGCTCCGGCAGGAACTGAATCACCACCAGACACGCCGCCGCCGCCAGTGCCGCCAGCGCGAAATACCGCTGCCGCCTCGGGGGCCGGAGTCCAGCGTCCAGAATCGTGCGCGCGCCATCAATCGGCGGTAACTCCTGCTCCAGGTGCGTCTCCACCGCCATTCCCAGCGCCCCTAAAATCTCACGCTGCCGGCGCCGGCACGCCGCGCACCCCAAAACATGCGCCCGCACTTCGGACGCGCGCCCGGCGGCCAGTTCGCCATCGGCGTCCATCAGCAAATCATGATCGGGAATGTGTGTCACGCGCCCTCCCTCACTCGCTCCACCGCTCTCGTCAATGCCATCGCCACGCCGCCCAGAGAGATGCCCAGCACTCCCGCAATCTCCCGGTACCGCAGCCCTTCCGCCCGCAGCGCCAGGCACGCCCGCTCCTGCTCCGGCAGTGCCCGGATCGCGGCCGCGACGCGTTCCTTCGTCTGCCGCGCAATCGCCTGTTCCTCCGGCGTCGGCGCCGCCTCCGGCATCAACACCGGTGCCGGCTTCCGCTGCCGTAACTTCAACGCCCGGTTGTGGCACACCTGAAACAGCCACGCCCGCAAGTTGTCCCGTGCCTTGCCCGCCCGCAGATGTTGAAAAAGCGCCAGGAAAACCTCCTGAATCACTTCCTCCCCATCCGCCGCCGGAAGCCCCAACGAAAGCGCAAACCGCAACAATGGGCTCCGGTACGTGTCGAACAGTTCGGTCACTTCCAACTCCAGCGTCACCGCCTCCGGCGCGCTGCTCTCCAGCAACTCGCCCAGCAACGCCTCTGTCGGGATCACACGCATCCCAATACTGTACCGGATCAGAACCGAAGCCGCATCCCACCCCAGAGTCCGCGCGGCGCACCCGGCGCGTAGAACGTCGCATGCCGCACGGGAAACTCGCCGTTAACGGCCGGAAACGGCCGCGCCACAAAATTCCCGTTATCGGCGAACGCCGTCGGCCCCAACTGTGCCGCCGTGTAGTATCGACGGTCGAACAGGTTGTTGATCTGCGCGAACAGCTCCACGCGCCGGTGCAGCGCATACCGTCCACCAAGGTTCACTACGCCATACGCCGGCGTGTCCCCCGGTCCCAGAAACATCCGCCCGTCCGGCCGGTGCAAATTGTTCTCATTGCCGCGCGCATACGACCCGCCCACTACCACCGCTCCCAACGTCACCGTCAGCTTCTTCGTCGCAGCAATATCGGCGTAGCTCTTGAACATGTGCTGAGGAATCATTGGAATCCGGTTGCCGGGAAGAATGTCGTTAACACCCCTGCTGTTCGATTCGCCGTTCACCGTCTCCGGGCTCTCGTACGTCGCGTGCAAAAACGTGTAGCCCGCCCCGGCCGTCAGCCGTCCCACCCGGCCATTCAGGTCGAACTCCGCGCCCTGCCGCCGAGTCTTCCCGAAGTTCTTGAAGTACCCGTAGCCGGTCTGCGGCGCCGCCACGAACAGCAGGTCGTCGCGATTGTCCGCCCGGAACCACCCGGCCGTCCAGTTCCAACCCGACTCAAACGTGCCCCGCACGCCCCCCTCCCAGCTCCGCGTCACCACCTGCTTCAACGGCGGATCCCCCGCCATCGCGTTCGGCAACTTGCAAGGCTCATTCGGGTCCGCGCAGCCAAGTTCAATCGACGTTGGCGCACGGCTCCCCTCGCTGTAGCTGAAATAGAAGTTCATCAACTTCGTCGGGTTGTACGTCAGCCCCACCGCCGGGTTAAACCGCCCGAAGGAATGCGCGCCGGTCAAGGATCCCGGTCCCACCGCCGGCCGGATCCGGTCGCGGTTGTCGATATGCGTGTGGTTGTACCGGCCCGATAGCGTCAACCCCCACGCCCGCCCCAGCGTCAGCTTATCGGTGGCATATACGCTCGCCGTGCGAGTCTTGCCAAACAGGTCCACCCGCGTGTCGTACGGCTCGCCGTCTTCTTCCCCGCCGGAAACCCCGTCCCCAAAAGCATTCAAACCCGTCACCGAACGGTCCGGGTTCAAATACCCCAGCTGCGACGACTGCTGAAAATCCATACTGCTGCGGTCGAACGCCGCACCCGCCGTCAACTGGCTCCGCGACGTAAACCACGTCATCTGCCCAGACGCCCCATAGTTGTGTTGCCCAGTCCGTCCACGGTTGATCAACCCGTTGCACTTCTCCGCCGGCTCGTCTTTCTGCAGCACCTGCGCAATGCAGCGCCAAAACGGAAACGGCGTGTTCGCCGCCGTCGCCCCGCTTAACGGAAAACCCGTGTATCCCGCCGCCGTCAGCGCCTGGATATCGGCTGCGCTCGGCTGGTAGACAGACTGGTCTAGCGAGTCCTCATTGCTGTCTCCATTGAAAGTCGTGTTCCGGATGTGCCGGTAATAGACATTTCCCGAAAACGTCACCCGCGCCGTCGCCGCGTGCCGCACAGTTACGTTCACGAACGGCGCCCGGTTCGTGGTGATGTCCGGCTTCGTGTACACGCTCGAATAGCGCCGCGCCAGGTCCCGTTGCTCGCCCAGTCCATTCCCGTTCAGCGAATTGTTGGCGTACGAGAACGCAACGTCCACCGACGTCTTTTCCCGCTGCCGTCCGAACTTCGAAAACAGCTGCCGCACGTTCGATGGCGACGTGTCGCGCCACCCGTCTTCAAAAAACAGATTCCCAGCCATGTACCAATGCAGCCCGTTCGCCGCTGCCCCGCCATGCTCGAAATCGGCCATTTTCCGGCCAAAACTCCCGCCGCTCATCTGCAGCGCCGTTCCGCCATTGGTCGCCCCGCTCTTGGTCCGCAGAGAAAGCGCGCCGCCCAGCGTGTTCAACCCGAACAGCGGATTCGAACCCGGCATGAACGCCATTTCCGCAATCGCCACCCGCGGAATCAGGTCCCAGCTCACTACATCGCCGAACGGCTGGTTCAACCGTACGCCGTCCATGTAGATCGAAACGCCCTGCGGCGTGCCCAGCAGCGGGCTCGCCGTGTAGCCGCGGTAGTTCAGGTCCGGCTGCACCGGGTTGCCCTGGATTTCGTTGATGTGCACGCCGCGCATGCGCCTGTTCATCAGCTCGGTCAGATCCAGCGCATTCGTGCTCGTAAAGTCGGCCGCCGTGGCCGT
>JBIKOG010000459.1:0-2952 GCA_044358225.1 Bryobacteraceae bacterium | reverse complement strand
CCAGCTCCGCCAGTATCTCCGCCGCCGTCGACCGTCCGCCATGGGAATCACTCACCTTGGCAAACGTAATCTTCCCGCTCCGGTTCATCACAAACGTTGATGGGTACGCCGTCTCTTTCGGGGCGTCCCATCGCAGGTTGTAGCGCCCTACCATCTGGTAATCCGGATCCACCAGCAGGGTAAAGTGTTGCGGCAGACTTTTGTCGCTAACAAATTCATTCGCCTTGCTTTGCGCCACGTCGCGGGGCCCCGGATATACCATCACCACCCGCACACCCGCCTTCGCAAACCCCTCGGCGTTTTTCACCAGTTCCCCCACCTGCCGGTTACACAGCGGGCACTGATACCCCGGAAACCCCCGCAACACCACCAACACCACTCGCCCCTCCGCCGTAAAAGCAGACAGCTTCCGCGGGTTTCCCGTCAAATCCGCCAGCGTAAAGTCGGGCGCGGTATCCCCCACCCCCGGCGGCGCCGCCGCCATTACCGTCGACATCAAAAAAGAAAGGAGCAGTAGCATTCGCATCTGCTCCTCAATCCGCTCAACCCGGAAATCTATTCCCGGTAAAAACAGTTTCCGCTAACCCACGTCTCCCGGATTCGGATACTCTTCGCCGCTTCATCAAAGTCGAACACCACAAAGTCCGCCTTCTCCCCCGCCGCCAACCCCTTCATCCGCCCCCCAATCCGCCCCACCCGCGCCGGATTCCGCGTCGCCATCGTCAACGCCTCCACCAGCGTCAACCCCGCCATCTTCATCAAATTCTCCACACCCTTGTGCATCTTCAATGCCGACCCCGCCAGCCGCGTCTGCCCCGCCAGCACCACCCGGTCGTCTTCGGTCAAATCCACCGGCTGGTCCCCCAGGAAATATCGCCCCGGCTTCGCCCCCGCAGGCGAACTGGCATCGGTCACCAGGATCGATCGCTCAATCCCCTTCGCCCGCAACGCCACTTTCAAAAAGGCTTCCCCAATGTGTATGCCATCCACAATAAAATCGGCATTTAGCCGGTCCTCCGCCATCTGTTCCCATAAATAGTTCGGATGGCGCGACATCACCGAATGCGCCCCGTTCCCCAAATGGGTCGAGAGCGTGGCCCCCGCGCTCACCGCCGCCTGAATATGCTCCCGCTTCGCCGCCGTGTGCCCAATCGAAACGGTCACCCCATCCCGAACCAAGGCTTCAATATAGGCCGGCGCCTCCGGCCACTCCGGCGCCAGCGTGACGAGCTTGATCAGCCCATCGGTCGCCTCCTGCCAACGGCGATACTCCTCCACGTCCGGCTTCCGCACATGCTGCACCGGATGCGCCCCCCGCGGCCCTTCTTCCCCGGCAATGTGCGGCCCCTCCACATGGAACCCCGCAATCGCCTCCCCCTCCGGCAACGCCAGCTTCGCCGCGTACAGGTTCTTGAGCGACCCCAGCATCCCCTCCCGGCTCCCCGTAATCACCGTCGGCAACAGCCGCGTCGTCCCCGTCGCAAACTGCGTCCGCAACGACCGCGCAATGTCTTCATGCGTCGTGTCCGGCGAGTTGTAGTCCACCCCGTCGAACCCATTCACCTGCAAGTCGATGAACCCGGGCGCCACATACGGCAACCCCTCCACCGGCTCCACCAGGTCATCGGCCAGCTGAATCGTCTGGTCAAATTCCAGCAGAATATTTCCGCCGCGCAGGGCATCGTAGCCAAAACATTTTTTTGCCATTTTGTTTTATCCACAGCTTCCTCACAGGGAAGCCCTTCTAACTCTAACAAATCAAACGAGAAAAAGATCGTGGAAAGCGTGCGAATTTCGCTGGTGTCCGGCCCCGGAAACTGGTAAAACTATTTACAGATTCCGCGGGATGCGGCGCACGAGGCTGATCTCGGGGGAGGTGGCCGGAGCGCTCTTCCCGCGGTTTTCGTTTTTAGCAACACAAGCAGTTCCTCCGAAAGGTCACGGCGTGATTCGCCCCACGCTGCGACGCCAGGTTCCGGGGCGCTAACCAAAACCGGCGTCCCCGCCTCCGCGGCAAGGTCAAAAAACCCTGCCACAGAAACGGAGACGCCGGCAGAAGAAGGCGCCCCCGAACCGACTCCCTCTTAAAGAGCCGTCAGCCAACCCTCGGTGTCCGGTTCCGTTCCATTGATGATGCCGAAGAACGCCTTCTGCAGCTTCTCCGTCACCGGCCCGCGAGACCCCGAACCGATCTTGATCTTATCGATCGACCGGATCGGCGTCACTTCCGCAGCCGTGCCCGTAAAGAACACCTCATCGGCAATGTAGAGCATCTCGCGCGGGATCATCGATTCGGTGATCTCAATCCCCAGCTTCTTCGCCAGCTTGATAATCGAGTCCCGCGTGATCCCCGGCAGCGCCGAATTCCCCAGCGGCGGCGTCACCATCTTCCCGTCACGAATGACGAAGATGTTCTCGCCCGACCCTTCCGAAATGTACCCGTTCGTGTCCAACGCAATCCCCTCGGCGTAGCCGTTGGCGTGCGCTTCCATCCGGATCAACTGCGAGTTCATGTAGTTCGCCGCGGCCTTCGCCAGCGCCGGCAGCGTGTTCGGCGCAATCCGGTTCCACGAGGAGATGCAAACGTCCACACCCTCGGCCAGCGCCTCTTCGCCCAGATACTGGCCCCATTCCCAGCAGGCAATGTAGAGGTCCAGCGGGTTGTTGATCCCCAGCACGCCCACGTCGCTGTAGCCGCGCAGGAGAATCGGCCGTACGTAGCAGGCCTCAAGCTTGTTGACGCGGATAAGCTCGAGAGTCGCTGCCGTCATATCGGCTACACCGAACGAAATGCCGTCCATGCGGTAAATCTTCGCGGAATCGAGCAACCGGCGGTAGTGCTCGTTTACGCGGAATAGCCGCGGGCCGTTCGGAGTGGAATAGCAGCGGATGCCTTCAAACACCGCGCTGCCGTAGCTAACAACATGGGAAAGCACATGAATTTGCGCCGCG
>JBIKOG010000458.1:0-2955 GCA_044358225.1 Bryobacteraceae bacterium | reverse complement strand
CCCGTCCGCGACATCCCCGCCGTCATGAACCAAGACATGCCCCCGCTCCCGCCAAACGCCGGCGTGGCCATCGGCATATGGCGCGACACCGAACGCCAGATCATGACCTACGGCGTCGCCCGACCCGACTCGCTCTTCGAAATCGGGTCGATCTCCAAAACCTTCACCGGCCTCCTGCTCGCCCGTATGGTCGCCGAAGGCAAAGCCCGTTACGACGAACCCGTCCGCCAACTCCTCCCCCGCGGCACCGTCGCCAAACCGCAAGGCCCCGAAATCACCCTCTTCGATCTCGCCACCCACCGCTCTGGCCTCCCCCGCATGCCCGCCAACTTCCGGCCAATTGACCGTACCAACCCCTACGCCGATTATGACGCGCCCAAGCTCTACGCCTATCTCAAAGCCCACGGCGTCGCCAAACCCGCCAGCCCCGAATACCGATCCAGCAACCTCGGCCTCGGCCTCCTCGGCCAGGCCCTCGCCGACAGGGCGGGGAAGTCCTACACCGAGCATCTCCACGACCAAATTACCGCCCCCCTCGGCCTTGCCGATACCACCGTCCACCTCTCTCCCGGTCAGCAACAACGCTTCCTCCAAGGCCACAACGAAAAGAACCTCCCCGTCCACGCCTGGGACCTCGACGCCCTCGCAGGCGCCGGTGCCATCCGCTCCTCCGCCGGGGACATGCTCACCTATCTCGCCGCCAACCTCCACCCCGAACGCCACCCGCCTCTGCAAGCGGCACTAGCATCCTCTCACCAGCTCCGTGCCAACGCCGCCGGCGGCTCCCAGATCGCCCTTGCCTGGCACTATAGCCCCGAAGACGCCGCCTACTATCACAGCGGCGCCACCGCCGGCTTCACCTCCTACGCCGCCTTCAGCCCCCAAGCCGATACCGCCATCGTCGTCCTCACCAATACTGGCCCCAGCTTCCACCTCCCGCCCGAATTAATCGCCGCCCACCTCCGCCAGCGCCTCGCCGGCACCCCCGCCGTCTCACTCCGCACCACGGAAGTCCCCGCGCCCAGCGGCGCAACGGGCGTTCTCCGCGCCTACGCCGCCTACTGGTTCACCATGTTCGCGGCCGGCCTCTTCGTTTACGCAACGCTCCTCTCCCTCCAAGGCCTCGCCGCCCAACTCCTGCTGCGCCGCCACTTCCTCCGCCTCTCCGGCTACCTCCAACTCGCGTCGTTCTGCGCCGTCGTCTGTTTCTACTTCTTCCAACCCGGCTTCGGCGGCCTCAACGACCTCACCAGCGGCTCCATCTGGCGCATCATGAACCTTCTGCCCTCCTACTGGTTTCTCGCCCTCTACCAGCAGCTCAACGGCACCCTCCACCCCGCTCTTGCACCCCTTGCCATCCGCGCCTGGCAAGGCCTCGCCGTTGCCCTCACCGTCGCCTCGGTCAGCTACGCGCTCTCCTACTGGCGCACCCTCCGCCACATCGTCGAGGAGCCCGACATCGTCCCCGGCGCACGCCGCCTCAGTTGGCTTCCCCGCTTCGGAAACCAGCGCCAAACGGCCATCGGCCAGTTCGCCGTCCGCACGCTCCTCCGCTCCCGCCAGCACCGCATGATCCTCGCCTTCTATCTCGGCCTCGGCCTCGCCTTCACCAGCATGCTGCTCAAGGATCCAGCCACCAAACGCCAATTCACCCAGGGTGCCAACGCCAATCCCTGGAGCGAAGCCAGCGTTGCCCCCTGGGCCGCCAGTGTCTTCATGATGGTGCTCGCCGTCGTCGGCACACGTGTCGTCTTCGCCCTGCCGCTCGATCTCCGTGCTAACTGGGCCCTCCGCCTCACCGGCTTCCAAAGCGGCCCCGCCACCCGCGCCGCCACCCGCCGCGCGCTGATCCTGCTCGCAGTTTTCCCCGTCTGGCTGCTCGAAGCTGCCATCTGCCTGACGCTCTGGCCCGCCTGGCAGACCGCCGCCCATCTTTGCGCGCTCGCCATCGTCGGCCTCATCGGCGCGGAAATCAGCCTCATCGGCTTCGGCAAGGTTCCCTTCGCCTGCTCCTACCTGCCAGGCAAATCCCGTTTCCACATGGTCCTGCTGGGCTCAGTCGCCCTCGCCCACGGCACCATCCAGGCCGTGCTTTTTGAACACAAGACCGTCCAACAGCCCTTGGCCGCCATCACACTGCTTGCCGTCCTGGCTATCCTCTACGCTGCCCTGCGCGCCATAGCAAAAGCGCAGCCCCTCCGCGAACCGCGGTACGAAGAGGAAGCCGCGCCAGCCGTGCAACAACTCGGTCTCGCCTAAGCGAAGCCTTACGCCTTACTGAAAATCGAACCCGTCAACGTTCCCGTTGAATCGGCGAACGACTCCACGCCAATATCCATCGAGTGCAGAATGCTCAGATACATATTGGACATCCGCGACTCGCCACTCCGCCAGTAAGTCCCGTGCTTCAGCCCCATATTCGCGCCGCCGGCCAGCAATGTCGGCAAATTCCGCGAATGATGCGTCGTGCTCGCCCCGCTGCCAAACAACACGATCGTGTTATCCAGCACAGTGCCGTTGCGATCCGAATAGCCATCCATCTTGGTCAGGAAATGAGACACCTGCTCCGCCAGGAACTTATCGTACTTGGCGAAGTTCAGCTGCCCTTCTTTATCCGTCGCGTGAGACAGATTGTGGTGGGTCTTCGATAACCCCAACTTAATCGGGAAGGTATCGGAAATGCCCATGCCGTCTTCCCGGTTCAGCATGAAGGTGACAGACCGGGTGATGTCGGCATCAAAGGCCAACGCGATCAGGTCGAACATCGTCCGGTAGTACTCGGCCGGCTCGCCCTCGCTCGTCGCGTCCAAATTCAAGTGCGAATAATCCTGCTTCTTCAGCGGAATGTCGATCCACTTTTCAGACGCAATCAGCCGCGATTCCAGCTCGTTCAGCGACGTCATGTACTGGTCCATCCGCTCGCGATCGCTCTTGCCCAACTGTGTGTCCAGAGTC
>JBIKOG010000060.1:0-33905 GCA_044358225.1 Bryobacteraceae bacterium | reverse complement strand
AATCAAAACACCAGCGTCGCTTCGCTCCGATTGCTGTTCGGCTTCACGCCGGAATCCTGTTCGCCTTGCCTTCGGATTGCTGTTCGGCTTGGTCGGAATCGCCAGCTAGGTAGGCTTCGGGCGTTATGTAGGGGACGGGCATTCTTGGGTGCGGTTGCGGGCGAGTGTCGGGTTTGGGGGACACACGGCCTACGCCCGCTCGTGCGGGCTCCGGCACGTATGTCCCCGGAGTGGGGTGCTGCTGCGAGCGACGGGCTAGAACAGATTGGCGGCGGGGATCTGGACGGTTCGGGCGCCTCGCTCGGTGAGGGTGATGACGCCGTCCTTGAAGGCGATGTTCTGCACGCCCTGCCAGTTGGCGGGGGTTTTTGCAAGGAAGGCGATGTAGGAGCGGGTGGTGGATTGGCCGGCGTCGAGATATGTGACGAGCTTGCGGCCGAAGATGGTGCCTTTTTCGATCAACACGCCGAAGGGCTGGTGGAGGCCGGTGGTGCCGAATTCCAGGCCGCGGGCGAGGGGCTTCTTGTTGTCATCGACGTGGCGCCAGGCGTTGAACCACGGATACTCCTTCGTTTGCCAGATGTAGCCGAGGACGAGGTTGTGGGTGGGGCTGGAAGCCGTCGCCCAGCCGAGGGGTTCGTCGACGACGTAGCTGACGACGTTGGGCATGGGATCGTTGGTCAGCATGCGCATGTTCACCGCGCGGCCTTCCTGCAGGGCCTGGGGCCAGAAGACACTGGGCTCTTCGGGCGTGGGCATGGGGGACGACTGCATGAAGCCGCGGCGGGCGTTGGAATCGACCACGGTATGTTCATCGAGGAAGGGCGGGCCGATGGTGGGATGCTGCACCATGTTGTAGATTTTGCCCATTTTGTTGCGGTTGGTGACGGTTTCTTCCACCTTCAGGACCGCGGACGAACCCAGCAGGCTGGCATGGCGTTGGACATCCAATCCGGCCATTGGGAGCGAGGCGGACATAGTGGTTTCGGTGGCGGTCGAGTTATTCACTTTCCAGGCCACGCGGGTGGCTTCGCCGTGATAGGGGACGCCGGCGGCGAGTTCACCAGGCGAGGGCTGGCCCCAACGATCGAGGCACAGGAAGTGCGCCATGGGGCGGAGTGTTTCGTTTTTGTCGGCCGGGCCGAGCCAGGCGAGCGGGTTGACGCCGCCTTTGAGTTTGAAGGTGACGAGGGAGCCGCCGCCCAAGTCAAAGACGACTTCGGCGGCGGAGTTCTTGATTTCGGTGACCGGCCGCTGCGCAAAGGCGAGCGGTGCGAGGGCGGCTAGTAAGAGGAGTCGCATGGCGGTTTATTTGGCGGCGGGGAGGCGGGTGGATTGGCGGGAGACCATTTTCCAGTCTTTGCCTTGCTTGATCCAGACCTGGAGGACGTCGATGTCGAAGCCGTTGGGTTCGATGTGCATCTTCATGTTGACGAGTGCGGTGTTCGAGCCATAGGTGCGGACTTTGACGTCGCGGTGGGTGTAGGTCGGCTTCTTTTGGACGAGGGCGGCGACGGCTTGCTGCTTGTTTTCGAAGACGGCGCTGGAGTGACCGAAGATGAGGTCTTCGGCGAAGAGGCCGTTGAGGGTGGCGGCGTCACCGGCCTTGGCGGCGGCGTCGAACTTGTCGAGGTTGCCTTTGATCGTTTCTTCAACGGAGGCGGCCGGGAGCGCGAGCGCGGCGGCGAGGAGGAATAGGGCTAGTTTCATTCGTTACTGACACTATCATTTCGATAGGCTTCGATCAACGCGCTGTTGTCGTTTTCGGCGTGGCCGAGTTGTTCGGCGCGTTCGAGGATTTCGGCGTGGGCGGTGGTTAGGGGGAGCTTTAAGCCATGCTTTTCGGCTTCCGCCTGGATGAGGCGAACGTCTTTGTGGTGCTGGGCGAGGCGGGCTTCGGGCGTGTATTCGCGGGCGATCATCTTCGGCCCTTTGCGGGCCATGATGGCGGAGGCGGCGGGGCCTGCTTGGAGGATTTCGAGGGCGGTTGTGGTGTTGATGCCACAGTGCTCGGCGAAGGCCAGACCTTCAGCGAGGGCGGCGCGGTTGAGGCCTAGCACGAGGTTGAACACAAGTTTCATTTGGGCGCCGGCACCGGGGGGGCCGCAATGAAAGACCTGGTTGCTGATTTTCTTTAGAAGTGGGAGGTTGGCGGCGAAGGCTTCGGGCGTGGCGCCGGCCATGAGGATGGCTTGGCCCGCGCGGAGATGGGCGCTGGAGCCGCCGATGGTGACGTCGAGGTAGTTGGCATTGGACGCCTCGAAGCTGGCCATTTGGGCGGGGTCGCCGGTGGTGGTATCGATGATGGTTTTGTTGGTGAGTTGGGGGAGCAGTTGGGCGGTGATGGCGGACGTGGGCAGGCAGAGGATGACGGTCTCTGCCTGTGCGATGACGGCTTCGGGATTGGGGGCGAGATCGGGGCGGGCGGGGTCGTAGCCGATCCAGGAGACCCCGCTCGCAGTGAGGCGATCGGCGATGGCCGAGCCGAGCAGGCCGACGCCGAAGAGGCCGATTACTTCTGGTTTTTGAGCCATTCGTCGTAACTGTGTTTGCGGGGGCCGGTGTACTGGATGGTGTCGAAGAACGCTTCGTTGCCGTTCATGCGCGGGTCGCCTTCTTCCTTCAGCGTGCTCTCCATTTTGTTGCGGAGGGAGCGCATGAGGAGGGCGTGGGTACGGTCCGTCGCCAGGTTTTTCATGCACTCCGGATCTTCGGAGATGTGATAAAGCTCTTCGGCGGGGCGCTTGCCGAAGGACATCTTGTAGTACTGGTCGAAGTTGGAGATGAGGAGGGTTTTGGTGGGCGAGTCGTCGACGTTGCGGTAGCCGGTTTCGGGGTTGCCGGCGGGCCAGGTGTCGGGCTGGTAGTTGCGGACGTAGAGCCACTCTTTGGTGCGAATGGCGCGGACGGGGTAGCCGGCGTCGTTGGGATTGCCGAGGTCGTGGCGCTCCTTGCCGACAATGTGTGTGTCGCGGGTGGGGTCGACGGTGCCGGATTTGGGGGACTTCAGCACGTCGATGAAGCTTTTGCCGGTGATGGTGGCGGGCCGGGGGACGCCGGCGGCTTCGAGGAACGTGGGCGCGAAATCGCGGGTGTTGATGAAGTCATCGACGGTGCGGCCGGGCGTCATGTTCTTGCCCCAGCGGACGGCGAGAGGGATGTGGAAGCCGTCGTTGTAGATCTGGCCTTTGACGCGGGGGAAGGGCATGCCGTGATCGCTGGTGACGACGAGGAGTGTGTTGTCGAGTTCGCCGGTTTCTTCGAGTTTCTTCAGGACGCGGCCGAGGTGCTGGTCGATCCATTCGACTTCGTAGGCGTAATCGAGCATGTCGCTGCGGACGAGGGCGGTGTCGGGGAAGTAGGCCGGGACTTTCACGTCGGCGGGGTTTTTGCCGGCACGGATGCCGGAGCCGTCTTCGTAGGCGCGGTGGGGTTCCTGGAAGCCGAGCCAGAAGCAGAAGGGCTGATTTTGCGGGCGTTGTTCGAGGAAGTAGTTGAAGTTGGACGCGTAATCGACTGCGGCGATGCCGTTGGCCGGGGGCTTGTTGCGGTGCTTCATGAAGGCCGGGCCGGCGGGATTGTGCTTGAAGCCGGTGGACTGGAAATCGCCGGGGCCCCAGCCTTTGCCGGTGTGGCCGACGAAGTAGCCGGCTTTGGCGAGGACGTCGGGGTAGACGGCGAAATCGTTGGGGAAGATGCTCATGTGGTTGATGGCTTCTTTGAGCTGCCAGGAGTTGCGGCCGGTGAGAATTGTCGCGCGGCAGGGGCTGCACTTGGGGTTCGACGTGAAGCAGTTGTGGAAGAGGGCGCCTTCGCGGGCGACGCGGTCGAAGTTGGGGGTGTTGACCCATTTGGCGCCGTAGGCACCGGCGTGGCCGAAGCCCCAGTCGTCGGCGATGACGAAGAGGATATTGGGGCGTTTGGCGGGTTGGGCGGCGGCGGTGAGGGCGAGGGTTTTCAGGAAGTCGCGACGTTGCATGTTGACTTATCGACTTTACTAAAAGGGGACGCCGTCGAGGGTGCCCATGATGCCGTTTTGATAATCGCGCTGGGCGCGTTGGAGGTTCTCCGGGGTATCCATGACGAACGGGCCACCGAAGAGTAAGGGCTCTTCGGCGGGTTCGCCGCCGAGGAGGATGTATTCGCCGGGCGGGAGGCGCAACTCGTCGCCTTCGGAGAGAACGTCGATTTGGCCGGTTAAGTGATAGAGGCCCATGTCGAATTCCGCGGGGACGCTGATGGCCGTTTCGGTGGTGGTTTTGACGTGGGCGAGGAGGGCGGGTTGGGCGAGGGTGATGGGGCCGATGGCGTTGTTGAGCTGGCCGGAGAGGAGGCGGATGGTGGCGTTGCCGATGTTGAATTCGGGGACGGCTTCGGCCTGGACGCCGTGGTAGCGGGGCTCGATGTGCTTTTGCGCGATGGGGAGGCTGGTCCAGATTTGGACGCCATGGATGACTGTGTCGACGTCGGGCTTTTCGGCGTGGATGATGCCGCGGCCGGCGGTGATCCATTGGGCGCCGCCAGCGCCGACGCGGTTTTCGTTGCCGAGGGAGTCGCGGTGAATTTGAGAGCCTTCGAAGAGATAGGTGATGACTTCGATGCCGGCGTGGGGATGGGCGGGGATGCCGCGGCCCTCTTTGACGGTGGTGGGGCCGAAATGATCGAGAAAGACGAAGGGGCCGACGTGGCGGCGTTTGGCTTGGGGGAGGGCACGGAGGACGGAGAAATCGCCGACGGGGGCGGAGTGGGCGCGGAAGGATTGGACGACGGAACGCATGGGGGCATTCTAGCAGCCAGCCAATGCGGTCCAATATGGTATGCTTTGGATTGTGCCGCTGCCTGATTCACCGCCGCGCCTGGATTCGCACTCCACCGAGCCTTTATATCGGCAGCTGGGGTTGTGGCTGCGGGAGCAGATTGTGGCGGGGCGACTGCGGCGCGGGGAGCGGTTGCCGGCGACGCGGGACTTGGCGGAGCGGCTGCATTTGAACCGGGCGACGATTGCGTCGGCGTACGCGATGTTGGAGGCCGAGGGGTTGTTGGCGGGGCATGTGGGGAAGGGAAGTTTCGTCGCTGGCGTGCCGGAGGACCGGGCCAATGGCTGGGGCGCGATGGCGCGGCCGGCGGAGACGATGGGAGCGTCGACGGCGGGGACGATCCGGTTTGAATCGTCGCGACCGAGTGCGGACCTGTTTCCTTTGGACGAGTTTCGGGCGTGCTGCCAGGAGGTGCTGGCGGGGGACGGGGCGGCGGCGGTGTTGCAGCTGGGCTCGCCGCAGGGGATGCCGGCGTTGCGCGATTATTTGTTGGCCGAGGCGATTGCGCAGGGCGCGGCGGGGCCGCACGACGATGTGTTGGTGACAAGCGGGTGTCAGCAGGCGATGGACCTGATTGAGAGGTTGATCACGCTGGACGGAGAGGCGCGGATCGCGGTGGAGGATCCGGTTTATCCGGGCGTGCGGAACGTGTTTGGGAAGGGCCGGGCGCGGTTGCTGGGTGTGCCGACGGCCGAAGACGGGATGGACATGGAGGCGCTGGAGACCATCCTGGACCGGCAGCGGCCGAAGCTGCTGGTGGTGACGCCCTCCTTCCAAAACCCGACGGGCGGGACGTTGCCGGAGGCGGCGCGGCGGCAGATGGTGGCGATGGCGCAGAGGGCGGGGACGCTGATTGTGGAGAACGGCATCTATGCCGATCTTCGATATAGTGGCACTCCGTTGCCTACGGTTCGGGCGTTCGGGCGGGAATCGGTTTTGCAGTTGGGAAGTTTCAGTAAGCTGGCGTTTCCGGGGTTGCGGGTGGGGTGGGTGCTGGGGCCGCGGGCGGTGATCGCGC
Organism: Bryobacteraceae bacterium; assembly: GCA_044358225.1. GTDB lineage: Bacteria > Acidobacteriota > Terriglobia > Bryobacterales > Bryobacteraceae. The sequence continues at coordinate 28,070 of JBIKOG010000060.1, read as the reverse complement.
GGCTGACGCAGATTCGGCATTGGTGCGATTTGCACTCCGATCAACTCTCGCAGAGCGTGCTGTTGCAGTTTGCGCGGAGCGGGCGGCTGGAGCGGCATCGGCAGAAGATGTTGGACCACGGGGCGCGGCGGTTGCGGGCGGTGCTGGAGGCTTGCGCGGCGCATTTGCCGCGGGGCAGCCGGTGGACGCGGCCGGAGGGCGGGATGAGTTTATGGGTGGAGTTGCCGGGAGCGATCGACACGGCGTTGGCGCTGGAAGACGCGCAGCGGGCCGGGGTTTCCTATTTGCCCGGGCGCGCGTTTGCGGTTGAGCGGCCGGCAACGAACGCGTTGCGATTAAGTTTCGCCGGAGAGCCTCCGGCGCGCATCGAAGAAGGTTTACGCATACTGGGCCGGGTATTCCGGGAGCATGCGGACCGGCGTTTGTCGCCGGTGTCTGAAATGGAGACGGCGGTGGTTTAACCGCTTGGATTTAGAGGAGCACACACATGATTCTGAACGAAGAGTTTCGACTGAAGATCGGCCTGGCCGAGATGCTGAAGGGCGGCGTCATTATGGACGTCACCACGCCCGAGCAAGCAGCCATTGCTGAGAAGGCCGGCGCCTGCGCCGTGATGGCGTTGGAACGTGTGCCGTCCGATATTCGCAAAGACGGCGGCGTGGCGCGGATGTCGCCGGTGAGCATGATTCGCGGGATCATGGCGGAAGTTTCGATTCCGGTGATGGCGAAGGCTCGCATTGGGCACTACATGGAAGCGCGCGTGTTGGAAGCGTTGGAAGTGGACTACATCGACGAGAGCGAAGTGCTGACGCCGGCCGATGAGGACAATCACATCGACAAGCGGCCGTTCAAAGTGCCGTTCGTTTGCGGCGCGAAAAACCTGGGCGAGGCGTTGCGGCGCATCAGCGAAGGCGCGGCGATGATTCGTACCAAGGGCGAAGCGGGCAGCGGCAATATTGTTGAAGCCGTGCGGCACATGCGGACGATTCAGCGCGAGATGAAGCAGTTGACGGTGTTGTCGCACGATGAGTTGTATGCCGAAGCCAAGCGGCACCAGGCGCCGATCGAGTTGATCGAGTATGTCGCCGCCAATGGGAAGCTGCCGGTGCCGAATTTCTCGGCGGGTGGCGTGGCGACGCCGGCCGATGCGGCGTTGATGATGGCGATGGGCGCCGAGACGGTGTTCGTGGGATCGGGCATTTTCAAGTCGCATGATCCGGCCCGTTTTGCGAAGGCCATTGTAAAGGCGACGACTTACTGGAAAGACCCGGCGAAGGTGATGGAAGCCTGTGATGAAGTGGGCGTGAGTGAGCCGATGCGGGGCCTGGATACGTCGAAGTTGCCGGCCGAAGAGTTGATGGCCAATCGCGGCTGGTAAGGCGACATGGCGCATATCGGCGTATTGGCGTTGCAGGGTGATTATGAGAAGCATGCGCGTTCGCTCGAAAGGGCGGGCGCGCAGGTTTCTGAAGTTCGGACGGTGGCGGAGTTGAACGCCGTCGATGGGTTGGTGATTCCGGGCGGCGAGAGCACGACGATGTTGAAGCTGTTGGACCGGGAATCGTTGTTTGAACCGTTGCGGGAGTTTGGCGCGACGAAGCCGATTTTCGGCACGTGCGCGGGGGCGATTTTGTTGGCGGCGAAGGTGGAGAATCCGGAGCAGGTATCGCTGGGATTGGTTGATATTGGCGTGCGGCGCAACGCGTATGGGCGCCAGTTGGATTCGCGCGTCGTTTCCATTGATGCTGATGGGTTCGGCGCGCTGGAGGCGGTGTTTATCCGGGCTCCGATCATCCGGAGTGTAGGACCGGGGGTGACGGTTTTGGCGCGATATAATGACGATCCTGTCCTTGTGGAACAGGGGCTGCACCTGGTGGCGACGTTTCATCCGGAGTTGAGCGCCGATGACCGGGTTCACGCTTATTTCGTAAAAAAGGTGACTGGGTGAAAAAGCTGCGGATCCTGTTTGTGTGCGTCGGCAATGCGTGCCGGAGCCAGATGGCTGAGGGGTTTGCGAAGCATCTGGGCGGGGATATTGTGGAGGCGCAGAGCGCGGGGATGATGCCGTTGGGGTCGGTGCCGTCGCAGACGCGGCAGGTGATGTTGGAGAAGGGCGCGCCGATTGATGACCAGTATCCGAAGGGTGTTGAGGTCTTTCGGAAGACCGAGTTTGATCTGGTGATTAACATGAGCGGGATCATGTTGCCGAAGGGGTTGAAGGAGAAGGAGCGGCAGTGGACGGTGGCCGATCCGTATGGGCGTTCGGAGGGGGCGTATCGGCAGGTTCGGGATGACTTGGAGGGGCGAATTCGGGAGTTGCTGCAGCAGGTGCGGGATGCCAATGGGCAGGTGCCGGCGCCGCCTCCGCCGAGGCGACGATTATTTGGCTTCGGGAAAAGTTGACATCGCGTGAATGTCTTGGGAAACTAGAGTTTTGCCAAGGCCGGAGCGGAAACGCTTCAGCATCATGCGGATGTGGCGGAATTGGCAGACGCGCTAGATTCAGGTTCTAGTTGGGGCAACTCAGTGGAGGTTCAAGTCCTCTCATCCGCACCAAACAGTTTGTGCAGTAAATGGTTTAGAGCGACCTTTCGAGGTCGCTTTTTCCGTTTTGGTGGTGGGAACTTTCTCATGCTGGCCCGGTGTCTATGAGGTCATCGGAAAGGGGGCACCATGGGATTGCCGACAACTGCCGGGCTCGTATTGGGGTTTTGTCTGTTTCCTGCGATGGGGGCACAGTCCTTCGAGCGGCGGCACCAGCGGGATGTTTCGGCGAATCCAGGCGACCTGCATTTTCGCGTGGCGACGGCGGGCGGCGCGAAACAGTTTCATCGCGGTGAGCGGATTCCGCTTGTCCTCGAATTCTCCAGCACCTCAACTGACAAGTACAAACTGAACGGGGCCACCTACGACCGGAGCGGGCGGTTGCCTACGGAAGAGTTCGTCATGGATCGCGAAGATGTGGTGGACCCCTACCTGGATTACTTTGCGACCGGCGTGTTGGGTGGCATGGCGGGCGGGCTTCGCGGGTATCCGGTGCTGGGTGCGGAGCCGTACAGGATTGAAGTTGACCTGAATGATTGGTTTCGATTCGACCGGCCGGGTACGTATCGTCTCTATTTGAAATCGCACCGATTGAGCCGGGAGCGCGCGACTCCGTTCGCGGCTGTCTCCAATCTGCTGACCGTCGAGATTGTGGCCGATGACGCCGCGTGGAGCAGTTCAAAGCTGCACCAAATTGAAGCCGTTCTTGTGCAACCGGAGCCGGAGATGCCGGTGCCTGGCGGCCCGCCGGTCCCAGTCAATCCATTGGAAGCGCAGTTGCGCTCCGCACGGCGGGACCTGCGTTATCTGAGTACGCCGGAAGCGGTTGCCATGGCGTTCCAGGACGCGCGCAAGTTGGGGGGCAGCCCGGACACGTTGCTGCTGTTTGGCGCGCGGAATCGCGCACAGATGATTGCCGCATTTGACCGGTACCTGGCCGATCCGGTGGTCCCGGTTCGCGAGTGGGATATTCGGCTGCGCGCCTTTTTCAACTACGTTCGGACGGACTCGCCGAAGCCTTTGCCGTTGTATTCATGGCAGGTGCCGGCGGATGTGGACTGGAAGGATATTTGGGCGGAAGCGGAGCCGCGGCAGAAGAGGTTTGCCGAGTTTGTTCAGGCTGAAGCGGTTCGGCTGATTCCGGTTGTGATTGGGAAGACCGCGACGGCGCGCAAGGTCTCCGGCGAGGCCATTGCCGCTATCGCGCCGGCGGAGGCCCGAGCCGCTCTGTTGGTTCCGCCTGCAGATTTTGGACTGTCGCGCGGTGAGCTCATCGCGCAGTTCCCGTCGTTCCCGGCTGAGCAGCAGGCGGAGTTGCTTGGCAAGAAATGGGACCTGGTGCGCGGGCCGGAGATGATCCCCGCGTTGCGGGACTTGGCTGGCCGCGCGGAACCGGGCGCCTGACCGAAAAGTGCGATGAATTTGCAGGTTTGGGGTGTTCGGAGCGGGCTCGGCGAGGCGGCGCTTCGTCGGCTTTACGAGCTGGCGCCGAAGGAAGCGGTGGGGCTGGTTGCCAAGGATCTTGCGCAGGGTATTCCTCGCTTTGCCGGCTTCGCGGCCCGAGAGTTGCCGGCGCAGGCGATGCCCGAAGCGGATGGCGTTTTTCTCCGCTGGTTGGCGAGTGGCGAGTTTGGCGCGTTGCCTTTGATCGCTCGGTTTGGGAGTGTGACTCTCTCGGTTGCGATGCGGGAGCGCTACCTCTCCCGATCCTGGCCGTGCGCCGAGGAGGGCGCTTTCCTCGCCTATTTTGTTCGGAATCTGGGTGGATCCGCGAGTGAGATGCTGCAGCGTTCGTTCGCCAATCGGGAGGGGCGGGGATGCCATCATTTTCTTTTGGGCCAGGTTGCATCGATCGTTTGGAATCGGACGCTGGAAGCACAGGCGGTCCAGTTGCTGGCTGATCCGGATCCGGAGACGGTTGCCTCCGCGGCGCAAGCGCTTGGCGCGTATGGGGGCGCGGCGGCCGAGCCGTATCTGTGGACGCGGCTGGAGGCGTGGAGTGAACGTTGGCGCGGGAGAACGCGGGAGTTCGAAGTCCACCCGATTACCGGCGGGACACCGAATCCGGAAAGCAATGTGGGCCCTGCGCTGGCGGGTGCGATTGGCTCGGCGAAGGCGTGGTATTTGGACGAGTCCCGCCGCCGGCGTTTGCATGGGTTGTGCCTTGATGAGGCATGCCGGGAGCGGTGGTCTCGCACCCGTTCCAACAGCAACGTTTCCATCGATGTCTCGAACGGCGGTTGGTTGTACCCGGCGGAATTTCGTGTCGATGGGTACCAGGCCGCGACGTTGGCCGCGCTCCAGGAAAAACTCCTCCAGTATCCGGAGGGGACGGTGTTCCGGTGGTGTCCGCAGGAGTCGAATCCGTTTGACGCCTTCACTCCCGGACAACGGGAGGAGATGTATCGGCAGTTGAAATCCGTGATCTCCGCCCGCGAGCTGCGGCTTGAGCCTTCTGCACAAGACCGTTGCACGTTGGGTGGTTATTGAGCACGGCGATCCCCCCTTTTGCGCCAACCCTCAGTACTTTTGGGAGTTGGGCTAGGACTACGGCGCGCGGTACTTCCGTGCCCGGTTCCTGTACGAACTACCCATGGATCGATCTCGCTCTAACGCTTATCGTTAGAGAGCGGTCGAGCCTTCGGTCGCGATAACCAATGGGGAACAAAATCTATACCATCGATGTCCGTTCGACGCACTGCGGGCTAAGCCCCGAGGGCGGAGTTTAGAATGGCGAACCGGCATGAGATCGCCGATGTTATCTTCCGGCGAAAAACTTTCATTCTTGCTTCGACGCTACTGCTGTTGATCGCGGTCACCGCGGCGTGGCAATTCAGCGATGGACGGTACGAGTCGCAGGCCGTGCTCCTGATTCGAAATAATCGAGCGGAGGTCGTGGTGGCGCCCGGTCAGACCAACGAGTCGAGCCGGTTGGCTGGCCTGAATGAGGGGCAGATTGCCACGGAGGTTCAACTGCTATTGAGCCGTGGTTCGCTGCGCCAGGTGGTGGAGCGGTGCAAGCTGGCCGAGCCAGGGCCGGCTGTTGATCGCGCGGCGGAGGCACTTGGCCGCGAGATCAAGGTGACGGGAATGCCGAAGGCCAGCATGATCGAGGTGCGCTATTCGCATCCTGACCCGAAGAAAGCGGCCGAGGTCCTGCGGGAGTTTCTGGCTGTCTACACGGACCATCATCTGCGTGTCCACAAGGGTGGCGGCACCGACTTCTTCGAGCAGCAGTCCGGCGATCAGGGGGCCCGATTACGGGACGCGCAGCAGCGTCTGGCGGCCTTTCAACGGAATTCAAAGATTGTGCTGCTGGCTGAACAGAAGGACTTGAATCTGCGGCGTCTGATGGAACTGGAGGCCAATGAGCGGGAGTCGAAAGTGGCGCTGGTGGAAGGGAAGCAGCGGATCGCCTCCCTGCGAGAGATGGTCAATGCATTTTCGCCGCGAATCACCACGCAAGTGCGCACGGTGCCGAATCAGTTTTTGACGGAACGGTTGAACACGATGCTGGTGGAATTGGAGAACAAGCGAACCGACCTGCTGTCGAAGTTTCGCCCGGAAGACCGGTTGGTGAAGCAGGTTGAGCAGCAGATCGCCGACACGCGGACGACACTGGACCGGGCTGCCCGCGCCAACGCGACCGAGCAGGCGTCGGATGTGAATCCGCTTCGGCAGAGCCTGGACGGCGACCTGGCGCGAGCGAAGATGGCGCAGCAGGTGTTGACGGCTCGAGTGGCCGCACTGGGGCCGCAGATCAAGGAATACAGGGCGGAGATCGCAAAGTTAGAGCAATCCACGGCGGCGTACACGGATCTACTGCGTGAGGTGAAGACGCTGGAGGAGAACTATCAGCTCTATTCGCGCAAGTTTGAAGAGTCGCGCATTGCCGATGCGCTGGACCGGCAGAAGATTGCCAACATCACCGTTGTCGAGCAGCCGAATGTGCCCACTGCTCCCATGCCGCGCTCGCTGATTCTTCCGGTGGGGACGGTGCTCTTGGGTTTGTTTCTGATTTTCTTCGTGGCGGTGCTTACGGGTCTGCACGGGCAGGAACTTCACACGCCGCAGGCGATCTTTGACACTTGCGGTATTCAGGTGCTGGCGACATTACCAGAGATTCGGCGGACACGATGATGGATCACGCGATCGAAAATCAATTTGCGGGACTGGACGCGGCGCATGTCCGGAAAGTAGAGCGGGTGGCAGAGGAGCCGGGCTCCGGATTCTATCTTCCGCTGGTACGGACCTTGATGGAGGAGTACGGGAAGGCTGAATTCGGCGCCTCCTTCGTGTTTACTTCCACGGCGCCTCGTGAGGGCGTCTCGCTGGTCGTTACGACGATCGCCAAAGAGCTGGCCGCGACGTCCGGAGAGAAGGTCTTGATTGCAATGACGAGCGCGATTGGCAACTTCGCTCCCGTCCATGGCGTTGAACCCGCGGAGCCCGTGATTCGCGAAGGGAATGGTGTGTTTCGGCTGAGTCCGCCCCAGTCGGCCAATCACGCGACGCGCGTTGAGCGATTCGAACTGCTCCGTCAGCTCACCTCGCTGTTTCCTTTCGTTCTGATCGATTCTCCGGCACTTTCCGTTTCCACGGAGGCGCTGGAGTTCGGGGCGCGCTCTCATGGGGTGGTTCTTGTTTCGGCTGCCGGATTGGTGCGCCGGAACCGGCTGCTGCAGGCGAAACGGATGATCGACTTTGCCGGCGTTCCCTTGTTGGGTTGCGCTCTGAACCGGCGCACTTATCCGATTCCAGATCTTCTTTATAAAAGGCTTTAACGGTATGCGACGACTTGTCCTGGCAGGCGGATTACTGGTATCCGCCCATGTTGACCTCTACGCACAGGCTCCGGCGCTGCAGACACGCGAACAGGCGTATCGATTGCAGCCGGGTGACTCGGTCGAAATCCAGTATCGGTATACGCCGGAATTCAACGCGAAGGCGCTGGTTCAGCCGGATGGCGACATCACGATTCCGATCGCGGGCTCTGTGCATATCGGGGGGTTGAGTGTTGCCGAAGCCCGCGGCGCGATCAGTGCCAAGGCGGGAGAGCGGCTGCGCGATCCGGAGTTGAATCTGCTTGTGAGCGACTTCGTGAAGCCGTCCTATACGGTGGCCGGCGAAGTGGAAAAGCCGGGCCGCTATGACCTTCGCGGGGCTGTTACCGCCATCGATGCCGTCGCGATGAGCGGGGGACTCAAGGACAGCTCGAAACATTCGCAGGTGATTCTGGTGCGGCGGATGAACGATGAGTTCGCCGACGTTCGCATCCTGAATCTCAAGCAAATGATGCGGGCTGGTGGCGTGCGGGAGGACGTTCGCGTGCAGAACGGGGACCTGCTGATTATTCCTCAGAATTTTGTCAGCAAGATGGAACGCTACGTTCGTTGGGGAACGTTGTACTCGGGATTCGTGTTTCTGGGGCGGTAGGGGAAACTCGAACAAGTTGATACAACGAAAAGGGCCGGATTCATTGAATCCGGCCCTTTTCGTTGTTGTGCTTTTGCCGGCTTAGGGTGCCGGGTTGAAACGGTAGGACGGGAAGTAGCTGACGTCCTCCAGGTTGATTCCGCGCGCGGCGAGTGTGGCGCGGTTCTGTTCTTCGAGGTCCCGGTAGACCGGGGCGTCCATGATCCAGTTGCCGGTCCGGAAGGAATGAGTGATCGGGGAGAACTTCCGTTTGAACTGGTAGAGCGCGTCCTCGCGTCCGCCGAGGCCGCCACCGAGGTGCATGGAAGAACGACCGTTTTCGATGCCCCAAAGCCGGACGTCATCCAGCAAAACCTTGGAGGGCGAGGAGGCGGCGAACTCCGGGGCGCTGCCGATCAGGTGGCAGTGTATGAAAGGGGCGTAGTCGAGGACGATCATTGCGGCCGCGACAGTTGCATCTTTCGTCGTAATGAAGAGGCGCGCGCGCGAACCCATGGTGTCCCGAAAGTTCCGGATCCAGTCCTGGTCAACCACATATTCCGGCCGGCTGCCACAACGGGCCATCGTGTCCTGATAGACCGCGACGAAATCGTCGGCGCGAGCCCACGTATGGTCCTCGCTGGTAACCAGGCCGGTTTCGCGGGCTTTTCGGATGGCGTAGCGAAGGTTCTTGTGATACTGCTGGGAGTGCGTCTCCGCCGGAAGAGTCAGGTCAATGGAAACGGTGTTTCCGCAGTCTTTGATCCCAGCCGCAGCGGCGGGAATCCCCTCCAGCAGACGGTCATTGGCGAGTAGCGGGTTGAACCGGGTGAACGCGGAAACCACGCGCTCGGATTTCCAGTGATCGGACAGCGCATCCCAGGCGCGGCCGAGGAACTGCTGATTGCTGGACCCAACCGGGCCTGGGTATCCGTAGACCGAGGTTGCATCGTGGTACCCGGGAGCCGCCTCAATTGGCGTCAACAAGTAGGGCCAAACGAATGAGTTGTCCTCTTCCTGATAAACGAAGGCCTGCGGCGCGCCGGCCTGGCCGAAGCCGGACAGGCAATGGTACTCCGGCGTGTGATACACGTCATGATCGAGCCTGTCCAACACCGCGCTCCAACGGGAGCTGGTGGGTGTGAGTATGTCGACGGTTCCCAAAGTTAGCACGCCGTTCCTTTCGAAGACACTGCCTCGACGGTCGAGTTCCAGAGTGTGGGAAACACCACGGGGTCGCTGTAATCAGGCACCCCCATGCTGTTCTTTGCGCAGATGAAATCGTTGTAGAGTTGCACCGGGCGGCCATCGGGCCGGGTTGCGGCGCGATACTCATTTGCCTCGTCCTGCATGTGCACGGCCAATGCGATTCGCGGCCGGTCGCTTTGATTCGGGTAACTGCCATGGATGGCGCGGCAGTGGTGGAGGCTGAACTGTCCCTTTTTCAGCTTGATGGTGACAGGTTTGAACTCGAACCCCAACGACTCCACGTGTGTCTTCAGCGCGTCCATGTTGGCGCTGTGGAACGACATGATGGACCGGTCCACAAGGTGCGACCACTTATGACTGCCGTCGAGAACGACCAGTGGGCCCATCTCTTCCGGACAATCATGCAGTGGGATCCAGGCGGTCAGCATGTTTCGAGACGAGCAGGTGCCCCAGTAGTCGCCATCGACGTGCCAACCGACAACTGCCGTTTTCTGCCCACCCGGCTTATAGACGATCTGGTCGTCGAACAGCCGGATTCCGGGACTGCCGGCGGCGCTGGCGGCGATCGCTCCGACGGTGGGAGACCATGCCAGTTCGCTTACTTTTTTGTTCTGCAGAGACAGGTACTCGTTGTTACGGGTTCCATCTCCATCGCCGGGCATCCAATCGCCGAACTGCTTCCGGGCGCCAGGGAGGACGCGGTCCCGATGCCCAGCCCAATGCTGTTCCAGCCCGGCGAGGGCCGCGTCAATCAGAGAGTCGTCGAGAACAGATTCTGTTGTTACCCAGCCGTGTTCCTGATAGAAGGAAGCCTCCGCAACGGAGAGGCCGGAAATCATTTGTTGCATACTGGTCGGCATTGCTGAAAATCCTCAGTGATCATTCAAATCGTTCGGTTTGTTACCGGTCAGCTGGCATTGCGAATCGCATTGGCCAGGTTCGGAAGGCGCATTCTCACAACGCGCGGTGATTTTCTTATCGGCTCTGTGTTGGTGACGCTGAGGATATGATCGCTGGCCACATACTCAGGAACCATTTCCTGAATCAACGGGAGAACCTCGCCGGCGAGCCGCAGGGCGCAGAGGTAGCGAAGCCGGTCGAGCTGTGCGTTGGTTCGGGCAGACGAGGCCGCGCCGCCGACGAAGACCTTGATCTTGCGGTGGGCGGTGGCCACGGTTGCTTCGTCGTTGAGGTTCAGCTCCTCATATAGCTTTTCGCCCGGGCGCATGCCGGTGAATTCGATCTTGATGTCCTGGTCCGGCGTGAGTCCTGAGAGGAGAATCAGCTTCCGGGCCACGTCGACAATTTTCACCTGGCTGCCCATGTCGAGGACGAAGATCTCCCCGCCGTCGGCCATCACCGAAGCCTGCAAAACCAGCTGGGATGCTTCGGGAATGGTCATGAAGTACCTCTGCATGTCCGGGTGGGTGACGGTGACGGGACCGCCGCTGGCGATCTGTTTCTTGAACAGCGGAATGACGCTTCCGTTGCTGCCCAGCACGTTGCCAAAGCGGACCGCGATGAAGCGCGTCCTGCCGGGCGGCATGGCGCGAATCGCCAGTTCGCAGAGGCGTTTGGTGGCGCCCATGACACTGGTCGGCCGAACCGCTTTGTCGGAGGAGATGAGTACGAACTCCTCGACACCGTATTCGGCGGCGGACTGGGCGACGTTCATGGTTCCGAAGACGTTATTGGCAACCGCTTCGATGACGCTCGATTCCATGATCGGCACGTGCTTGTAAGCGGCGGCGTGGTAGACCAGCGCCGGACGATGGGTGTTCATGACCGCGTCCACCCGCAACTGATCCTGAATGTTGCCGATCTCCAGCACCAGTTCCAGTTCGGGGAACGTCTCCCGTAGCTCGCGGTCGAGATGAAAGAGCGGCGTTTCGGCGAGTTCGAAGGCGACCAGTTTGGAGGGCCGGAATCGCGCGATCTGCCGGCACAGCTCTGAGCCGATGGATCCGGCGGCGCCGGTGACCATGACGACGTGGTCCTGAATGCGATTCCGCAGCAGCTCGTGATCGAGTTCGACTGGATCGCGCGAGAGCAGGTCCTGCACATCGACGTCTCGCATCTGCGCAGAGATCGCCTTGCTTTCCACCATCTCGCCGAGTGTGGCCACGGTACGAAACCGAACGTGCGCCCGCTGGCAATGCTGCAGGATGCTGAACATCTGTTCGGCACTGGCCGAGGGTAGCGCGATGAGCACTTCTGTCGCGCCAGTTCGTGCGACGATCTGGCTCAGTTTCGCCCCCGTTCCCAGGACCTTCGCGCCCTGCACGTAGATGTGGGTAAGGGCGGGGTTGTCGTCGATGAATCCCAGCATGTTGCAGTTCAACGCCGGATTGACGCGAATCTCCGAGAGCAGCGCGACGCCGGCGCGCCCGGCACCGTAGATCAGAATGTCGCGCCCGGCCGGGGATGCGTTTTGCGTCTGGCTCTCCATCGCAACGCGTTCGGCCAGGTAGCGGGCGCCGATCAGGAGGGAACACAGCATCAGATCGATGATGGGGATGGACCGGGGAAAGCCGGCTGGCGCGAAGAAGAGTAACAGCGGCAGACTGAGCAGCGCGCCGGCCACGTTGGCCCGGCACACCTGCAGGGCGTCGTTGACGGAGAAGAAACGCCACGCCCTCTGGTTCAGCCGGTACCACTGGAATGCGGCGAGCTTCACGATCACCCAAACGACCAGGGCAACCTGCAGATGCGGCACGTAGAATCCGGGAACCTCAAATTCGAAGCGCAGCAGGAACGCGCCGATACCTGACAGGGCGATGAGGACAGCCTCGGCGGCGAGGTGCAGGAGCTGCGGTGAAGGGCCGGCGTTGGATGGGTTCCGGTCGCTGTTTTCCATGACGGTTTTCCTTTCGGCGGGTTACTGGCGGTGGCCGGCGCCGTGAACGGGCATTGCCACCAAACGGTCGAGCGAATTGAGCGAGCGCGAGAGTGCGCCTGCCACCTGGGCTACCTGCGCTTCGGTCAGGTGGTTAAAGAAGGGCAGGGCGATGGTGCGGTCTGCGACGTGTTCGGTGATGGGGAAGTTGCCGCGGCGATACTTGTACTGCTCCTGATAAAACTGCTGCAGATGAATGGGCGCGAAGTAGTTGTTGCAGGCGACGCCCTCCTGCCGCAGGAGTTCCAGAACGCGGTCGCGATCTTCCCGGGTGAAGTCGTCGGCCAGGCGGATGACGTAGACAAACCAGCTCATCTCCATATCGCCGGAGGGCTGCGGCGGAAGGATCACGCCGGGAATGCGGGAGAGCGCGGCATTGTAGTTTTCAGCGACCGCGCGGCGCAGGGAGAGGATCTGCTGGAGCCGTGCCACCTGGCCGAGGCCGAGTGCGCAGTTGACATCGGAAAGGCGGTAGTTGTAGCCGAGGCGTTCATGCTGCAGCCAGGCGCTGCCGTCGCCTCGGCCCTGGTTGCGCCAGCTGCGCGCCAGCCGTGCGACGCGCTCGTCGTTGGTCACGATGGCCCCGCCCTCTCCCGTCGTGATCTGTTTATTCGGGTAGAAGGCGAAGGCGCCGCTCTGGCCGAAACTGCCTGCCTTGCGGCCGTTGATGGTGGCTCCGATCGCTTCGCAGGAGTCTTCAATGACGGTCAGTCCGTGGTCCTCGGCGATGCGGTTGATCACCGGCATGTCGGCCGGGTAGCCGAAGACGTGGACGGGAAGAATGCCGCGCGTCTTGGCGTTGATGGCGCCGGGGATGTTCGCCGGGTCGATGTTGTAGGTGTTGATGTCGATGTCGACGAAGCGCGGTATCGCCCGTTCGTAGAGCATGCAGTTGGCCGAGGCCACAAAGCTGAATGGGGAGGTGATGACTTCGTCCCCATCGCCGATGCTGGCGGCCTTCACACAGAGGTGCAGGGCGCTGGTGCCGGAGTTGACGGCGACGGCGAAACGCGTGCCGGCGGCGTCCGCCATGGCTGCTTCGAATGCCGGCAGGAGCGGCCCCAGGCTCAACGTACGGCCGCTCAGAACTTCCATGACGCGATGGCGGTCTTCGTCGGAGACATCGGGCGACGACAGCGGAATCGGCTCGGTCACTTTGGGGAAGGCGTCCACGAAGTGCGGGGTTCTGTTTTCATGAATGAATGGCAGGCTGGACATGATTTGTTTTCTCTTTTTGAATTCGTTTAGGTGGTTCTAGCGTTGGTTGGCGCTGGCTGTTTCGGTGGTTCCCAGGAACTCTTCCATCGAGGCGTGGCCCGCCTTGGCGATACCGGCGGCGGTGGCCACTTTCCAGAACGTCAGCACCAGGATCTTCAGGTCGAGCGCCAGGCTGCGGTTGTCGACGTACCAGACGTCGAGAGCCAGCTTGCGCGACCATTCGATTTCGTTTCGGCCGTTCACCTGCGCCCAACCCGTGATTCCGGGGGGCACCGTGTGGCGGCGACTCTGTTCGCGGGAGTAGCGGGGCAGATAGCGAATCTCCAACGGACGCGGGCCGACCAGGCTCATGTCGCCAACGAGGACGCTCCACAATTGCGGGAGTTCATCGAGGCTCGTGCTCCGGAGCATTTTGCCGAACTCGGTCAACCGGAGTTCCTCTTTCAGCAATTGGCCGTCGCTATCCCGCTCATTGGTCATCGATCGGAACTTGAGGCAGTAGAACGTCTTTTCGTTCAGTCCCGGACGCGGGTGCCGGAAGATGACGGGGCTGCCCAGTTTGCGCCGTACCAGCACCGCGGTAACGGCCATCACGGGGCTGAGAACGATCAGCGCGGAGGCGGAAATACACACGTCGATGACACGCTTTGTCAGGCTGTAAAGTGGTTTTGGTTTCGTCTGCATCTGGCTATCTCGTTACGCTCGCGGGAATGGTTCCCAGGTAGCGCTCTCCGGCACTCCGTGCGTGCTTCACCACCGCGGGGACCCCATGTGCGACCACGAAATCGGGAATGTCCCGGACGACGGCCGCCCCGGCACCGATGACGACATGCTCCCCGATGTGGATCTCCTGGATCACAGAGGCGCCGATTCCGATACTTGAAAACGGTCCAATCCGTACACCGCCGCCAATCGAGGCGCCGGGGCCAAGGCTGGAATAGCTTTCCATCACGGAATCGTGATCGAGCGAGGCGCGGGTGTTGATGATGCAGCCCTCGCCCACGGTTGCCGACGGGTTGACAACCGCGCCAGCCATAATGACGGTGCCCATGCCGATGATGACGTTGCGGCCAATCTGCGCCGCCGGGTGAATCGCAATGCCGAAGCAGATACCGGGGCACAGCTCGCGGATCTCCGCGGTGATGCGGGCACGCGCCCAGTTGTCGCCGATAGCGACGATGACTTCCAGCGTGGGCATGGTGCCCCGCATGAGCGGAAGAGCCTGCATGGTGCCCGAAACGATGCGCGGGCCGCAGCGAGTGCCGTTCGGCTTGTATCGGTCCAGTACATCCATGATCTGGTAGATGCCCTGCTTTTCGACGACGTCGAAGACGACCTTGGCGTGTCCGGCCGCGCCGTAAATCACGAGCGGTTTGAGGGGGCGGTTTGGAGTTGAGGGCATGTGCGGTGGCCTATCGGACAGGGTTCTCGCTGAAATCAGTTACTGGAGCGGGGGAGTGGCCCGCCGGAAGAGACGTCGTCAGCCGGGACGCAAGGCGTCTGGCCAAAAGTGTTTGCAATGTTGCGATACTCCGCCATCCACTCGCGATTGACGCGGAGGGCGGAAAAAGTGGAGTGAACGTAGTCGACTCCGGCGCGGCCCATTTCGGTGCGCATTGCGGGCGAGGCGGCCAACTGGCAAATGGCGCCGGCCAAGGCGGCCGCGTCTCTGGGCTCGACGAGAATGCCGGTGGCGCCATCGACGACGGGGTCCACCACACCGCAGACCTTGGTGGAGACGATCGGTACACCCGTGGCGCCGGCCTCCAGGGCCACTTGGGAGAGGCCTTCGCGAAAGGTCGGTAGAACACAGATATCGGTGGCCCGGTAGAGGGCGGGCGTCTGCTCGGAGGGAACGCTCCCAAGCCATAGCACGCTGGGCTCCTTGCGAAGCGCGGCCATCACTTCCGGCGCAACTGGATCGGTGGCGTCCTCTTCTCCCGCCAGAATCAGGCGCATCTGCGGGAACTGGCGGATGACCTGGGGCCATGCTTCGGCCAGTACGCCAATGCCCTTGTCTTTGGCTAACCGGCCGATGAAAGTCGCTACGATGACATCGCTGCCGATCCCCAGTTCCATTCGTTTTTCGGCGCCGCCCGGGCCCGGGAAAAATCGATTCAGATCGACCCCGGAGCAGGATCCGGCGCCCAGCGTAACCGCCTTCTGTTCCGGGCACAGCTTCAGCCCGATCACTTCCCGGCGCAGGGAGTTGCTGACAAAATAAGTGCGCGTCGACAGCGCGGAGCTGAGCCGCTCCGCGGTCTCCAGGATGCGGCGCAAGAGGCCGGTTCTGGTTAACAGCGGGAGTCCGTGAACGGTGTAGAGCCGTACTGGAACACCGGCCAGCGTTGCCGCGATCATCCCCAGTAGCCCAGCCTTCGGGGTGTGCACATGAACGATCTGCGGGCGCAGTTTGACCATGAGCCGGACGAGCCGGAACAGGGAGACCAAGTCGCGGCGCGGACTCACCGGACGCTCCATCGGAATGCCGTGCGTGGTGACCCCGCAGGAGGCGCCGAGCCGGTCCAGTTCCGTTCCCGGCGAGGAGACGGCGTGGACGTCGAAGCCCTCTTCGGCAAGCAGTGACAGTTGCCGGGGGAAGAAGGCCGCCATTGTTTGCGGAACGGTCGTCAGCACCATGACGCGAATGTTCGCGCTCATGCGGCGGCTCCTTCCCGTACTTCGGCTGCCACGGGGGCCGCGTTCTCCAGCGTCGCGCAGACTCTCCGCCACTCCACGGACTCGGCCGGCGTCAACTCCGCCTCTCGCAACCGCAGCCATTCGTAGCGGCCGGAAATGGCCGTCAATCCGGCGTCCAACACCACCTTTACGGACTCGGCGACCGCAGCCCGCACAAACAGGCCGGTTCCAAATTCCTGCCGGCGCGCGGCCAGATAGCGAATGCGGCCCAGCCGCGTTTTGAACCGCTTCTTCAGTCCGCCGCGCATCTCGCGGTACCCATAAAGTACCTCTGTCAAGTTCGCAAACCGGCTGCCCGGAAGGGCGCGGTACAGCAGTTCAATGTCTTCAAAACGCAGTGCCGTCGGGTCGTAGAGATTGCGCCGGTACCAGGCGGCGCGCGCCATCCACGTCGGATGCGCGAGGCCAAAGCCAAGGGCCGGGGTGCGCACAATGCCTTCGTGTTCCGCGGGTGCCGTGCGCTTGCCGATGGGGCTGCCGTCTTCCCCGCAGATCAACATGCAGCATCCCACGACGTCCACCTCCGGATGCGCAACAAGGTAGGCTACCTGCTGACGCAGCCGATCCGGGTAGCTGATGTCATCGGCGTCCATGCGGGCGATCACCGTGCCGCGGGCCCGGCCGATGCACTCATTCAAACGGGCGGCGAGACCTTTGGTTTTTCCGTCGGACCAGACGATGACCCGCGGGTCCTGCAACGATTGCGCCAACTCCAGACTTCCGTCGCGGGAGCCGTCATCGCACAACAGCAGTTCCCAGTTGGTATAGGTCTGCTGCAGCATGGATCGCAGCGCCGGTTCAAACGCCGGGCCGCCATTGAGGAATGGCAGGATCACGGAGACGAGCGGTGCTTCCATCGGGTTGTTCACTGACGTTTCCATAACGTGCCTATTGCCGCGGCGTCGCGCTGTAGACTTCTCCCAGTTCCTGCGTAATGGTTTCCCAGGCGAAGCGGCGGGCGTTGGTCACGGCTGCCTCGCTGAACTGATGGCGCAGGGCGTTGTCGTCCATCATCGTGCGGAGTTGCTGCGTGAGGTCGCCCAGATTGCCGGATTCGAAAAGCAAGCCGCTCGAGGTCCGGACCACTTCCGGCAACCCGCCGTGATTGCTGCAAACCACCGGACGTCCGCAGGCCTGGGCTTCAATGGCCGCCATGCCGAACATCTCGTTCACGCGTGTCGGCAGCACGAAGACATCGGCCATGTTGTAGACCGAAGGCAGAATCGCCTCCTCTACCGGACCCAGGTACAGGCCGTCGTTGGCACGGAGCATAGTGGTGATTTCGTCGGAGCCTTCGTGGCCGAACTGACCAATCGGGCCGGCCACAACCAGCCGCACCTTCCGCCCTTCGGCGCGCATCCGGGCATAGGCGTTCACCAGCAGGTCGGTCCCTTTTTGGCGGCAGACACGGCCCACGTAAAGGAGTACAAATTCGTCCGGCCGCAACCCCAGCGCCGCGCGGCGTTCGGCGGCCGCCGCCGGGTTCGGATAGAACTGCTGCAGGCTGACGCCGTTGTAGAGTACCCGCATCCGGTCTTCCGGAATCGACCAGTACGACGCGGATTCGCGCAGGCAGTAATCGGAAACCGGGAGCAGGGAGGAGAACGTATTCAGCGCCCGCTTGTACCAGGGGAAGAACGGGTTCTGCTTGCCGCGCCGGAAGATGAAGTAGTCGAAGGAGAGGACGGTGCGCGCGTGGATTCCGCGCGCAAACAGTTTGGCGAACATCGCCCCTTCCGACAGCGTGTGAAAGTGGATCACGTCGGGCGCGAACTTCTTCACATCCTGCAGGCTCTTGGCCAGAAACTCCGCCGCGCGGAGCAGTCCCTTACGGCGGCAGGCAACGGCGCGAATTTCGGCGCCAAAGTAGTCGGTGGAACTGGTCTGGTCTTCTGCGGAGTAGACGATCACCCGCGATCCCTGTTGGGCCTGGCGGGCAGCGATTTCACGCATGCGGCGCTCGGTGGCGCCACCCAGGTTGTAGAGAATCGGAAGATGCGGAGGGCCGATGTGTACGATAGTCATTTTTCTTAAGCCACCTTGGTTGCGGACACTTCGGCGGAGCGCGCCGGGCCGCTGGTTCCCATAAAGTGCGATGCCAGCCGGGCGATCCCGCGCTGCACCGCGAACTTCGTCGCGAGCCGTCGAGGGCGAGTGCCCTTCAGCTGCGCATACAGTTCCAAATGTTGGTTCACCATCGTGCTGATGGAGTACTTCTGCCGGGCGTAGCGGCTCATCGCCTCGCCGGATTCCTGGAAGTGCCCGTAGTTGTCGAACAGGTTCGTCAACGCCGCCGCGATGCTCTCCGCGGATCGGTCCTCCAGGACAACGCCGAACCCATTGGCCTGCTCCGGAATGCCGCCCACCGCGCTTGCCACGAAGGGCAGGCCGCACAGCATCGCCTCGGTGATGACAGAGGGCAATGCCTCCGTGGAACTGGGCAGAACCAGGACGTCGCTCTGTTGGTAAAGGGCAGCCAGATCCCGCGGACCCGTTTCGCCGCGGAACAGGACGCGGTCGGCGATTCCCAACTCCGTCGCCAGTGTCCGCAATGCTTGTTCCATCTGCGGGTTCTGATACGCCAGCGTCAGCCGGAATTCGTGTCGTAACCCGGCCAGGGCGCGAAGCAGCACATCCACGCGCTTCAATCCGATCAGCTGCCCGACGAACAGGATCTGCCAAGGCGCGCCGTGGCCCGCGCGGTTGGCGCGGCGGAAGCTGTAATTGCTTACATTGATGCCGTTCGGAATCGGCCGCAGGATGGCGCCATCGAGCGGGAATGCGGCCCGCGAACGCGCCGCCTCACTCTCCGTCAAGCTGACTACGCCATCGGCAGTGGACAGGACATACCGCATCGATAGTTGCCGCGCGCGGCTCAGTGTGCCGGTGGCGAGATGGGCGTTGCAATGGGGTGTGAACACGAAGGGTGTTGCCGAACCGTCGCTTGCCAATCGCAGTGCGCCGAAGCTCAGGTGATGGACGTGAACGACATCGAAACGCCCGAAGTCGGCTTCGTCGTAATGGCTCAGCGTCGTCACCTGGTGGCCGGCCTCCCGGAACCCGGTCTCCAGCGTTGTCTCCGGCGTGATCTTCACGTAGGTGGAGCGCGCGCCGCCCTTGTTGTAGATGCCGCCAATCAGGCAGATCTTCATCGAATTCCGGCTCCCGTCTGATAGGAAATAGAAGACGCCGGTGAACGGCGCAATAGGGCCCCCGCGTGGGTCGCGGCAAGGTAGAGATAGACCGGTCCCAGGAAGTAGAACAGGATCTGCACGTAGACGCTGACACTCCACACGGCCAGCAATGCGCCCCACACCGCGATGTATTGAATGATGAACGCGCCGAATGTCGATTTGACCGCCTGCAGCCAGGATTCAAACATCGCCAGCAAGAGGCTCAGGGCGATGAATCCAGCCACGACGCCTGGCACGTGGAAGTTGCCGAACAGCTCGGCCACGTAAGCCGGAATCTGATCGTCGATTCCCGAGGTTCCATAGATGGCGTGGTTGTAGACTACGGGTCCGCTGGTGTCCCGGAATCCTTTGCCAAGAATCGGGATCGGGCTCATCACGGAGGAAATGAGCGTTGTGCCGCCCCATAGCCGGTTGCCCCAGTCCAGGCTCTCGTAGAAGACGGCGGTCAACTGCGGCCCGGCGCAATAGACCACAATGTTCTCGGTCAAATCGTTGACGGAAACTTCGACTTCGCGCGAAGCGTTGGGGGCGACCTGTGCCAGTTGCGAATTACCGCGGAACGATCCAACCGCTAGCAGGACGGGTATGAAGACGACCACCGCGGCCAGCGTCAAAACGGGCGGAATCCGGCGAATCCGGGCGCTATAGACCGCGATGAGCGAAACGAGCGGGAAGACCACCGCGCCCCGGTTGAATCCAAATGTCAGGTTGGCGATCGTGATGCCGACCGCGGCGGCGAGACCCGCCATCACCGGACGCCACGTGTCACCGGATTCGCGGCTTCTGTCGGCAACTCGGGACCACCACGTCACCAGCGAGAACGCGAAAAACGGCCGCAGGATCGTACCGAAAAACTCGCCCCAACTAGCGCCCCCTTGCTGATCGATCACCGATGCCGGATCGGAGAAGTATTGAACAAAACGGCCGATGCTGCCGAAGGTTAGAAACAGGCCCACCAGCCCCAGACCCGCGAACACAAAAATGTAGGTGCTGCTGGGCGTTTGAGAGAGGGCAGGAAGGAGTGAGAATCGCCCTGGCGTGACCGGGCCACCCGGCGCGAATTGAAGCCCCAGACAGAATGCCAGGTAGGCAATCGTGTCGACGAGGATCGCGCCCTCGATCGATCGTGTCGACGCCGTCAGGGCCATGATCTTGTTCTCATACCCGTATGCCATCAGCAGAACGGGGACCACCAGGATCTTCATGTGGAGCAGGACCAGCGCCACATTGACCGGCGAGAAATAGTGGTTCGCCCGGAATCGGGCGCGCGGCAGGAAACACTGAGCCAGTAGGCACACAAAGGCCGACGCCAGCACCGACAACAGGCGTTGGTCCGGCGGACAAAGTAGCAACGCCGGCAGCACCAGCAGCGGGACGGCGACAGCCCAGCCCGGTCCCGCCAGTTCGACCGGCGGAGGCGTGGCCATCATGACGGAGCTCATCGTCAGTCTCATGCGGCCGCTCCCGCCGGAGTGGCCCGGTCCTCGCGCAGACACAGCCAGAGCGCTAACGATGCCACCGTGTAGGCGAACAGAAATGCGCCTGCCAGCCCCAGCGCATTCCAGCGCGGAACGGCGATCCACGACGCACCGAGGAAGGCGATGGCGAGCAGCAGATCGATGCCCGTTCTTGCCCACGCCCTGTCATTACTCAGCAGTGCAGCGCCCAACTGCATATTCAGCACCGTCGGCACAGCGGAGATCGCCAGCACGGATAGGACCGGCCAGCCGGACGCGAAGGAATGCCCGAACAGTTCCAGCAAACGGGGCGCAAAGATCGCGCATAACCCCGCCGCCGGCACCGTCGCCAGTAGGCTGAACCCCAGGTTCCAGTTGAAGGCGCTGCGGTAGGCCTTCTGGTTCGACTCGGCGCGGAAGCGCGATAGGGCCGGCATCGCGATGCGCGAGACGGCCATCGGGATAAAAATCAGAATGTAGCGGAACCGGTCCGCCGCGGAGAAGAGCGCCATTTCGGCAAAGCCATTCGCCTGCTGCACCAGGAGGATCGTGCTCAGCCAACTCACCGGCGCCACCACGATGCCGGACACATAGGCGGGCAGACTGAATGAGAACAGGACGCCTTTTTCAGAAGCGCAGCCGGCGAGAGTCGTTCGAATGCTCCGGCGGCCGCACTCGGCGTGCAACATGAATCCGTTCAGCACACAGGAAATGAACAACGAAATCGTCAGGCCGGCAATTGCGCCCGAAGTGCCATATTGCGCGGCAAGCAGAGTGGTGACGGGAATCGACAGCAATCCGCCCCAGGCGCTCAACTTCGCAATGCGGGAGAAGGCTTCCAATCCCGTTAATGCGCCGCTCTGCACCGCTTCAATCACGCCGAGAAGCAGCAGCCCGGACGACTCAATCAACTGCTTTTTCAACTCCGGATTCGCGAACCCTTTCGCCGCCAGCACCGGCGCCAACGCGATCAGAGCCGCCGTCATCAGGGCTCCGGCAAGCGTGCCTGCGCACAGCGATAGGGCGATGATGCGGCCGGCGCGTTCCGGAGCCCGGTCACGGTATTCGGCCACAAACTTGGTCGTCGTCAACGCCAATCCCAGGCTCGCCAGCGGGGCGAACATGCCGACGGTACTCTGAATCGCCGCCACCTGGCCGAACTCCACCTGGCCCAAGACCCGGGCGCAAATGGCCAGCGCCGCCAGGTTCGATCCGCGCGCCACAACCGCGGCCAGAAACGACCACCCGGCGACGGTTGCCATCCCCCGCTGCTCCTGCCAAATTCGCCGTACCGTCGACATCCGAGTCGGACGCGATGGCATTGGGCCGACCGTCTGCACAGCCCCGCTCATCCTTTGCACTCCGCTAACCACGAGGACCGGGCACTACGGTTCGCCATACTTTCCGAATTTGTTGATTTGGCAAAACTGTGGCTCTGCAAAGAACGTCCCTTGGTATATGAGCGTGAACCCGCCCGAGCCGTCAGGTGACGGTCTGGAAATTGGGCTAGCGCGATATAGTCAGTTTTGCCTTTAGGGGGTTACCGGTCAATGGAACGGCAGGCACAGAACTCGGCGTGTGGGATGGCAGGGCGGGTACTGGTCCTCCGCTGGTACTTTCCGCCTAAACGCGCCGAATTGGGTAGGGCAGGGAAGTCCCACGTGCCGGTTTAGCGCGGCCCGAAGTCGATACTGAAGACCTTCACGTCATAAGCCGGAACCACGCCCGTCGCGCGGATTCCCTCAGTGGTGCGTGTCCACCGCAGATCGATTTCCCCGATCAACTCACGAGCCGACACCACCTCACCCCGGTCCGGCATCACGACAGCGCCGGTCCATGGTTCCCCGGAGTTGTTGACGACCGTCACCGTCACGCGCGACGCCGACTCGTTCACCAGATACTCCACCGGGCTCCCCTCAATGCGCGCGGTCGCATGCTGTTCCGCCAGCCAGTCGAACAGCCGCGTCCCGACGGAAATCATCTGGTCGTGCGCGGCGTTTTGCAGGTAGGGGGCCGTGGCAACGATCACGCGCCCGCCGCCAATGGGATTGCTCGTGATCAACGGCGCCCCGTCGTCGGCAGAGGCTACAATCGAAGCGGTCGTAAGCGAAACCGGCAGAAACCAGAACGGGGATTCGCGCGTCGGACGCCCATCGGCAATCCAGGTCGAAGTGGTTCCCCTCTGTCTCACACCCTCCAGCCGCAGACCAAGGAACGACTCGTCGAAACCTGTATTTTGTCCGGCCGTAGTCACCAGTGTCCCGCCGGCCTCCACCCACCCCGCCAATGCCTCGCGCATCCGCGCATCGATGGCGACATCGCCCAGCAGGATGATGACTTTGTAGTGGCGTAGCGCCTCCCCTGGCGCATGGTCGTTGAGGATGTCCAGGCTGTGCCCGTAACGTGTCGTGGCCATCGGCTCAAACGGACGCGGATCCCCGCCACGGGCCAGATAGCTCTGGAATCCTCGCTTGTCCGGATGCCCCGCGGCGTCGTTAAACGGCGCCCCCGGCGTCAGGCCATGCAACCAGTGGTTCGGGTACGCCAGCCGGAAGAACTGATTGATCATCCGGTCTCCGTCCGAGTACGGCAGGTCTTGGTACCACACGGCGTCCTGCTGTAAATAGAGCCAGTGCTTCGGATCGAACCCGGCGTTGCGGCTGATCATCAGCGCGGTTGTCACCGACGCCCGGTCCACCTCCGGGTGCCGTGTCAACGCAAAGTCAGCGAATTCTCGCGTAACTCGCCCGAGTGGATCCAATTGCGATCCGTTCTTGTAATAGCCGGTGGCCTCGTTTCTGATCATGTGCGCGCCGGCCATGTAGGCAATGAAGTAGTGCCTCTTCAGGTAGCTCGGCGACCACCCGCCCAATAGCGTCTCCCGATCATCGAATTTCGTTGCCATGTCGTTCGACGTGCGATACGTCGAGATATCGATCCCCCAGTGCCGATCATACTGGCGCCCCGCTCCGCGTGTGAATGCGATACCCGTCGATATATCGCCCAACTCGTCAATGCTTCGTTCCAACAGGCAGATATCGGCGCCCATTTCGTACGCATGGAACGTATTCGGGGAAAAATCCGTGATCGCCGCCGTCCAGTAGTTTCGCTCCGCCGATGGTCGTCCGAAGGCGATCTTCATTGCCGGGTAGTTTGCGGCATAGAATCCGGCAAACCTCGCATAGGCCTGCTCGCGCGTGAAATTGGCGTAACGCGGGCGACCCTCCGGCACCCATTCGCCCCCGGCTTGATCCCACTCCGGCATCACATTCCAAACGACCTTCCGAATCCCCTCCCGCCCTGCCAACTCCTCGATCGCCCTCTGCTGCGCCAACGCGGCGCTGGGCATAAAATCTTTCCGCAAACGGCTCGCCGGATCGACCATCAAGTTAACGCCCCGGCTCCGGACGAAGTCCGCCAATCCCGCATCGAACGGTGGCTGCAGGCTCACGCCATTCGCCATCCGGTTTCGAATATTGAGCGATGCCTCTGGATTTGTGTACGCTTGCGGGCCGAAGAATTCGTGATAAAACTCGAAAATCCTATCGTTAAACGCAGCCCCGGCGGGTCCGCGCGGCTGCGCCATACAATTGACCGCCCAACCAGCGGCCAGAATCCAGACTCGAATGCCACGCATGCCTGTTAACAACATTGCTCCACTGACTCCGGCTCAAGCCGGCGTCGCAAACCTGGCGCCGATCTTCCCGATCATACGATCTGTCGTTACCCCTTGCAACTCGTGTCGTACTCCCATCTCCCGGTACTTCTCGCCAGAAATGTCTCGTTTCCCTCCAGCGCAACCAGCTGAATCCAGCCGTTATCCACCAGATTCCGAAGGTCGGAGTTGGCTGAGACAACCCAGTCAATCCGCTCCCGCGGCGCGTCCACGAACACCTGCAATCGAAGCGGTTCGTGCACCCACCGGGTGCCATCGTGCAACGACTGCAACGGCAGCCCCGTTCTCAGGTCGCCTCCGTTCCCTTCCCAAACACCAAATGTACCCACAATGTTGTGTAACGTTTTATTCCCACTGCCGAAAACCTGATTGTTTACCGTCGAGCCGTAATACTGCAGATTGATCCAGCTGGCAACAATGACGGGCGCCGTAAGAATCAGGGTCAGAACCGAACCGTCCCTGTCCACTGTGGAGTCGTAGTCGTGAAGGAAGGCCCTGCCCTGCAAGTCCAAGTGCTTCGTGCGCGCCCTGGGCGCGGCGATGAAAGCCGCGTTTCCGGCCAATCCCCACTCAGGACGGACCTCGGACCAGTCTCTACTTCGCCGGCGCACCTCCCCGGCAACGCCGGCCGCTCCCACGTCGGCGTTTCGCGCGATCCGCGCACGATCGGAGGCCGCCCGTAGCCACGCCGCCACGCGCGTGCGCTCGCCTTCCGGCATTCCGTCGGTGTCCAACAGTTCCACGTCGTCCGTCGTCGTGATGTGCAATCCGGCAACGAAAACGGTATCGGCGGGGATCGAAATCCCTCTCAGCCGCAGTCCCTCCCGGACTGCAGGATCGTTAAACAGCGCAGCCGCAAAGCGCGCGTTGATATCCCCTTTGTGGCCCCCACAAGCGCCGCAGTCAAGCCCGGCTGCGTACGGGTTGTTCTCTGTCGCACTGCCGTGCCCGCACAACAAAACCGTTGGCGCCAAATCCTCCGCGCGAAGGCTCATGTTCTTCAGCGCCCCTGCCGCCATGTCGACCCGTGTCTCAACCGGAATGGCGCAGTGCAGTTCTGGCTTCTCCCTCCTCGCACTTCCCCCGCGGAAGACGCGCCGCAACAGGGTAACGGCAAACCAGGCGCCGGAGACCTCCACCGTTGGGAAGCAGGCGACGGCGGACCGCTTCATCGCCTCCCAGATCTCCTGCCACGGACGCCCTTTCATTTCCGCGCGCAGGCGATGCGATGGTTGCAACAGAACCGGGCATAGCGCCTGATCTCCGAACGCGATCGACATCCCGAAGAAGCCCGCGAATCCGATCGTCTGAATCTCCTCAGACTGGGCCTCCAGCGCCCGCCGGTAGACTTCGGACCGGACGTCGATGCAGAACACAGCTTGCAGGGCCTTACGCCCATGTCTTGCAGCCGGCGCCGAAGTACCCAATTGCTCCGTCAACCGGCTGCGGAAGCCATGCTCCAACGCCGCCTGCGCGACGCATTTCGCCTCGATCAATGCCGTCTCCGGTGCCGTTTCCGCCGCGCAGCGCCAGCCACCGCTAAGCGAGAGCAGCGCCACATCGTACGCCAGTCGGATCGCCAGCAACTGCGCCACCACGCTGCTCTCTCCCCTTTGCCTGTCCTGATACGCTCCGTAGGCACTCCATCCGAACACGCTCATCAACTCGCGATGCAGGAAATCCGTCTCGGCCTTCACTGGAACCCGCAACACGGTCAGCGCGTGCCGCACCATCTCTGCGGGGTCTTCCGGCAGTTCCGCCACAACCTGCCGAAACCCTGTCAATCCTTGCACCTCCGCGTTCGCGTCGCATTCGGCCATCCGTTTCCAGGCAGAATACAGGGGCAGTTCCCGTCCGGGCATCTGCCACGCGCTCTGCCCTTCGTCGAAGTAGGAGGCGCACCATTTGGACACCTCGTCGGTGACAAACGCCGCCCAACTCGTTCCCATCCGCTGGTCCAACCAGTCGGCCACCGTCAACACGCCAGCGGCCCCCTCGTTCTGCCGCAGCCGTCCAGCCAACGCGCCGATCCCAACCGCGGAGACGGCCTCGACATCGTCCGGCCCGATTCTGCCCAGTCGTATCTGTTCAAGATAGTAATCGGCGTCCATCAACATCCCGCCCTTGGTCACACGCTCCAGCAGCGCTGCCGCCTCCACAAACGGCTTGTCTGCCAATCCGAGGAATGGATTCACCGCAACAAAACTCTGCAGCGGCCAGAGCGGGGCAATGCGCGCGCACGCAGTCTCGATTGAGTTCGTCGCGGTGGCCTCTGTGGCTGTCAGCAATGCAGTCGTCATCTAGTGCGCTCCCGTAGTGTTCCGTATGGGCCAGACCGACGCTGTAAGCCGATTGGCGATTGTGTTGATATAGAAGCCATTGCGGGCGTGGGCGTACAGGCTCCGGCCCTGCCGTGTGCCCGCGATTGCGGTGAGCTGCGTTTGTACGGCCGCGAGCACGAGGAAAAGTCCAAAAATCGGAACGGTGGTCCAGGATGCCTCTCCGTGCACGGGTGTCAACAGTAGGGATGTCGAACGTTCCATTCCAAAGTAGGCGAAGCTCACCAGCGCCGCTCCCGGTAGCACGCCATACATCGCTCTCGATCCCCACGCCGAACTCAACAAATGCCCCGCGCCGAGGATGAAGATCCCGGTCAGCGCGGCATGCTCGCCTGGATCCACTCCGGTCCATGCCGCCACCGGCAGCGCGACGCAGGCCGCTATCAAAAGGGACCCCGCGAAGACCGCCAACGGCGTGTCCGTGCGCTGTTTCTGTGGGCGCTCAAGCGCCACGCTGCCCGAAGACAAGAACGAGTACGCCTTGTAGAACGAGTGCCCCACCATGTGAACCAGCGCCAGGTGGTACGCCCCCATTCCGCACTCCAGCATCATGAATCCCATCTGGGCGACTGTAGAAAACGCCAGGCAGCGCTTCACACTCGCCTGCGTCAACATCACGAGTGAGGCGAACACCGCCGTGAAGGCCCCGGCCAGGGCCAGGACTTCCATTGCCGGCGCGGATAGCGAAATCAGCGGGCTCAGTCGGATGACCAGAATTCCCCCCGCGTTGATCACTCCGGCGTGCATCAGTGCCGACACCGGCGTCGGCGTCTCCATCGTATCCGGGAGCCAGGAATGGAAAGGGAACTGCGCCGACTTCAACAGCGCCGCAAACACAAGAAGGCCGCAAATCCAGTGCAAACTAGCCGATGGGGCCCCCCGCATCTGCTCGGCCGCGCGGAACAGTTCGGCGAAATCCCACGTGCCGAACTGACGGTAGGTCAGAAACAGAACGGCAGCCAGGCAGACGTCGCCCAAGCGGCTGATCAGGAACTTCTTCCGCGCCGCCATCCGCGCCCCCGGCCGGTCCCGATAGAACTGCAGCAGTTGATGGAGGCTCAGGCTTGTCGCACTCCATGCCAGCGCGAAGGCCAGAAGATTGGAGGTGAGGACCAATGAAAACACGCAGGTGCCGGTGGCGCAAAGCCAGCCGAGAAATCGCGCTTGCCCAGGATCTCCGTTCAGGTAGCGGATCGAGTACCGGCAGACCACGGCGAATAGTCCGGTGGTCAACAGCAACAGCGTGGCCGTTACTCGGTCCAGCCAGGCGGCTGCGGCCACAGCGCCTGCCAGGCAGAGAATTGCGAAGGCTTGGCTGCCGAATACCGCCAGTCGTCCATGGGGCGACTCTGGTGCTGTGGATGGGTTCATTGGTGTCAGAGTAGCCAATCGCCAATGGTTTGAGCCAATATATCTTTTATA
>JBIKOG010000456.1:0-3023 GCA_044358225.1 Bryobacteraceae bacterium | reverse complement strand
TCATGGGGTTGAAGGGCTGGAGAAGGAAGCCGAAGGTGAAGCAGGCGACGGCGGCGATGGCGAGGATTTTTAGCTTTTCGACGTGGGTGTGTTGGGACTGGAAGAGCATGCCAGCCCAGCAGCCGAAGAGAATTGTGATGCCATTGCCGATGGCGTTGAGGGTGGTGTAGTACCCGGAGTAGTTGTAGCCGAGGAGGGTCAAATCCAGCACGGCGCCTACGTTACCGTATTGGGAAAATGGGCCGTTGGGGCTGGGGAATAGGAGGTAGAGCGCCCAGTAACCGGCGAGCGTGGCGGCGGCCGTGAGGGCCTGTTGTTTGAATGGGAGGCGGGTGATCAAGAAGCAGAGAACGTAGCCGATGGCGATTTGGCAGAGGACGTTGATGAGCTGGAATTTGAGCGGGCCGGTGGCGCCCCAGTTGGAGAAGATGTTGCTGAGAACGATGAGCAGGCCGGCGCGGCTGAGGACGTGTTTGAAGATCTCTCGATTGGTTGCGCCTTCGGCGGCGCGGCGGGCGAAGGCAAGCGGCATGGCGACGCCGACCATGAAGGTGAAGGCGGGTTGGATGAGGTCCCAGAAGGTGCAGCCTTCCCAGGCGGCGTGATCGACCTGGGCGGCGAGCCAGGCCCAGTCCGGGTAGTTTTTCAGGACGGCCAGACCGAAGCCGGAGCCGGCGAGGATCAGCATGATGAAGCCGCGATAGGCATCGAGGCTGACCAGGCGGGCGGAGGGCTTCGACACCGGAGTGGTGGGTTTGGCCGCGGCTGTTTGGGCTAGGGTGGCCATGGTGGAATGCGGGTAGTATATCGCTCCCGGCTACACGTTCGGCCCGACAGAAGTTTGATCCCTCATTTGCCGGCACTGCGCCTCTGCTGATATGAAACCGATACTTGCGTTACTGATCGCGGTGGGAATGTGCGCACAGGGGCAATCCGCGGCTGCTGCTGCGGCAGCGGAGCGGGCGGCGAAGCGAGCCCTGCAGAGGAAAGAAGCAGAGGCGGCGCGGGAGGCGCGGCGAGAGGAATCGATTCAAGCACGAGAGAAAGCACGGGCGCAGGAGGCTTCGCGACCGGCGCCGGATACCACCCGCGTGGCCCCCGCGGCCGAGCCGGCCGATCAGGGCATCACCGGCCCGATGCATGAAAAGTTCCTGCGAAAGATCGTGTTCACACGGGCGGACAAAGACATGGCTTCGATCTCGGAAGCGGATGTGATTCAGGAAATAAACCTGGGCGAGCCGCTGTTTTTCCGGTTGTATTTGGAGAAGTCGTCACCCAAGCTGTTGAAGGCGAAGATGGCGGAATTTTCGGACTCCGACATCTCCGGGGCGCTGCGATGGGGAGTCCGGTTTACGGTGGCAGGGAAAGCTCCGGTGGAGACGTTGATGGAGAAATGGGGCACACGGCAGGAGAGGGCGAAGTGGACGACATGGCGCGGCGTATTTGTGAAAGACGGGCCGACGACGATTCCGGGGATGGACACGTTCGGCGAGTTTGTATCACGCGGGTTGATTCAGGGCACGATATCGCCGGGTAAGAACCGGGTGAAGGTGGAGATGTATCCGGTTGGTTATAAGAACACGACGGGGAAGGACGAGCGGATTGATGGGGATGTGGCGGCAACCGGGGAGATTACGGTGAACTACACGGGAACGATCACACCCACGTCGAAGCTGTGTTCCCCGCATCCGGCGCGGCTGAAGGACCCGGGGATAGAAACCGCCATTTTGCGTTTAGCGCAAAAGCAGTGGAACACGCAGGAACACAAGCCGGTAAAAGTGGAGATCACCCACGACGGGTGGACGATTCGGCGGAACCAGTTGACGGGAGTAGTGACGGGCCGATCGATTGACGCGACGATCATGGCGCGGGGGGCGGCGTACTGCCAATGGGAGGGCTACCACTACTTGCAGCCTCACAACGGATCCGGGTTCGAGCCCGGCGGCGAGTTTACGAACGCCACCGGCGCGCACTTCATGCCTTGCGCTTGCCTTGGGAAGTAGTTCGGATTGGCGACGACGGCTCCGATGAGGGAGCCGTCGCCGGGTTGGCTGGGAAGGGTTAGAAAATCAGCCGCAGAACCAATTCGGTCTGGCGGCTTAAGTTGGCCTGGGCGGAGATGCGGCCGAACTGGCCGAGCGCGCCGAAGGTGGTGTTGGGGCCGGCGAAGACCGGGTGGTTGGCCAGATTGAACGACGAGGCGCGGAGGTTCGCCTTCAGCTTCTCGCTGATGATGAACTGCTTTGTCAGCGTGAGGTTGATGTTGTTCATGCCCGGGTTGCGGAGCCAGCCAACGCGGGAGCCGACGTTGCCGAAGGTGAAGTCCGCGGGTTGGGAGAAGGCGGCGGTGTTGAAGTAGGCGCCGAGCCGGTCGGTGATGCTGCCGCTGATGCCTGCCTTGGGATCGCCGGGGACGTTGGGCCGCTGGGCGCCGGCGCCGGCGAGGAAGAGGGTGTTCTGGTTGACGCCGAAGCTGAGCGGGAAGCCCGACTGGAAGGTACTGAAGGTGGCTAGGTTCCACTGGCCCATGATCAGGTCAACCGGTTTGGAGGCGTTGCCGAGGAACTTGCGGCCCTTGCCGATGGGCGTATCCCAGGAGGTGGTGATGGTGAGGCGATGGGGCACGTCGAAGCTGGTGACGGCGCGTTCGACGCGGCGATCATAAAAGTTCTGATAGGGGCCGATGTCGCCGATGTTCTTCGAATAGGTGTAGGAGACGATGGTGGTCAGCCCGTGCCAGAGGCGTTGTTCGAACTTCGTCTGGAACGAGTGATAGACGGTGTTGCCGAAGGTGGGCAGGTTGCGGGTGACGTTGAGGAACTGCGGGAAGGGACGCAGGAGTTGCTGCCGTTGGACGGTGGCGCCGGCGAGCTGGCCGACGGCGATTTTGCCGGCATAGGGGTTGGGCACAACGTCCAGCAGGGAGCGACCGAGCGAGAGGAACTGCGCGGGAACCTGATTGATGTTTTCGTTGATGCCGGTTTGCGGGTCACTGGTGATGTTGATGCCGCGGCTGCCGACGT
>JBIKOG010000254.1:0-10485 GCA_044358225.1 Bryobacteraceae bacterium | reverse complement strand
AAACCCACCGCTCAATCACCGCCTCTTCCACAAACCCCAACTTCCGGTACAACGGCTCCCCCGCCGCCGTCGCGTCCAGTTTCACCGTCTCCACCACCCCGTCCAAATACGCCAACGTCTCCCCAAGCAAAGCCGTCGCCAACCCCCGCCCCCGATACGCCGGGTCCGTCAACACCATCCCCACCCAGCCCACACCCCCATGCGCCACCGCGGTTGCCGACGCCACCACCCTTCCATCCTCCTCCACCCCAAAACACCCCGAAGGCGAAGCAGCAAGCAACGCCATCCAGTCCGCCTTCGTCTGGTTCCACCCCGCCGCCTCCTTCAATTGCATA
The DNA here is from genome assembly GCA_044358225.1 of Bryobacteraceae bacterium. Classification (GTDB taxonomy): domain Bacteria; phylum Acidobacteriota; class Terriglobia; order Bryobacterales; family Bryobacteraceae. The sequence goes on along the minus strand of JBIKOG010000254.1, from coordinate 10,150 downwards.
CAATCGGTCACGTCCCCTAGGCCCAGCAGTCGAATCTTCGGCATCGTGCTTCTATTCTTGCCATACTCAGAGGAGACAATCCGCCCGATGAATCGTCGTCAATGGTTACGCCTCACAGGCGCCGCCGTCACCGCCGCTGGTAATCTCCCAGCCTGGCAGGAGACGCCGCCCTACCCCGGCGTCGCATACCGCCAATACGCGCACTGCCTCCCCGCCTATCTGCGGGACCTCGCGCTTGCTGCCCACAAACGCCGCAATGACGATCTAGCTAAGCTCACCACGCCCGAACTCATCGCCGAGCGCCGCCGCTGGGCCCGCCAAAAATTCTGGTCTCTCATCGGTGGCCAACCCGAACGTTCTCCTCTCAACGCCCGCGTCACCGGTTCCATCGAACGCCCCACCTATCGAATCGACAAAGTCGTCTTCGAATCCCGCCCCGGCTTCCACGTCACCGGCAATCTCTACGTTCCAACGAAGGCCCGCCGCCCCTTCCCCGCTGTCATCGTGCAGATGGGCCACGCCCCGCAAGGCAAGTCCTACCCCGCCTACCAGCGTCTCTGCCAGGGCCTGGCAAAGCTAGGCTTCGTCGCCTTCGGCTTCGACCCGCAAGGCCAGGGTGAACGCATCTACTACCCCGATGCCACCGGCAAGCGCACCCGCACCGGCTCGGTCGACGACGAACACTCCACCGCCGGCCGCCAGATGCTCCTCACCGGCGATACCGCCACCCGCCTCCAAACCTGGGACGCCGTCCGCGCCGTCGATTATCTCTTCTCCCTCCCCTACGTCGACCGCACCCGCATCGGCACCACCGGCCAGTCCGGCGGCGGAACGGACTCCATGTTCCTCCTCGCCGTCGACGACCGCGTCACCGTCGCCGCCCTCTCCAGCGCCATCACCGAGAACTTCGCCACCCCCGGCTTCTCCGCGCCCGGCTCCACCGACGACGCCGAACAAAACCTAATCGATTCCGCCCCCAATAACTTCGACCGCTGGGATCTCCTCTACCCCTTCGCCGGCAAACCCCTCCTCATCAGTGTAAGTGACAAGGATTTCTTCGGCACTTACTCGCCCCAATACATCGCCTCCGGCTGGGACGAATTCCAGAAGCTGAAAAAGGTCTACGACTTACTCGGCAAACAGGATCACTTAAGTTGGGCCTCCACCCCTCTCCCCCACTCCCTCGCCTACGATTCCCGCCTGCAAATCTATAACTGGTTTCTCCGCTGGTTCCGTGCCGACGTGAAGGGAATCGCCGAAGAACCCACCACCCAGCCCGAACCCGAAGACTCGCTCCTCTGCACCGAAACCGGCTCCACCGTTCGCAATCTCTCTAGCGTCACGCCCTATCAGATGAACCGCCGCCGCCTCGGCCGCATGACGCCTGTCCCGCTCGATCGTCTCCTCCGCCTCGACCGTCCCCCCGCCGCGACATACCAGACGCTCCGCCGTACCATCAGCCGCGGCGTCGAAATCGAAGCACTCGAAATCCCCTCGGCCCCCCACGTTTTTCTCCCCGCCTGGCTCTTTCTCCCGCGCCCCGCCCGCGGCCCCCGCCCCCTCATCATCGTGCTCGATTCGTCCGGTCGAAATACCGATTGGCACGAAGGCGAACTCTACCAAACCCTCGCCAGTCAAGGTTTCGCCGTTTGCGTGCCGGACCTCCGCGGCCTCGGCGACCTGCTCCCGGAAATGGGCCCCGGCAATCCCCGCCACGCCCGTTCCCACAACGACGAAGAAGCCTACGCCTGGGCCGGGCTCATGCTCGGCAAGCCCATGCTCGGCCAGCGTGTCAGCGATGTGCTCTCGGTAGTCCGCGCCGCCAAGGCCCACCCGGCGCTCCAGAACCGTCCCATCCTCCTGGCCGCCCAAGGCAAGCTAACCGTCCCCGCCCAATGCGCCTCCGCCCTCACAGCGAACATCAACCGGCTCTTCGTCGCCGGCGGCCTCACGTCATTTCGCAGCATCGTCGAAACAGAAAACTACGGCCACGCCTTCGCTAACTTCGTCCCCGGCCTGCTCGAACATACGGATCTCCCTGAAATAACATCCCAATCCCAGGCCCGCAAAGTAATGTTAGCGGGAATGTTAGACGGCGCCGGCCGCCGCCTCCCCGGCGACGAGGTCCGCAAGATATACGAAAAGACCCGCAACGTAGAAGTCTTCGACCAAGCCACCTGGACCATCGACTCACTAACAAAAGCCGCCACCGTGTAAGTCCGGCCCTCGGCCCGAGAGCCAGTCCCGCCAATCCGCCCGCCAGCCAATCCCGCCCTTTCGTCCGCCAGCCGTCTTCCCCCGCCCATTCCCGCCCGCCACGCCCGGGGACATTGCGGGCAAAACCCCCAATAAAACCACCTCAGTCCGACATAGCAGCAGTGTCCCTCAGCCCGCTACGCCCGCCCTTCCTTCCGCCATTGCCCGCCCGCCAATCCCGCCCGCAAAAAACCTACTCCACCACCGCCCACGCAATATAACTCAACCAACTCTCCTCCACCTCCGGCGTCACGAAATCAACCCGCAACCCCTCCACCATCTCCGCCCCCATCCCCACATAATTCAACCGGCAATGCCGTAAATCCACCCCATCAATCCGCAACGCCGGCCCATGCAACCGGCACGCCACCGGCCGATACGCATGCAGCCCGCAAGAACCCGTCTCCAAATCCAAAACAGGGCAGGGAAGCCACGGGTGCCCCAAATCAAACAAATCCGCCGCCGCCAAATCGCTCACCCGCCCGCTCTCCCAATCCCCCGGAAACCCCTCCCGCATCGCCTCCCGAGCCTCCCGGAACCGTGCCGCCATCCGCTCGTCGCCCGCAACCGCAAACCCCGCCCGCAGCCGAGCCAAATCCCGCTCCGTCACCGCAAACGGTCCAATACAACAGTGCGTGCACCCCTGCCGGCAAACCAGCGCCGCCCCCGCCCGCCGCGCCGCCTCCGCCACCGCCGCATCCACAATCTGCACTAACTCCGCGTCACTCGCCATCGCGTTCCAACAGCGCCTCCGTCCACCGCCGCAACTCAAATCCCGCAAACCCCACATCCACCGTCAACACCGAAACCTCCCCCGCGCCCGCCGCCCGCAACACGGCCTTAAATACGCCCACACCCTTCCCCGCCACCGTCGCCCGCGTCTCCCCGCTCACCAACTCCCACCCCTTCGGCACATTCCACCGCACCCGGAACTCCTGCGCCTTCGCCGTGTGATTATCCACCCGCAACTCCACCGCCACCCGCTTCCCGCGAACCGAATACGGATAGATCCGCGCCCAGCTCTCATCCACCGCGTAATTGGCATCCGGCAGCGGCGTCAACTCCGCCAACAACCTCTCCCGCTTACCCAACTCCTCCCGCATCCGCCCCATCTGCCCCGCGTCATACCGGAACATCGGCAACACATGCTGGTTAATCAGCCAGTGCGTTCCGCCCAGCTTTTCCAGTAAGTCCAGGCAATACCGGTACCCCTCATTCGCATGAACAAAATTCCGATTCTGCAAACAGTAATCATCCGTCCCCGAAGGCGTAAAAGAGTCACCAACAAAAAATAACTTCTCCGCCCCCTCCCGCTCCACCGAAAGCCCCCCATGATACAGCGTCTGCCCCGGAAAAAAGTAACTCGTAAACTGAAACTCCCGCCACGCCCACCGCTCCCCCTCGCCCCGCGCATCCCCCGCAATCGGATTCGTCGTCAAACACGGCATCCGGTACCGCCCCGGATTCTCCACAATGTCCTTGATCCGTTCATTGAAAAACACCTTCGCCCCAAACTTCTTCGCGACTTTCGAAACGTGGTCCGTATGGTCGTCGTGATAATGCGTCACCCACACGCCCTCCAAATTCCGAAACCGCCCCGCCGCCTGCAGTTCTTCCAGCTTCTCCACAATCTGCGGATACCCCGCGTCCAACAAAAACGCCGCCCCGCTCGTCGAAACCAGCAGCCGCGAATTCCCGATCGCAATCACATACCCCGGCAAATCCCGCTCCACCGCCATCGGCATCGGTGCCGACGGCGCCTTCCCCATCGCCAGCGTCGCCCGCGTCTGCCAACTCTCCGGCCCCCAATACCACCGCAGCGCATCGGTCGCGAAATGACTGTCCAACAAAGCCTGCAACCGACCAACTAACAAATCAATCTCCGCCGCCGGCTTCACGATCATCGGTCCCCGCGCCGGCACCAGCACATCGGCCCCCTCCGCCCGCACTTTCCGCAAACTCGCAATCAGTTGCCCCGCGCGCGCCGCGAACCCGTGATACCCCCGCGTCTTCGTCTCCGCCACCGCGTCCTGCAAGCTGTACAAGTCTAACAACCGCCCGCCGCTATAAATCAAATCCCCCGTCGCCACATACTTCTTCCCGCCCCGTTCATACACATACGAAACCGCCCCCGGCGTAAACCCCGGCGTGTCGATCACTCGAATAGTAACATCGCCATAAGTCAGAGTGTCCCCGCCCTTCACCGTGCGAGTAACTGTATACTCCCGCTCCGGCACCTTCGTCGATTTCTGCGCATAGTCGTGAAACCGCGTCTGCCGGAATAAGGACCAGAACTTACCCGCCTCCGAAATCAGCCGCGCCTCCGCCTCCGGCGCCACCAGCCCCGCCTCGCCCGCCGCCCACAATACATCCCGCCGCGCATGCGTCACCAACGCAACCTTCGCCCCCGGCACCCCATAAATCGCCGCCCCCTCCGGCAGCGCCACAGAGTTAATCTGCCCGTAAACGGCCACACACGCCAATCCCAGAAGAACCAGTCGCATATTAAAGTGTCAACTTTCCATCCACCACCATCTCCGCCAGCTTGAACTTCTTCTTGAACTCCGCCGGCCCCACCTTCGACACAAACTCCACGTCCTTGTCTTCCAACACAATCTCATCCGTCTTCGGGAACGCAAAATAGATCAAAACCTGCTTATCCGCCACCCCGATCTCCACCTGCGCCGGCGAAATCGCCGGCTTATCCCCGTGCTTCAACACCGTCGTCTGCTTCAGATTCTCCTTCAACCGCGCCCCGCCCATCTGCGCCATCCGCTGCGGCAAACCCTCCAAAACCACAATATAAATGTCGTTCTTCCCCGCCAGCACCTGCTGCGCCTGCGTCGACGTTGCCGCCTCCGCCCCATACTTCATCTTCACCAGCGCCTGCTTCACCGGCATCGCCGTCGGCCACCGCACCTTCCCCGTCACCGCCGCCCCCACGCCGCCCCCGCCACCACCCACAGGCCCTCCACCGCCCACATTCGCGCTCGCCCCCGCGCCCATCGTTTCGACGTCCATTCCACCGCCGCCACCGGCCCCACCGCCGCCGCGCCCGCCGCCTCCACCCCGCCCGCCACGTCCGCCGCCCCCGCCCGTTCCACCGCCGCCACCCCCGCCAGGCAGCACCGCCGTCACCTCTTTCGCCCACGGCGAATTGGTCAGCAGCTTCTTAATCTCCTTCTCGTTCCACTCCGTATACGGCTTCGTTTTCCAAAAATCCTCCGCCAGCATCGGCACCACGAGCAGCATCCAAACCACGGGCAAAAGTCGCATGCCTAAACTCTATCAGGTACTGATATGATGCCCCCGAACATGCGACTCGTCTACGCACTCCCCTCCCTCCTCTTCCTCTCCGCCTGCACCCAGCCGCAGGAGAAGCCCCAAGCCAAACAGCCCGAAGGCCCCATCGAAATCAAGGCCACCCTCCTCGCCTCCGACCCCTCCTGGGGCAACACCGAAGGCCCCGCCCTCGACACCAACGGCAACCTCTTCTTCACCAGCCGCGGCACCTACAAAGGCGTCGTCAAATGGAACGCCAAGGACGGCGCCTCCAAGTATCTCGACATCGCCACCGGCGCCGGCCCCGGCGGCCTCTGGCTCGATGATGCTGGCAACCTCTTCGCCACCGCCACCAACGAACGCCAGGTCCTCAAAGTAGCCCCGGACAAGAAGGTCTCCGTCATCGCCAAAGCCTTCGAAAAGGACCCCAAAACCGCCACCGGGCCCAACGACATCACCGTCGCCCGCGACGGCGCCATCTTCTTCACCGACCCCAACGGCTACGACGGCTCCACCCCCAACGGCACCATCTACAAAATCGATCCCGCCGGCAAGACCACCCTCTTCTCCGACGCCATCACCGGCCCCAACGGCATCCTCATCAGCCCCGACCAACAGTCCCTCTACGTCGCCCACAACACCGCCCCCAACACCAGCAAGATCGAAATCTTCCCCGTCGCCGGCGGCCCCCACAAAACCCTCGTCACCATCGAAGGCTGCCAGGCCGACGGCCTCGACGTCGACAAAGAAGGCGCCCTCTGGCTCACCTGCTACAGCTACGGCACCGCTTACCGCGTCACCAAAGACGGCAAAATCACCCACAAAATCACCACGGACCAGAAGGCCCTCACCAACTGCAAATTCGGCCGCGGCGCCGACTCGAACACCCTCTATCTCACCAGTTCCGACATGACCCGCGTCACCGGCTACGTCTACAAAGCCACCGTGCCCATCGGCGGGACCAGATAGGAAGGCTTAAGATAGGAACAATGATCAAAGTCAGCGTCATGTACCCGGCCGGTGAAGGCAAGACCTTCGACATGGATTACTACAACTCCACCCACCGCGCCCTCTGCCACGAAGTCTTCGGTGCCGCCCTGAAGCACTTCGAAATCGACAAAGGTCTCTCTGGCCCCTTCCCCGGCTCCGAGCCCCCTTTCCTCGCCATCGGTCACCTGCAGTTCGAAACCGTGGAGAGCTTCCTGGCAGTCATGATGTCCAACGGCGCCAAGCTAATGGAAGACATCCCCAACTACACCAACTCTTCCCCCACCATCCAGATCAGCGAAATCATCTCCTAGGCCTTGAACGAGGAATACCGGACATTTACGGAGCAACTGGCGGCCGATGCCGCCAGAGGTTCTGTCGTTCTCCGCACCGTCAACCCCTTCGCCTGGCTCTCTGGCAACTGGACGTGGCACGACCAGCCGGTGACCTTCGCCGTCACCCCCTACGGCATCGCCTACGGCGCCGATCCATTCCTCATCTTCAACGCCACCGTTCGCATGTGGGTCCTCGCCGTCACCGATCCCGATTCCTTCGGTATCCTCGTCGGCCTCCCGCCCAAAAACAACCGCGCCCGCTTCTCCGGCCTCGTCAACATCGCCGGCGAAATGGTCGAACTCCGCCAGACCTGGTATCTCCTCGATGCCGACAACGTCGAAATCGAAAACGAACGCCGCGAAGGCAACGTCTGGACTATCTGGGATCGCGCCCGCCTCGAACGCGCCAAACCGGAACTAGGCGATTGGACTCACCCGGCTCACCCGAAAAACTAGAAATCCGCACAGCAACACCGCCATCACCAGCAGCGCCTGATTCACCGCACTAAACAGCGTAGCCCGGTTCAACGCTGCCGATTCCAGCGTCTCCGCCTCACTCACCAGCCCGCGAATCTCCGCCCGCAACCGCTCCCTCAGCTCCTGCTCGCGCATCTCTTTGCCGTCTTCGTAAGACGCCAACGCCACCACCCGGCGCGATGCCGATGCCAGCGATTCCGCCCGCGTCGATTGCGATAGCCGTTCTGCCATGCCGGTCAACTGCTCGGCCACCGCTGGCTTCTCCTGCACCGGAGCCGTCTCATACCGCGTGAATACGCGCGAAAACTCCGTCAGCGTCTGCCGCGAAATCTGCTGCCGGACTGCTTCCGTCTGTGCCGACAGCCCTACCCATTGCAGTCCCGCCGAAGAGGCTACCGCAATGAAAGCGCCGACTATCAAGACACGCGAAATGGGGGAAGGCGTGTTCGCCATTACTGCCTTTATCGGCAGGAACGGACGAAAACTATAGAACGCCTTCCCGGAAATGGTACCGCTTGGCCGCCACAGCCTTCCCCGTCGCCGGGTCGGCCGTCACAATCACCCCGTGGAACTCTACGCTCCCCTTGGCCCCTTCCATCCGCACCGGCAGCGAAGTCTGGAACTTCCGCAGGATCGGGCCCTTCTCCACGCCAATCACCCCGGCGTACGACCCCGTCATCCCCGCATCGGTCTGATAAGCCGTCCCGCCCGGCAACACACGCGTGTCCGCCGTCGGAATATGCGTATGCGTCCCCACAACCGCCGTCACCCGCCCGTCCAGATGCCACCCAAAGGCCACCTTCTCCGACGTCGCCTCGGCGTGGAAATCCACAAACCGGATCTTCACATCCTCCGGCAGCGTCCCCAGCAACTCGTCCACCTTCCGGAACGGGTCGTCAATCGTTGCCATAAACGTCCGGCCCTGCAGGTTCAACACCGCATACGGAGCCCCATTCCGGGCCTTGCCGACGTACATCCCCGTCCCCGGCAGCATCGGCGGATAGTTCGCCGGCCGCAGCAATCGCGGTTGCCGCGGCAGGTACTCGTGGATCTCGCTCTTGTCCCACACATGGTTGCCCGTGGTCATCACCTCGACCCCCATCGACAACATGTCCTCGGCAATCTGCGGTGTCACGCCAAAGCCCCCCGCGGAGTTCTCCACGTTGGCGATAATCAGGTCAATCCGCTCTTCGGTAACGATCCGGTGCAGATGATCGGCGACAATCCGCCGTCCGGGCGACGCATAGATGTCGCCAATAAAAAGTATGTGCATGAAAAATGACAACGCCTACGAGACAAATACTAAGAACGGAGCGCACCAGTCAGCCGTACAACCTTTTGCCTTGACCCCTGGAAATGCTAAGGGTGGAGTCCTCCGCACACCTGCAGGCTTCTCCCTGGACCCGTGAAGGTCAGGAGCTTGCTCAACGGCGTTTTTGCAACGAGATAGACCCCGATTCGAATGGCATCGGATCAAAAATGAAGGCCGCACCTGCCTCCCAGGAACGCTCCAAGGGAAAGGATAGCACGGCCCTCAATATCCCGAAAATGAGAAAGAACTACGCCGCCGGATGCCCCATCGCCTTCTTCTGCTTCGCGATCGCCGCGAAATGATACTGGAAGAAGAAAATGGAGAAGAAGAACGTCAGCACCGCGCCCGTCGTGTCCATCAGGTTGATGCCCATCGGCTCCACCGTCGTGTAGTAGTTGTGGATCGATTCGCGCATCTTGAAGGCCCCCAGGATGATGCAAACATAGCCGCCCAAAACGACCGCCATGCCCAGCATCGAGAAGATCATCACCAGCCCGGATTCCATCGCCGCGCCCAGAATCGTGCCCAGAATCACCAGCAAATAGCCGCCCAGGATGCCAGCGATGCCCATCCCGTAGAACTTCGGCGCCTTACTCTGCGGATCAATCCGCTTCACAAACGTGATCTCCTTCCACAGCCAGAACAGGGAGAAGAACCCGCAAACAAAGCTGATGATCGCCACCAGCCACCATTCCATGTCCGGCGGCATCGGTCCCACCGTGCCACCGCCAAAGCCCGGTTGCGGTCCGCCAAACCCGCCCGGTGCGCCAAAACCGCCCTGCGGCGGCTGCTGCCCCTGCGGCGGCCCGCCAAACGCCTGCGCCCCAAACGCGCCAAACGCGCCCGGAACGTCGGAGGCCTGCGGCGTCTGGGCCGGCGGCTGTCCAAATCCACCAAACCCCTGCTCAGCCGGCGGCTGACCAAAGGCGGGTGTCTGTGCCGGCGGCTGTCCAAAGCCGCCACCACCAAAGGCGGGCGGCGTCGAAGCTGGCGGCTGGCCGAAGCCACCACCGCCAAAGGCCGGCGGGTTGGTCCCGAACCCAGGCTGCGGCGTCGGAGCGGGTGTCGAAGCCGGCGGTGTAAAGCCACCAAACGCAGGAGCCTGCGGTTGCGGAGCCGGTGTCACCGGTGGCATGGGGGTCTCCACCGCGGCCGGAGCAGGGTTCAATACCTGCTGCCATGGTTCCCAATTCTGGCTGTCTTCCCGGCGAACCTGGTCGTTCGGTCCAATCCGGTTTTCCGCCTGGTACCGCTTCAAATCATCATAGGAATAGGGCCCATAAGTGCGGCCATCGCGCTGAAGAAAATATTTCATATCGCCCTCGAAGGTCGGTGTTACACAGCTACCGCTCCCCGACTCTACCACATCTGGAAACACCGGTTAAGCCCGCCCCGCCAACCCCCGGATTTCCCTTGGTACCGGGTAACCAGCGAATTCCGTAATTCCCGATTCCCCCGACCCCAAAACAAGCAACCCCCCAGCCCCTCGCCCGGATTTCTC
>JBIKOG010000020.1:0-62039 GCA_044358225.1 Bryobacteraceae bacterium | reverse complement strand
ATAGCGAAAGCCGTTTTGTTTGGTTCGTAACTGCTTGTGTGGAAACACAGTTATGCCAGATTTAACGGCTTTTTGCCATTACTTTGTGAGAAATGCGGGCTAACCCCGGTGATGTTTAGGCCGGAGCATGTGGCGGCCATTCAGCGGCTGGAACCGCACCATTCGGATCCATTTGACCGGGCGATTATTGCTACGGCGATTGCGGAAGAACTGGTTCTGTTAACGACCGACAAGGGATTGAATGCCTATGCCGGGCACGGACTGAAAATTCTTCGTTAACGCATAGGGCCGGGCCGCTTCAGCCTCTCCACGAGACAGGGGGCCGAGCGGTCGAGCGCCCCAATGACGCTGCAGGTACGTATCCGGCGGCAGCGGTCTAGTGCGCGGATGCCAGTGGATTCACCAATGGAAGGGGTAGCGCGTTTATGTCGGATTGGCCTGTTCTTTGCGACTTAGCCGGCGACGGCCGCGCCCTGTGTTGACGGCTGAGTTGGGCACTCGCCGCTTTCACGATTTTCAGCTCATTGCGGAACGCGGCCCCACGGCTTCCCTTCGTCGCGCTAAGGCCACCCGGCCTTAGCGCAAACATCGCTCGACGATTACGGCCTTTTGATAGCGATGGCGAGCAGCCCGATCGCCAGTAAAACGTACGTCGCTGGCTCAGGCACCGCGGCGGAACCCTGATCGGGACCAAAAATTTGAATGGCGAACTGGGTATCGCTGAGACCGCCCGGAGGGACCGTCGGTACCGCAAACGTTCCACTCACCTGCCCCGACCGCCCTCTCTGCGTCAACCCGTTCTGCGTAAAGTCCGCCGGCGAAAAGCTCGCGAAATTTGATTGATACGAACCGCCGTCCGTGGCGAACCCGACATAGTAGGTCGTGTTGGCATTCAGTGTTCCGGCAACACCCAGTACATCGGAGAGATGCCAACTGGGGGATGACTCCACCGCCAGTGTGGCCTGCGAAAGAGTGACCGGGGCGCCGCCCTCGGGCGCGATGAAGAATTTCATATCCAACTGGCCCAAAACCTGGCCGAATACGCCGATCTGGTTGTAGGCCACGGGCGTTGCGCCAACATCAACCAGGGCAACATAACCGATGATACCGACCTTGTCCGGCACCGGTGTGGCAAGCGGAAAAGACGGCGTCTGCAGCAGTAGGGCCGCTTGCATCGGCAGGGATGCGACCAAGAACATCATCGTAGCGAACGGTAGAACACGAATCATGAAAGCTCCAGCCGACAATGATCGCCGACTGCGCGCGGGCTTCGGAAGTTAATTGGTGTTAGTTCGAAGCCCGTTCCGGTTGAGAAGCGCACGGAATGCGGGGTTCTGGCGCAAGGGCTCATAGAACGGCCAGGACCCCGCCCATAGCAGCAGAGGCTCACCGTCGCGCAATCCCTGCTCGAGCAAGGCGATGGCTTCCTCGAACTGGCCAACTCCCACGGCGGCGGCCGACCGGAAGAAGCATGAGATCCAGCCGCTTCCGCCTTCGACTTCCCGGCGCAACCGCTCCGCTTCGGATTGATTCCCTAAACGGCCATGGCAAAACGCTTCCCAGCTTGGCACCAGGGCCAGCCCCCCAGGGTGCTGCCGGGCGACTTGCATGTGATCGATCGCATCCTGGAACCGGTGCTGAGCGGCACAGACCAGTCCGGCGTGCAAGTGGAAAAAGAGCGACGACGCGCCATCCGCCAGCAGTTCGGTGGCGACGTGCTCGGCCTGCTCCAGTTGGCCCGCCGCCATCAGCATGAGGGCGAGATCCGCCCTCACAATGGGCACGCGTAACAGATCGATCCGTTCGTACACGATCTGTTCCATTTCGGCGGCCGCCTCGGCGGCCCGGCCACGAGCCACCAGCAGGGCGTTGTACCAGGGATGCGCGCGCGTTTCCGCTGCATTGACTTCGAGCGCAATTTCCAGATGCCGCTCCACGCTTTCCCAGTCGTGATGCACACTGGCGATCACGCTGGCGAGCGCGACGTGCCCTCGCCAGGATCGGGGATCCAGTGCAATGGCCTGTCTCGAATACGTTTCGGCCAGCGGCATCACCAGCCGCGGGTCAGAGCCGAAGTTTGCGAGCGTAGCGTACAAATCGGCAAGCAGGGCAAAGCTCTCGGCGTGCCCGCCGGCTTCGTCGAGGCCTGCCTCCAATTCCTGCGCGGCCACATGGAGCCCGGCGGGAGACCGTTCGTCGTACGCTCGCAATCCGCGCAGATAACGCAACGCCGCCGTCCGCGAAAGGCGCTCCGGCAGAATTTCGATCTGAGCCCGAAAGCCTTTCGTTGCCAGACCGAACCGAACGCGCTGGCGCGCGCCATCACTGTTGTAATAGGCCGGCAGCCTTTCGGCCACCAGTTTCGCCTTGATCACGCTGGCGATGCGGTCCAGTTTGGTGTCGTAGCCCGGCCGCCTGCCGAGCGCGGCTTCTCCGACCAGCTTTTCGTGAATGTCCGCGCCCCGGCCAGCGAGCTCTTCTTCGACCGCAAAGCGGATCAACCGCGAAGCCAGCGTCGATGGTCCGCCCATGGCGGCACTGCCAACAAGATCCTCCAAGTGCGCCGAAATGAGGCGGCGATCCGCGTCGCCAAATGCTGCCATCAATAGAAATGATACACGAGTGAACATCGGCTCACACCGGTTTTCCCGTCCGGCTTTGCCACTGGGATTTCAGATCATTTCGGTGGAAAGAGGGGCGGCCGGGGAAGAGGTTGTCATCACACGGCGCGGGAAAGCGGTGGCGCGGCTGGAGGCGCCGCGGGGTGTCCGGCTTGGCACCATGCGGGGACGAATTGTCCTGAAGCCGGGTTGGGACGCTCCGATAACGGAAGAGCAGTTTCTTTCGGGCGACTTCTGAGTGGACGGGAACAGCTACGGTTCTAACGGAACAGCCGGCGCCAGAGGGGGCGAGGAGGCGTAACACCTTCCAGCATCCAGATGCGGGAGCCGAGGCGGTAGCGGGGGGCGATGAGGGATTTGCCGTCGGCAGAGGGATATAGGCGGCCGGTGTTGGCGGAAAGCTCGCCGAAGTAGTCATCGCTCGGGGGGTAATCATGAATTACGCGTTCGCGGCCGGTGGCGACTTCAACGGACAAGAGGCGATTGGCGCCATCGATTCTGTCGGTATAGTAGAGAACCGCGCCGTCGCGCGACCACCCGAGGCTGCCACCGAACCGGTCAAGGGGCTTGCGGGTGAGGAGCTTTCGCTGGGTGCCGTCGGGGGAGACAACTCCGATGCCACCCTCAAAGCTGGCGGTGATCCACTTGCCGTCGGGGGACCAGGCGATAGGGATTGGCCCTGTCTGGGCAATGGGAACGGGTATGGCGGCGGAGCCCAACTGGACGACCATGATTTGGGATTTGGCGCGGTAGGCGATGCGAAGGCCATCCGGGGACCAGGTAGGGGTTACGGCTTGCGAGTCTTCCGACGAGATGGGGGTGGCGCGGCCGCCGGCGACAGGTGAGACCCAGAGGCGGGGGCCGGCCATGTAGGCGAGGCGCTGGCCATCGGGCGAGAACTCCGTAGATTGGAAGGCGACACCGGGCGCCAGACCCAGGTCCGCATGGGTGGCGATCTCCCGCAGCCAGGAGCCATTGGCGCTGGAGAGCCAGAGGCTTGGGGATCCAGTGCGATCACTGACAAAGGCGAGTTCGGCGCCGGAGCGGGACCAGGAAGCGCCGCGTTCGACCCAGTCGGAGGCACGCAGAGTGGTTACTTCCGGGGAAGAGAGGGAGAGCTGGGCGATGTCGAGGTCTTCGAAGATCTCTGTGTAGAGTATGCGGCCATCCGGAGCGACGGCGGGACTGGCGACGGTGACGCTATCGCCACCGAGGCGATAGGAAGCATCGGACAGGGTGTCGACGATTAAGAACTGGCCACCTCTGCGCTCGTTGCGGGGTTGGAAGGCAAAGAGCAGATGGCGGTTGTCGGTCAGCCAGTCGGCATTGCTGTTAGAACTCCCGAGCACAAGTTCGGGATGGATTCGCTTGGGAGCGCCATTGTTTTCCGGCCACGGCAGGAGCCATACCTCACCGGGCATGGTGGCGCGGGGGCCCACGGCAAGGAGGAGCAGTTGGCGTCCGTCGTGGGAGAAGCGGAGGCGGAGGCGGGTGAGGCCCGCCGAAGCGAACTGCGGGGCACCAGGATAAGGGCGAAGAGGAGCGCCGGGAGGAGAGGAGATGGCAAGAGAGACTTTCCCGCTGACTTCGCGGGCGACGACGAGGGATTTGCCGTCCCGGGAGATGGCGACGCCGTCGAGATTTAAAAGCCCGCCGAGGTCTTTGAACAGAAGTTGCGGCGTGCCACCGGCGGTACCGACAGACCAGACGCTGCGATTCTCGGCGATGGAAGAGATGTAGACTCTCGAGCCGTCCGGGGAGAAGTTGGGCAGGTTGGCGACGGCGCTGCTTTCGAAAATGGTGGAGCCGGAATAGGTATCGAGGTTTTGGAGAACGACCTGGCCTTGGATGTTGAAGGCGAAACTTTTGCCATCGGGCGCCCAGCTGGGCACGGCGTAGTTGCGGACGCGGGAGACGACGAGGCGGTGGTGCTGGCTGGCGATGTCGATGGGAGGGGCAATGAAGGCGGCGCCGGTGAGGAACGCGGCGATTGCGACGGCAGCGGCGAGGGCGTAGGGCCAGAGTTTTTTTGGATTGGACTTGGGTTTGGGCGGTTCGGCGGGACCGGCGTTGAAGGCGAAGGCGAGATCCTTGGCGGATTGGAAGCGGTTGGCGGGCTCCTTCTCCAGGCAGTGCTGGATGAGTAGGCGGATGTGGGCGGGGACGGTTTCGGGGAGTTCGGGGGGCTCTTCTTTGAGGATGGCGGAGAGCCCGTCGGCGGCGGTGTCGCGCTGGAAGGCGCGGTGGCCGGAGAGCATTTCGTAGAGCACAAGGCCGAAGCTGAAGATGTCGCTGCGGGCGTCGGCGGGGAGGCCGCGGACCTGCTCCGGCGACATGTAACCGAGGGTGCCCATGACGACGCCTTGTTGCGTGTTTTGGAAGAGGGATTGGGTGGCGTCTGCTGGGCCCGTTACGGGATTCAGGCGGGCGAGGCCGAAATCGAGCACCTTGGCGCGGGCGCCGGTGAGCATGATGTTTTCGGGCTTGAGGTCGCGGTGGACGATGTTGGCCTGGTGGGCGGCGGCGAGGCCTTCGGCGATTTGGGCGGCAATCGGGAGGGCCGCGCGGAGGGGGATGGGGCCGGTGGCCAGGCGGGCGCGGAGGGATTCGCCGTCGATGAGTTCCTGGACGATGTAATCGACGCCGGCTTCGGCGCCGACGTCGTAGATAGCGACGACATTGGGATGATTGAGCACGGCGACGGCGCGGGCTTCGAGTTCGAAACGCTTACGGCGTTCGGGGTCGGTGGCGGATTCGGCGGGGAGGACTTTGATGGCGACGGTACGGGATAGGCGGGTGTCGCGCGCCTTGTAGACATCGCCCATGCCGCCGGCGCCAATTTTGGATTGGATCTCGTAGGGGCCGAGCTTGTCGCCGGGGGAAAGGGGCATGGAAGCGTTTAGATCAGTTTACTTCGGCGGGGAGGAAGATTTCGGAACGACCGACGACTAGCGCATGCGGCCGTACTTCTTCATTGCCTCGACGAGACGGGGGCCGGGGAGGCCGTAGATCTGGATGCCATCGACGCCGGTGGAGACGGCGGGGGCGGCGAGCATGGCGTTGACGACGGCCTCTTCGGTGGCGTCGATGGTGGCGCGGAAGAGGGGGTCGATGACGTTGTTGGGGAGCATCTCGAGCTTGGTGACTTCGTTGGCGTCGCCGGCGCCGGGGTTGGCGGTGGAGAGGGCGAGGAACAGGTCGCCGGAGCCGTTGCCGGCCCAACTGCCGAGCTTGCCGAGCCCCATGCCGACGCGGCGGGCGATGCGTTTTAGCTGATGGGAGAGCAGGGGCGCGTCGGTGGCGACGACAACCACGATGGAGCCTCGGCCGAGTTCGGCGGCCTGTTCGGCGGCGTCGCGGGTGGCGGCTTGTTTTGCCGGGCAAGGGCGGAGGCGATTCCCCATCCAGGGGCGGGTTTGGGGGAGTGACGAACAGGCTTTCAGGTCTGTTATTTCGCGACCGACGGGGACGCCGAGGACCTGGAGATCGCCGCCGTAGTTGCACTGCACGATGACGCCCAGGGTGTATTGTTTGCCGGCGACGGTGACGAGGCGGGAGGACGTTCCGATGCCGCCTTTGAAGCCGTTGCAGATCATGCCGGTGCCGCCGCCGACGGCGCCTTCCTGGACTGGTCCGGGTTTGGCGGCGTTGAGGGCGGCCCAGGCGTGTTCGGGTTTGACGTGCTGGCCGTTGGCGTCGTTGAGGGAATCGAAGGTTTCGGCAACGATAGGGTAGGTGAAGACGAACTGGCGACCCTGGTCGATTTGCCAGTGGATGGCGGCGTCGCGGACGACGCCGACGCTGTGGGTTCCGGTCAGGAGGATGGGCCCTTCGAGGAAGCCGGACTCTTCGATCCAGTTGACGCCGGTCATGTCGCCGTTGCCGTTTTGGTTGAATGTCGCGGCCATGACGAAGTCCCAGTTGCCTTTGGGGCGAGGGAGGATGGCGGTGACGCCGGTGCGAACGGGGCCTTGGCCGGGGATGAGTTTGCCTTCGCCGCGGATGATGGTTGTGTGGCCGACGGCGATGCCGGCGACGTCGGTGATGGCGTTGTTGGGGCCAGGGGTGCCGTCGAAGGGAATGCCGAGGGCGCGGGCTCTTGGGTTCTGGGCGGGCAGGACGCCGATGAGGGCGAGGGCCAGGGCTAGGGATTTAGTGGGAATGGTCATGGCGGGTTCGGATTGGCTCAGTATAGCGATGGGAGGAGTGGAAAATTGTTCATAAAAGTTTTCGGGTGGACGAAATGAGAAACATAGCGCGGCTGATGGATAAAGAGGCGGCGCGTTAGAAATAGGGAGAGACCCCATGGCATTGGACGTACTCATCGTTGACGACTCCGCCGCGATTCGGAAAATCTTGCAGCGGGTGTTGGCGCAAACGGAGATCCCTCTAGGGACGATTCTGGAAGCCGGTGACGGGATCGAGGCACTGGAGCGCTTACGGGCGAACCACGTGGGCCTGGTCCTTTCCGACATCAACATGCCGAATATGGATGGGATTGAGCTGCTGACGCAGATCCGGGCCAATGCGGCGTGGAAGGAGATTCCCGTGGTGATGATTACCACGGAAGGCAGCCAGCAGAAGGTGCTGGAGGCGGTGGACCTTGGCGCGGCGGGCTACGTTCGCAAGCCGTTTACAGCCGACCAGATCAAAGAAAAACTGGTAGGCCTGGTTTAAATGAACCGTCCAACGGAGGGCGAACCATGACGACTGAAGAGATGCAGGAACTGGTGGAGACAGGCATCAAGAGTTCTGTCGAGAACGTTTGCGGCATGATGCTGGGCTGCACAGTGGAGGCGGGCGAGACGCGCATCATCGGCCACCCGTTGCAGGAGAGCGATGGGGTGGTGGCGCTGATCGGAATGGCTGGGCCGTGGATCGGCACCGGGGCGCTGACGTGCCGGCCGGAAGTGGCCCGGCAGCTGGCGGGGGCGTTCCTGATGTCGGAATACGACGAAGTGAACGACGAGGTTCTGGACGCGATCGCCGAGTTGGCGAACATGGTGATCGGGAACCTGAAGACGATGATCGAAGACAAAGTGGGCGCGATGGGACTATCGACGCCGACGACGATCTTCGGGGCGAGCTTCACAACGAAGATCGGCGGGTCCAGTACATGGACGTTGATCCCGTTCAACGTTTGCGGCGGGGAGCTGCTGGTTCAGGTCTGCATTCTGCCGAATGAGCAGGGACGGACGCATGCGCGGCTGGATATTGTTGGCCACATGGTGACCAAGGGCTAAGCTAGCCTTTGATGCCGTCGAAGGCGGCTTCGAGCTCCAGGCGAACGGCGGGCGAGACGGGGACGAGCGGGAGCCGTGGGATGCCCCCGTAGTAACCGTTCAAGTCCATGGCGTATTTGAGGCCGGGGATGCCGTATTTGACCGTGACGAGGTTGGCGGGGTTAGCGATGCGGCCCTGCCAGTCCATGCCGGCTTCCTCTTCGCGGGTGCGGAAGGCTTCCCAGATGGTGACGCAGGCGTAGGGCGCGGCGTTGGCGAAGGCCAGCACGGCGCCAACGGCTCCGACTTTCAGCGAAGGGTAGAGCGTGGGCGCGCTACCGGAGAGGACCTGAAAACCGGTCTTCACTTCGCGGATCATCTTCATGAGCTTTTCCAGGTTGCCGGAGCTTTCCTTGATGGCGACGACGTTGGGATGCTCGCTGAGCTGGACGACGGCCTCGGCGGCAATATCAACGCCGGTGGCCTGCGGCCAGTTGTAGATCATGATGGGGATCTTGGTCTGATCGGCGACGGCGCGGAAGTAGCGGACCTGGGCGTCGACGTTGTTGACGAGATTTTTGTAGTAGTGGGGCGTGCGGACCATGGCGGCCACATAGCCCATGTCGGCGGCTTTGTTGGTGAGATCGACCGTTTCGCGGACGCTTTCGACGCCGGTACCGCAGAGGAGCTGCTTGCCGGACTTGGCGTATTGGGCCACCCATTCAAACATGGTCAACTTTTCTTCCGCCGTGAGCATGACGCTTTCGCCGGTGGACCCGCAGACGACATAGCCGGAGAGGTTGACGATGTTCAGCTTTTCAATGTTGTGCTGGACCTTGGCTTTGTAGAGGTCGCCTTCGTGGTTGAAGGGGGTGGCGATGGGCGGGTAGATGCCTTGCAGTTTGATCATGGTGGGGGTCCTCTGAATGCAAAAGGCGCGGCGGCCGGTTGGCACGCCGCGCCCTTTGAGGCGAACTCGTTAAGGCTTAGCCTTTGACGAAGATGATGACGAGGGTGTAGAGCGCGAGCGATTCGATAAAGATCAGGCCGAGGAGGCCGAGACCACGAATCACCGCACCGGCGCCAGGATTGCGCGCGATGGCTTCAGCGGCGCCAGCGACAGCCTTACCCTGAGCGAGAGCGCAGAGACCGGAAGCGAGGGCCATGGAGAAGGCGTTGGTGAGAACGATGCCGCCACCGTTGTTGGTGCCCTGAGCGAACATGGGCGAGGCAACGGTGAGGAGCACGATGGCGAGGAGCGAGAGACGGGTGAACATTGTTGATGCTTTTCCTTGTGGGTATGAATTGCGCTCAGGAGGTGGTTCGGTGCAGCCCTTGGGAGGGAGCAAGGCTCACACTGGCGCGGGTTAATGCCGGTATGAAATTTAGTGATCGTGCGAGGTGGCGGCGCCGACGTAGATCATCGTCAGCAGGGCGAACACGTAGGCTTGCACGAAAGATACGAAAACGTGGAGGCCCATGAAGAGGACCGGGGCCAGGATGTAGGTCATGCTCAGGAACACCAGGGTGACCTGTTCGCCGGCGAACATGTTGGCGAAGAGACGGATGGTGAGCGAGATAGGCCGGGCGCAGTGGCTGACGATTTCGATGGGGATCATGAGGCAGGCCATGGCGGTGTTGCCGAGGAAGCCGAAGCCCATATTGGGGCCGGCGAACTGCTTCAGATAGCCGATGCCGCCTTCAGCGAAACCCTGGATGTTGTAGTAGAGAAACGCGGCGAGCGCGAGGCCGGCCGGGACAGGCGGGAACATCGTGGGCGATTCGAAGGTCGGGATGATGCCGATGAGGTTGGCGAACAGGACGAACAGGAAGATGGTGCCGAAGAAGGGCACGTACTTCCGGTGATGGTGGTGGATGTTGTCGTGCGCCTGGTCGCTCAGGAAGCCGTGGATGCCTTCGAAGGCATGCTGCAGGCCGCCGGGGCGGTCCATGGAAAGCTTGGGACGGAGAATGGCGAAGAGGACGACGATAAACGCCGCGACGACGAGCTGCATCGTCATATAGTTCGCCCAGGGACGGGCCTGTTCCGGTTGACCGACGGCGGTGAGAATCGCGTTGGCGACACCCGCCAGGTGATCGTTAAACAGGGCGGTCACCCAGAGTTCATGTTCGTGCATAAAGAAGTTGGAAGAGGATTTCGAGGATGACGGCGACAGAGGCCGTGAGAAGGCCCGCGATGATGAAAAGCGGACTGATCCCGAATGTTTCCAGGATAACATATGCCGCCCCGCCAGCCAGAGCGAAGCGGATGACGAGGAGGGCCGTGGAGGGCGAAGTGGGGGCGGCAAGCGCCTTAGCCAGCCAGCGCATGTTGAAATACGCGGCTATGTTGCCGAAGGCGAAGGCGAGCGCGCCTTGCCAGCCCCAGAGGACGAGGACGGGTGGCAGGGAGAGAACGCCGGTGAGGAGGATCCAGCGGCCGAGGCGGGCGACGAGCGTCGCGAAGGAGTCAGTCTTCTCCGCCGCCGGCATCCTGGTCCTTCTGGAAATCGCCCATCACCTTTTTCACAACGTCGATCATGCCGGCGACGATGCCGATCAGCAGCCAGACGATGTACCAGTAGTGAGTGCCGAGCCACTTATCGAGGCCGTAGCCGATGGCGTAGCCCACCAGCAACGACGACGGGATGATGAAGGCGAGATTGGAATACTCCCCGACCATCCGAGCGAAACTCTTTTTTTGCGCCATGGAATTACCGGCTGCTAACAGCCAGCGTATGCCTTGCGTGGCAACTCATGCAAGCCACGCGGGTATTGACCGAGGTGGGTTGCGCTTTGCAGGAGGCGGGGAGGGTGGTGTGGCAGCGCTGGCAGTTTTCCACTTGCTTGGCCCAGGCGCGGAGAGCGTGATGGCCATGGCAGGTGTTGCAGTTGGCTGTTTTCACCTTTTTTTCGGAGGCGTAAGCGCGGCCGTGGGGGCTCTGTTCGTACTGCTGTTTTTCTGCCAGATGGCAGTTGCCACAGAGCTTGGAGACCTCCGACGGGGCGGCCACCTGATCCGGCGGGACGTTGCCGACCGAGGTGCGATGCTTTTCGCTGGCGCCGTGGCAGATGCCGCAATCCATGTTGTTTTTGGCGTGCTTGTGGGATTGGAAATCGGCGACGGTTTCGGCGTGGCAGGCGGCACAGCGGTGCTCCTGCGCAAAGACAGACAAGGCCGCGAACAGGAGGAGCACTAGCGCCACTGGGTCATTCTCCGCACGATAGTCCGATCGATTTCCGAGACGCGGCGTTTCCCGGCGAGCGCCATGGCGAGGCGGGTTTCGTCGGTCAGCAGTTGCAGGACGCGTTCGACGCCGGGCTGGCCGAAGGCGCCGAGGCCCCAGAGCGGGGCGCGGCCGACGAGGACGGCGCGAGCGCCGCAGGCCAACGCTTTCAAGACATCGCCGCCGCGGCGGATGCCGCCATCCATGAGCACGGGGACTTTGCCGCCGACGGCGTCGACGACGTCGGGCAGAGCATCGAGCGAGCCAATGGCGCCATCGAGCTGGCGGCCGCCGTGGTTGGAGACGGAAATGGCGTCGGCCCCGTTCTTGACGGCGAGGGCGGCGTCTTCGGGATGGAGAATTCCTTTGGCGATGATGGGGATGTTGGTGGCACCCTTCAGCCAGCCGATGTAATCCCAGGTCATGTTGGGCGTATGGGGGCCCCACATGGCGGCGCGGGCGGGGTTGACGGGTTTGCGGGTTTCGGCGTCTTTGGGCACGCCGGATTGCATGTAGCCGTAGTCGAAGCGGTTGCGGTTGTTGCGGTCGCGGTTGGACTGGTAGGCGTTGTCGACGGTGACGACGATGCCTTTGCCGCCGCCGTCTTCGACGCGTTTGGCGTAGTTGACGGCTTGAGATTTATTGGAATGGCCGGTGGTGTTGGACCACCACTTGAGGGGCTTGCCGTCCTGGAGAAGTTTGTTCACGCCGGTGGCGGAGCAGATGAGCGTATCGCGGGCGAGAGCGCCTTGGGCGACGATCTCGTCGGCATTTTGCAGGACGAGATTTTTGCCGCCGGTGGGGGCGATGATGATGGGCGATTTCAGCTTCAGGCCAAGGAGCTCAATTTCGGTGGAGACGTCGGTGGTGTCGACCATGACGCGGGGGAGGATGGCGACGCGACCGAAGGCTTCGCGATTGGCGCGCAGAGTGTATTCGTCTTCGACGCCGCCGGCGATGAAATCGTAGGCCAGGCGGTGCATTTTGCGCTTGGCGGCTTCTTCGAATTCGTGAATATTGACGGGCCCCATCACGTCATCGTTTTGCGCCCACAGGGGGGAGGTGGCCACCAGACCCATCAGTTGCCGGAAACAGTCACGTCGTTGCATCAATGCCCTCGCTTCCGGGCAATAATATCACTCACTTGCTCCCCTGCTTCTTTGATCAAGATGCCCATCTTGGGGAGCGACGGTTCCATGTCGGCGCGGAGGCCCATATCTTCGAGGGATTCCGAGGTGGTGGGGCCGATGGAGCAGATGGCGAGTTTATCGAGAGCCGCGCGGAAGGGGGCGGCGACGCCTTCCTCTTCGGCCATTTGGAAGAGGTGGGGCAACTGCATGGAGGTGGTGAGGACGACGGCGTCGAACTCGCCGCGGGCTAGGCGATGGGCGGCCTCGCGCAAGGGGGCGGTGTCTTCGGGGAGCGCCCATTGATAGACGCGGACGGGGGTGACGTCGCAACCGCGGGCGCGGAGGGCAGAGAGGAGATCCTCATTGGACCGGCCGTATTCCTGGACGGCGACGCGGCGTTCGGGGCGATCGGCAATGGCGGTCATGAGCTCGCGCCAGGTGTTGGGCGAGGGGACGGTGACGGCCCAGGGGACGCCCCATTCGCGGAGGACGGCTTGGGGCTTGGGACCGCGGGGGGCGACGGTAATCCGCTTCAGTTCTTCGGCGAAGGCGCCGGGGCCGTGGTGGGGGGCGAGGATGGAATCGACCGCGCGGGTGCCGACGCCGGTGAGGAGGATCACCATGTCGAACTGATTCCCGCGGAGGCCGTCGTAGAAGGCGAGGACGTCGGGATTATCGGCAATGGGGATTTCGCGCATGGAGGGCGCGACGAAGGGTTCGCCGCCCTGTTTGCGAATGAGGATGCCCATCTCGTCGGCGCGGCGCGATTCGAGCGAGAGAATTTTCAGACCGTCAAAGCCCATGCCTGATTGTAGAGAACTGATCGGCTGGGACGCGCGCGATATAATCACGACGATGTTCCAAGCACCGGGCAGTGACACTCAGATCTTCGACGCGGTTGTGGTTGGCAGCGGGGCCACCGGGGGGTGGGCGGCCAAAGTCCTGACGGAGGGCGGCATGAAGGTCGCCATGCTGGAGGCGGGGCCGAAGCTATCGGCGCGTGACTTTACGGAGCACAAGCAGAGCTGGCAGTACCCGATGATGGGGCAATCGCCGAAGATCCTGGAGGACCGGCCGATTCAGGGGCTCTGCTACGCATGCCGCGAAGGCAACTACAAGTGGTTCGTGAACGACAAAGAGAACCCGTATGTGCAGGAGAAGCCGTTTAACTGGATCCGGCAGCGGGTGTTGGGCGGGCGGTCGAATTCGTGGGGCCGGCAGAGCTACCGGATGTCGAATCTGGATTTGAAAGCCGCGTCGCACGACGGGTATGGCGACGATTGGCCGGTGAGCTATGAAGAGCTGACGCCGTTCTACGAGAAGGTGGAGAGGTACGTCGGCATCTCGGGTTTGGCGGAAGGGTTGTCGCAGTTGCCGGACAGCATTTTCCAGCCGGCGATGCCGTTCACTTGTGGCGAGCAGATTCTGCGCGACAAGGTGAAGGCGAAGTTCGGGCGGGTTGTGACGATGGGCCGGACGGCGATTTTGACCAAGCCGCTGAACGGGCGGCAGGCGTGCCATTTCTGCGGGCCGTGCGAGCAGGGCTGCGTTACCTACAGCTATTTTTCGAGCCCGTTCACGACGGTGAAAGATGCGCAGGCGACGGGGCGGTTGACGCTGGTGACCGATGCGGTGGCGGCGCGCGTTTTGACGAAAGACGGCAAGGCGAGCGCGGTGCAGTATATCGACCGGAACACGCGCGATGTGCGGGAAGTGCGGGCGAAGATTTTCGTGCTGTGCGCGTCGACACTGGAATCGACGCGGCTGTTGATGAACAGCAATATCTGCAACGACAACGACGCGCTGGGCCGGTACTTGATGGACCACATCTATCAGGGCGGGGCGGCGGGGACGATGCCGGATATTGAAGCGCGGCCGTGGGCCGGGCCACCGCGGCGTCCGAATGGGATCTACGTGCCGCGGTTCCGGAATGTGAAAGAGAAGACGACCAACGGATTTATTCGCGGGTATGGATATCAGGGCGGGTCGACGCCGTCGTTTAGTTTCGGCGCGCCGGGGTTTGGGAAAGAGTACAAAGAGGCTGTGCGGAAGGGGCAGTGGGGGATCAACATCGGCCTGTGGGGCGAGTGTTTGGCGCGGAAGGAAAACCGCGTGGAGATCGACAAGACGCGCGTGGATGCGTGGGGCATTCCGATTCTGAAGATCAATGCCGGGTGGGGTGATAACGAACTGCGGCTGTGGGCGGATGGGAAGATTCAGGCGGCGGAGATGCTGGAGGCCGCGGGCGCGAAGAACGTGCAGGTGACCGGGAAGACGCCGAGCGTGCCAGGGTTCTGTATTCACGAAATCGGGACGGCGCGCATGGGCACGGACGCGAAGAAGAGCGTCTTGAACAAGTGGTGCCAGGCGCATGAGATGAACAATTTGTTCGTCACCGATGGGGCGGCATGGGTGTCGTCGGGCTGTTCGAATCCGACGCTGACGATGATGGCGTTAACAGTGAGGGCTTGTGAATATATCCTCGACAATCACGCGAAGGGGCGCGCTTAGTTTACTGGCCGGCAGTCTGGCCGCCGCGCCGGCGCGCTCGGTTAGCGTGACGGTGTTGTCGACCATGCTGTCGGGCTCCTTCACGGGCGAGTGGGGCTTTGCTGCGATGGTGGAGATCGACGGCGTGCGCACGCTGTTCGACACGGGTAACCGGCCGGAGACGGTGCTGAACAATCTGCGCGAGATGAAGATGGACCTGGCGGGCGTGCCGAATGTGATTCTGACGCACCATCATCGGGACCACACGGGCGGGCTGGTGACGCTGCGGCGCGACGTGATGCGGCGAGATCCGAAGGCGATTTCGACAGCGATGGGCGGGAAGGGCATTTTGTTGCCGCGCATGCCGGCAAACGATTTCGTGTTGATGAAGGGCGAGTACGAGGCGACGGGCGCGAAGTTGCGGGAGATCGATAAGCCGACCGAAATTGCGCCGGGAGCGTGGCTGACCGGGCCGGTGCCGCGGGTGCATAACGAGCGGAACTGGTCGGGTTCAACGCGGGTGCGGATGGATGGCGCGGAGGCTGAAGATACGCTGCCGGAGGACCAGGCGCTGGTGATTGATACGGCGCAGGGATTGGTTGTCGTCAGTGGCTGCGGGCACGCGGGGATTGTGAACACGCTGACCTATGCGCGGAAGGTGGTGCGTGAGGCGCCTGTGCATGCGGTGATCGGCGGGTTCCACTTGTTCGACGCGAACGAGGAGAAGTTGGCCTGGACGGCGAAGCAGTTGGCGCCGTTGGGCATTCAGTATTTTCTGGCGGCGCACTGCACGGGCGTGGAGTCCACAATGCGGCTGCGGCAGCTGATGGGGCTGGGCGCGGACCGGATGACGATTGCGCAGGTGGGGCGGCGGTTTGAATTGGGCAAAGGGATTGTGGGCGGGCGTTCCTGAACGCCCCTATAATGGTTGGAGAGTTCGCACTCTCCCCTCTTTTTTCCCCATAAAGACCATATCGGAATGATTTCTGTAAGCAATGTCTCCATGCGCTTCGGCGCAAAAATTCTGTTCGAAGAAGTGACGACCGCGTTCCAACCGGGCCGCCGCTTCGGTTTGACCGGTCCCAACGGCGCCGGTAAATCGACGTTTATGAAATTGCTGAGCGGGGAGTCGGAACCGCAAAAAGGCAACGTTTTCAAGCCCGGCAAGCTCGGCGTCATCAGCCAGAACCAGTTTGCCTACGATGAGTTCCGCGTGATCGACACGGTGATCATGGGCAACAAGCGGCTATGGGCGGCGCTGCAGGAGCGAGAGATTCTGTACGAGAAGGCCGACATGACCGACGAAGACGGCATCCGGCTGGGCGAATTGGAAGGGGTTGTGGGCGAAGAGGACGGCTATTCGGCCGACTCCGACGCCGCCATTTTGCTGCAGGGTCTGGGCATTCCAGACGAAGTGAGCGAGCGCAAGATGAGCGAGTTGCAGGGCGGCCAGAAGGTGCGCGTGCTGCTGGCCCAGGCGCTGTTCGGCAACCCCGAAGCGCTGCTGCTGGACGAACCGACGAACCACTTGGATTTGGATTCGGTGCACTGGCTGGAATCGTTCCTGAACAGCTACAAGGGCACGCTGATCGTCATTTCGCACGATCGCCACTTCCTGAACAGCGTCTGCACGCACATCGCCGATATCGATTACGAGACGATCATCACCTACCCCGGCGGGTACGACGACATGGTGCTGGCGAAGACGCAGGTGCGAGCGCGCATTGAAGCGGACAACCTGCAGCGGCAAAAGAAAATCGCCCAGTTGCAGGACTTCGTGCAGAAGTTCAGCGCCGGTACGCGCGCCAGCCAGGTTCAGTCGCGCAAGAAGGAAATGGAACGGTTGCAAACCAGCGACCTATCGCGGTCGAACATCGCGCGGCCGTTCATCAAGTTCCACATGAAGCGCCCCAGCGGCCGCGTGCCGTTGGAGGTGAAAGACTTCAGCCGCGCCTACGACACGAACAAGATTTTCAGCAATTTTACGGGCATGTTTGAGCGCGGCGAGAAGATCGCCGTACTAGGCCGCAACGGCGCCGGAAAGACCACGCTGATCAAGGCGCTGATGGCGAATGGGCCCGGGCCGTTCGACAAAGAGCCGGATTTAGCCAGCGGCGGCGGCGAAGTGACGTGGGGCCACGAGGTGCAGATCGGCTACTTCGCGCAGGATCACCGCGAGACGATTACGCCCGGCATGATTGCGCACGAATGGCTGCACCAGTTCGACCCGCAGGCGAGCCGCGAAGAGATCCGCGGCGTGTTGGGGCAGATGCTGTTTGCCGGTGAAGAAGGCATGAAGCCGACCGAGGCGCTGAGCGGTGGCGAGGCGGCGCGGTTGATTTTCTGCCGGTTAATGCTGGAAAAACCGAACTTCCTGATCATGGACGAACCGACGAACCACTTGGACCTGGAAGCCATCAACGCGTTGAACTTCGCCATTCAGAAGTACGAAGGCACCGTGATTCTGGTGACGCACGACGAAGACCTGGTGGCCGATACCGCCACGCGGATCTGGCATCTGGACAAGGGCGTGTTTACCAATTTCAAGGGCAGTTACGAAGAGTTCCAGGCCACTATGGCCGCGAACGCAAAGTAGTTTCTTCGCGTTTGTAGCGGGCCAGAACCGCTTCGAACTTCTTCTTCACAGCCGGGTTCTGGACCGGATTTTTCTCCAACGGATCGGCCGCCCAATCAAACAGGCGGCCGTCTTCGTATAGCTTCCAGCGGCGATCGAAGACGAAGCGGTCGGTCTTGGTCCAGCGTTCTTTATCGTGGCCGGGACGCGGGTCGTACCAGCTGTAGATCCACTCGCGCGGGTGGCCTTTTTCGCCCTTGATTTGCGGGAGGAAACTGCGGCCGTCCTGCGGGCCCATGGACTTGGGCGAGACGCCGGTGGCTTCGCAGATAGTGGGGAGGAAGTCGCAGGAATCGATGAGATCGTCGCTGACGCGCCCCGTTTTCCCGTGGCCCTTCCAGCGAACGATCAGCGGGACGCGCATGCCGGCTTCGGTGGTGTCGCCTTTGCCGCCTTGGAATGGGCGCCCGTTGAGATCGGATTTGATCGTGTTCAACGTGCCGTTGTCGCCATAGAAGAGCACCAGCGTGTTGTCGCTGAGGTTCAACTCATCCAGACGGCGCATCATGCGGCCGATGATCGAGTCCATGTACTCCACTTGATCCTTGAAGTACTTCGTATCGTTCTTCAGGCGCTTGTCGGTGTTCCAATCGGCGCTCTTCGGCGTAGGCGTGAACGGGGCGTGGGTCAGGGCCAGGGGGAAGTAGACGAACCACGGTTCGGCCTTGTGCTTTTCTATGAAGCGCAGGAGGAAATCGGCGGAGATGTCGTCGCCGTATTTGTCCTTCTGATTCTTGTGGAGCTGGCCGTTTTCGTAGTAGGTGGGGTCGCCGTAGCGGGAGGCCTTGTCTTCGGTGTGCGCGGCATGCCAGACGCTATATGCTTCAAAGCCGGCATCTTCGATGCGCTTGCCTTTACCGCGCCATTCGGGTTCGAAGTTCGGCGGGTTGTAGCTCCAGAACTGCCACTTGCCGGCGATGGCGGTGCGGTAGCCGTTCTCTTTGAACAGATGGCCGAAGGTGCGTTCCTTGGGGTCCATGATACCGAAGGCGCGCCAGTTGCGGAAGTTGGATTTGCCGGTCATCAACTGCATGCGGGTGGGCGTGCAGAGGGGTTGGGAGAAGGCGTAGTTGAAGCGCACGCCTTCGCTGGCGAGTTGATCGAGCGCCGGCGTCTGGTAGCTTTTGCCGCCGTAACAACCGAGGCATTCAAAGCCCAGATCGTCGGCGAGAATGAGCAGGACGTTGGGACGCTTGGCTGGCTGGGCCATCGCCGAGACGCTCAACGCTCGCAGGAAATTCCGGCGAGTGAGCATCTCAGGCGAAGATCCCTTGGATCTCTTTCGTGGCCGAGGGGAAGGTCTTCAAGCCCGCGCCCATGGCTTTGTTAGCAACCGCTAGGTAGAGATCGCTGACGGTGCCGGTGGAGCGCGTGTGCATGTTGGTGCGGAGTCCGCCGGCGTGGCCGGCGACGATCACCGAGTAGCCGTTGTTCTTGTGGTCGTTGGCTTCGGCGTGTTCGTGGACGAAGACGAGGGAGGTGCGGTCGAGCACGGTGGCGTCGCCCTCTTTGATCGATTTCAATTTGCCGATCAGGTAGGCGAATTCTTCGACGTGCCAGCGGCAGATGTCGCGCATGACGCGCTGGCCGTCGGGGCCGTCGTAGCCGGGGGCCTTGCCGTCGCGATGGGTGTAGTCGTGGTGGCGCGCGGCGGTGTAGCCGAGCCAAGGGAAACGGGCGAGGCCCTGGCACTTGGTCAGCATGTAGGACGCGACGCGCGTCTGCCCGCTGGCGAAGGCGTGGGCGAGCAGGTCGCTCTGCAGCTTCGCGATGCGAGGCCAATCTTTCATGTCGCCTTCTGACTCCGGCGGGTCCACGCGGCGGTAGTTCGGCGGGAGGCTGGCGATGGCGCGCTCGACGTCGCGGATGGAGGAGAGATGTTCGTCCAGGCGGGTGCGGTCCTCCTGGCCCAACGCTTTCGCGAGCCCGGCAGCGTCTTCCTGCACGGCGTCCAGCACGCTCTTCTTGCGAGAGATCCAGCCGGCGTCGCGCGCGCCGAACAGGCGATCGAACAGCTTGTTCGGCAGCATCTCCGGCGGCAGGGAGCGATCATAACCGGCCCAGCTCATGTTGCGCTGGATGCTTTCGCCGAAGGATTCCTGCGACACACCGAGTTGCAGCGAACGGAAGCGATTTTCGCCGCCTACGCGCCCCGCGATGGCCTGATCAATGGACGGCCCGCCGGAGCCGCGGCCAGTGAACTGCGTACCGCTCATCAGCGCGGCCATGGAGCGATGGTGGTCGTTGCCCGGGCCGGGCAGGCGCGCGGCGGGATTGTCCAGCCCGGTGACCACATGAATGTCATTGCGGAAAGGCGCGAGCGGCGCCAGGCACGGCGTCATCGTAAATTCGGCGCCGGTTTCGGCGGGGATCCAATACTTCTCCACCACGCCGTTGCCGTTGAACCACAGCACGAAACGCGTGGGAATTTCCGCCTTCGGCGTGGCCGCGAACGCGGTGCCGGTGGAGTTGAACATCGCCGCCAGCGGAGGCAGGCCAATGGTGACGCCGCTCAGGTTCCGCAGGAACATCCGGCGCGGCAGGGATCGGTCTTTCGTATGGACGGAAGGCATCTGTAAAAACTCCGTGTCAGGACTCGGGCGGGAATATGGACCACTTCAGCAGAGAAACCATCAGCTCCTGAAAGTGGTAACCGGACTTTTGGAAATCTTCAAACGACCGGCGGACAACAGCGGCATCACCCGCCTTCTCCATACGGCCTTGATAATAGCGGAACAACTGCTTCACCACGCACTCCTGGCATTGTTTGTTCCCTGCCAAAATGGTACCCAATTCGCGGGGCGAGCGGAAAGCGGAGTTCGTCGCGCCGGCGATGTGGCCGCTCGTGTTGAAGTCCAACTCCACCGTCTCCGTCTTGCCCTTGTCCTTGCGTTCCGGCGTGAAGGTGATCTTCAACTTTTCGCGGCGCTGGCCAACGGCGTCGAATTTTTCGAAGCCGAAACCGATCGGATCGATGAGCGTATGGCAACTCGCGCAGCTGTCGTTCGACAGGTGCACGGCCAGACGTTCGCGATTCGTCATGGGCCGTTCCTTCGTATTCAGCGGCAGATTCGCGTTCACACCGGGCGGCGGCTGCGGCACTTCCTGGCACAGAAACTGTTCGCGCACAAAGAGCCCGCGCGCTGTCGGCGAGGTCTCCGCCGGCTTAGCTGTCGCGGCCAGGAACAGCGCCTGCCCCAACACGCCGGCCCGCTCCGTCTCCGCCGGCAGCTTCACTTTGGCGAACTCCGTGGCGGGCTCCGGAACGCCGTACAGCTTGGCCAACGTGGTGCTGACGAAGGCATAGTCGGCCGAGTAGAGCTCCATAAAATTCTGGTTATTCCACACCAGATGCTCCACCAGTTTGCGCGCCTCTTCGGTCATGGCGACGGCCAGTTCCGGCGTGTACATCGGGAACGACGCGCGCTCTTTCACGGAGCCCATCAGGCGGTCGAACCGCATCCACTCGGTGGTAAACTCATCCACAGTGGACCGAGCGCGCGGGTCGCGCAACATGCGCCGCGCCTGCTTCTCCACGCCCGCCGCCGACGCCAATTCTCCCGCTGCCGCGGCGCGGAACAACTCGGCATCAGGCATCGAATTCCAAAGCGCATACGACAGCCGGCTGGCCGTCTCATAGGGACGCCACGCGGGCTCGGCGCCATTTTCCGTGCGCAGCAGGAAGTTGGGCGATTGCAGCATCCCCTCCACCACCATCTGCGCGCCGCCAATGGACCACAGCTTCAGGTAGCGTGCCTCTTCGTTCGAGACCAGCGGGCGGCGGAACGCCTTCTTGCCAAAGTCTCGAATGAACTTCGTGCCGCAGGCCGGCGTCTTTTCTTTGCAGGGAACCAGGCCCCGCGTATCGCTGCCGCGGAAGGCGCTCTTGGCCAATTTCTCCGCGCCGGACGCGTAGGCTTCGGCCAGCATCGGCGAGACGCTTTGCGACTGGAACTGATTGCGGAATCCGTTGACGAAATCTTCCGGCGGGAACTGTTCGGCCATGCGCGTATCGTCGCCCAGCAGGTCGCGCACGGTGTTGTTGTACTGCGTGTTCGTCAGCCGGCGCAGCACCGGTTTGCTGACGCCACGGCGCTCGGCGATTTCGAACTTGTCACCGGGCTTGGTGTTCGATACCAGGTAGTCCACCCACGTGCGCAACACCGCCTCGTCGCCGCTGCCGGGCGCGATGCGCTGGCCGCCGGAATGGGCGACGCGCTTGGTGGGTTTGTGGAGCAGCACGGACTGGCCCGGATCGGTGCGATTGACGAGCGTGTGCATCGACAGGCCAAAGCGCGTCCACTCCTCCTTGGACAATTCGCCTTCCGGGAACCGCAGCCGTGTGCCGGCCGCCACGCCGCCGCCGCTATGGCAACCCTCGCAGTTCGCCTTATGGAGCACCGGCAAAACCTGCGAAGAAAAATACTCCGGCCCCGGCGCGCGCGAGTCCTTCTGCGCGGCCAGCAACAGAAACGCGAGGAAAGGAATGGCAGTTCTCACTGCCATCTATCTTATCGACTCAGGATCAACTGTTGGGCGCCCGATGGCACATGGTGCAACACATTTTCCGTAAACCCGGCCGCGTGCAGCATCGCCTCCAGTTCGGCCTGCGTGTACGCATCGCCGGCCGGCGTGTTCAGCAACATGGTCATGGCGACGTCGACAAACAACCCGTGCTCCGGGAACTCGTAGTGCGCCAGAACCGATTGCACGATCATGGCGCTACTGCCGGCCATGGCCTGATTGAACAGTAGCCCTTCGGCCGGATTGGTCTTTGTGAAATAGGACCAGATATCTTCGCCATGCACATTGTCGAAGGCGCATTCGCCGGTACGCGCGGCCTCGGCCAACGCGCCCCAGCCGCGATAGTGCCCGCCCCCCAGCACCGACGCAGCGAAGCCATGCAGGGAGCCCGGCACGTCGGACCGCAACGCCTCGCCGAGCGGCGTCAATACAAAACCGGCGTCGAGCGAGCGCACCAGCCCCAGCGCGGCCGCCGCTCGCAGGAAGCGTTCATTCACGCCGGGATCCCGCCCGGCGGCAATCGCGTCGGCCACCCCCAACTCGGCAAACACCTGCAAGGTGCGGGCGCGGAAGAAGCCAAATACAGTGTCCATAATGAGCGCCTGCGGAGGAGGCGCGGAAGTAAATTCGTTCGTCACAAGTTGCTCTCTTGAATGGATACGCGAAGAGGGCCCCGTTAAGTGGGTCTCGTTCGTGGTATCTATGAGAAGACAGTTCTTTCATGCTGATCCTTCACGCCGGCGTTCACGACGGCTACTTTTCCATCTGGCTGGAGGCTTCGGCAGATCATCGACAGGACAACGGGGCGGCTAGACAAGGAAAGCCGCAACGGGGTGGACCGCAGGATTACCCATATGGTGCGCCGCCCGTTCTGTTGCGCGAAGTGCTGAGTTCGCTGCCCTACTGCGGGGAACTAGCCAAGTTGAAGATGCAGCGAGCCGTATTGTGGGCGCCTAGCGCTCCCAGTGGCCCTCTCGCTTCAAGCGCGCTGATCGCCGAGCATCCCGAATACGACACGCTCACCATGGCGCCGTGGTCTATTGCAAGTATGCAATTGGGGCCAAAGGAGACTGTCGACTTTTTGGCCGCCACCTTCGGGCAGCGCGTCATTCGCCCCGGCTTGATGGTCGGCCCCGATGTAACATTCTGGATCTCCGCCCTCCGCTTCGCCGGGGGTATGGTGGCCCGTCAACAGTTCCTGCCCGATATGGACGCCGTCGAAGAAGGCTTTGCCGCCCAGTGGACCCCGGTCTACCCCGGCATGGAGGGCCACCGGTTGGCCGCTCTCGCCGCCGCCATGCCCGCCGCCGCGCGCGCCATCAGTTTCGACGAGAACAACCCGCCCATCACGCCATCGCGCATCGTGCTGGACGCCTTCGTGGCCTGGATGGTGGACGACCTCGTCCGCGGCTCCTTCTCCGGCCAGAACCCGCCCCGCGGCAAAAGCCCGCATGACCGCTGGCTCCACGCCCTCGCCACCCAGGACGGCCTGGTCCAAGGCTACCCCGATCAACTCTCCCGCATCGCCACCCAGGTTCGCCAATGGCGCCGCCCGGTGGCGCTGACCGCCGATGCCCCCTTCCGCCTCTGCTTCCGCCTGGAAGAACCGGCCGAGGATAGCGGCACCTGGATGGTGCGCTATCTGGTCCAAAGCGTCGACAATCCCGACAACCTCCTGCGCGCCGAACAGATCGGCTCCGGAGACCGTCTCCCCGGCGTCACCCGCCAGCCCACTCTCGAATTTCTACTCACGTCGCTGACCCAGGCCACGGCCATCGTTCCGCGCATTGAAAGCAGCTTGCGCGCGTCGATTCCCACCGGGTTCGAACTCGACACCCAGGGTGCCTACGACTTTTTGAACCAGCGGTCGATCTCGCTCGAACAGGGCGGCTTCGCGGTGCAACTCCCCGTCTGGTGGTCCCGCGACGGCACGCGTTCGCACTTAAGCGCGCGGGCTAAGGTCCGCAGTGATGATGATCCGCCGAAGGGCGGGCTGTCGCTCAATTTCATTCTCGAATTCGATTGGCGCATCGCCATCGGCGAGGAGCTCGTCAGCCGCGAAGAACTGCTGGAGCTGGAGCGCCTGCGCTCGCCCCTGTGCAAGGTGCATGGCCAATGGGTGCACGTCACGCCGGAGGAGATCAGCATCGCGCTCGATTTCTGGCGCCGCAACGTTACCGGGCACGCCACCGTGCGCGAGGTCATTCAGATGGCGCTGGGGAACTATCACACCAACGCCGCCCTCGCCATCGAAGGCGTCATCGCCACCGGCTGGGTGAAGGGGTTGCTGGATCAATTGGAAGGCCGCACGGTTCTCGAAGACCTGCCGCCGCCGAAGGATTTCAAGGGCAAACTGCGGCCGTATCAGATCCGCGGCTACTCCTGGCTGAAGTTCCTGCGCAAGTGGGGCCTCGGCGCCTGCCTCGCCGACGATATGGGTCTCGGCAAAACCATTCAGGCGCTGGCGCTGCTGCAGCTCGATCGCGAAGAAGGCGTTACGCGGCCAAGCCTCCTCATCTGCCCCACGTCGGTCGTCGGCAACTGGCAGAAGGAAGCAGCCCGCTTCACGCCCAAACTCAAGGTGCTGCTGCACCACGGCATCAACCGCGAGAAGGGCGACGAGTTCACCAAGCTCGCCTACAAGCACACGCTCGTCATCACCAGCTACGGCCTGCTGCAGCGCGACCTGGAAGCCATCAAGGGCGTGCAGTGGTCCGGCATCATGCTGGACGAAGCGCAGAACGTCAAGAACCCGGAGACGCGTCAGGCGCGCGCCTCGCGGTCGCTCGAAGGGGACTACCGCATCGCGCTCACCGGCACGCCGGTCGAGAACAACGTCGGCGAATTGTGGTCCGTCATGGAGTTCCTGAACCCCGGCTTCCTCGGCACGCGCGACCACTTCCGCAAAACGTTCTTCATCCCCATTCAGACCGGCCGCGACCCCTCCATGTCCGGCAACCTGCGCCGGCTCACCGCGCCGTTCCTCATGCGCCGTCTGAAGACGGACACCAGCATCATCGCCGACCTTCCCGAAAAGATGGAGAACAAGGTCTTCTGCACCCTCACCAAGGAGCAGGCCGATCTCTACGAGAAGGTGGCCAAGGACGCCTACCGGCTCATCGAAACTGCCGACGGCATTGGCCGGCGCGGTGTCATTCTGGCGACGCTGTCCAAGCTCAAACAGGTCTGCAACCACCCCGCCCATTTCCTGGGCGACGGCTCGCCCGCCACCGGCCGCTCCGGCAAACTGGCGCGTCTGACGGAAATGTTGGAAGAGGTAATGGCCTCCGGCGATCGCGCGCTGGTCTTCAGCCAGTTCACCGAGATGGGCAAAATCCTCCAGCACCACCTGCTGCAGTGCTACGGGGAAGAGGTGCTCTTCCTCCACGGTGGCACGCCCCAGAAGCAGCGGGAATTGATGGTGGAGCGTTTCCAAAGTGCCGCCAACGGGCCGCGTATTTTCATTCTTTCACTCAAGGCCGGCGGCACCGGGTTGAACCTGACCCGCGCCAACCACGTCTTTCACTTCGACCGCTGGTGGAACCCGGCCGTGGAAGACCAGGCCACCGATCGCGCCTTCCGCATCGGCCAGAAGAGCAACGTGCAGGTGCACAAGTTCGTCTGCGTCGGCACGCTCGAAGAGCGGATTGACGAGATGATCGAGCGCAAAAAAGGGATCGTGCAGGAAGTCATTGGCAGCGGTGAGCAGTGGATCACCGAGTTGTCGAACGAAGAGTTGAAGTCGGTCTTCGCGCTGAGCGGAGAGGCTGTGGAGGAAGGCTGATGAACGAACGCGGGGGCCGCGGCCGCGGAGGCAGCGGAGGCGGCGGAGGCAGTAAGGGCCGCGGATTTGGTCGCCGGAAATTCTTCCGGCCGCGTCGCGGAGCGAAGCCGGAGGGCGAAGGCGCCGCTGCGCCCGCCGAAGGGTCGGCCCCGGCGGCGGAAACACCCGTCGCCGCCGCACCGCCCCCGCAGCCCCCGGCAGCTCAGAACGACAACCGCCGGAGCGCGGCGCCACCCGCCAATCGCGGACGCCGCCAGGGCCCGCCGCCGCGCAACGCACGCAATACTGGCCAGCGCCAGACGCGCGGCAAGACCGCCTTCAACCCATACGGCCGCCAACCGCAACGCGCCACCGGCATCAAGGCCCAGTCCAAGGGCGGCAAGTTCGGCGAAAACTGGTGGGCGCGCCGGTGGATCGAAGTGCTCGAGAGCTTCGACATGGGCTCGCGCCTGAACCGCGGCCGGGAGTACGCCAAAAAGGGCCACGTCCTCTCAATTCAGATCGAAGAGGGGCAGGTCGTCGCGCGCGTCCAGGGCTCGCGGCCGAAGCCGTATGAAATTGACGTCCGGATGCACACGCTGCCGGATGCCGACTGGGCCAAGATCGCCGGCCGTCTGGCCGAACAAGCCGTGTTCTCCGCCCGGCTGCTGGCCGGGGAAATGCCGGCCGATATCGAAGAGATCTTCGAGGAGGAGGGCCTCTCCCTCTACCCCGCCGCCGAAGGCGACCTGCAAGCCCAGTGCACCTGTCCGGACACGGCCAACCCCTGCAAGCACTGCGCCGCCGTCTATTTACTCCTCGGCGAAGAGTTCGACCGCGACCCGTTTCTCCTGTTCGCCCTCCGAGGCATGCGCCGTGAAAAACTGCTGGCGATGATCGAAAAGCAGTTGCCGCAGCTCACCAACGGCGAAGGCGAACATCTCAGCAAAATGGAGGGCCCGGAAGAGAAACCGGAGGACCCGAAACAGCCGTTGCCGCTCGATCCCGATAC
This sequence comes from Bryobacteraceae bacterium, assembly GCA_044358225.1. Lineage (GTDB taxonomy): Bacteria > Acidobacteriota > Terriglobia > Bryobacterales > Bryobacteraceae. Next base: position 35,415 of record JBIKOG010000020.1, on the reverse strand, counting down.
CTACTGGAAAGGTGCCGTCCGCCTGCCGGAAGAGGTGATGGGCGACGTCACGCCTCCACCCACATCGTGCGCGCTTCCCCGCCGCCTGGGCCCGTTCCCGTTCTGGCAAGGCCAGCGCCCGCTGCTCGACGCGCTGGAGCCGATTTATAAGAAGGCGTCGCAACACGCGGTCGTTTTCCTGATGGGCGAACCGATCGCCTAAAAAAAGTTCAAGAGTTCACACGCACTTCCGATATGACTGTTGAATGAGTCTTCTTCCGACAGCTACGGAGGGCATGCGAAAAGCCGAGGAACGCGTCCAACGCGCCGCCGAACGCCTCGCGCGCCTACCCCTATCGGGTGACGCGTCCGCTCCCGAAGACGTCGTGGACCTGAGCGCCGAAGTAGTGGCACTGCTTGAAGCGAAAAACGCCCACGCCATAAACGCAAAGGTGGCCGAAACGGCCACCCAGCTTGATCAACGCTTGCTCGATATTCTCGGCTAGCTACTATTTGTTCAGCACCGCGAACTTGGTGGCAAAGTCCAACACCAGCCCCGGGAACACGCCCAGAACCAGCGTCATCGCCGCCGTCAGCCACATCGTAATCTTCAGCCCGCCAGGAATCGCTTCCACCGGCTCCGTCGATTCCGACTCGTGCATGTACATTACCACCAGCACTCGCAGGTAGTAGTAGGCGGCCACCGCGGAGTTCAACAAACCCAGCGCCGTCAGCCAGTACATGTGCGAATCGATCGCCGACTTGAAGATGTAGAACTTACCGAAGAAGCCCGCCGTCAACGGCACGCCGATCAGCGAGAGCAGGAACACCGTCAACAGCGCCGCCACCGCGGGCTGCCGCTGGCTCAGGCCCTTCATGTGGTCGAGCGTGACATGCTCTTCGCCCTTACCGGCCACATGCGTCACAATCGCGAAGGCGCCGTAGTTCATCATGCCGTAAGCCGCCAGATAGAACATCGCCGCCGCCGTACCCGTCGCGCTATTCGTCGTCACCGCCACCAGCACATAGCCGGCGTGAGCGATCGACGAGTAACCCAGCATACGTTTGATGTTGTTCTGCCACATCGCCGCGAAGTTGCCGATCGTCATCGTCGCCAGCGCCATCACCCACAGCACCGGTTCCAATTTCGGCATCAGCGAACCAAACGCCGTCTGGAACACACGAATCATCACCGCGAACGCCACCGCCTTCGGCCCGGCCGAAAGGAAGCCGCTCACCGGAGCCGGAGCCCCTTGATAAACGTCCGGAGCCCACACCTGGAACGGAGCCGCCGAGATCTTGAACGCGAAGCCGACCAGCATCAGGCCCACCGCCGCGCTCACCATCGTCATCGAAGGCACGCCCTTGTCGAGCGCCACACGAATCTCCTGCAGGTTCGTGGACCCGGTCATCCCGTACACCCACGCCACACCATACAGCAGGAACGCCGTCGCAAACGAGCCCAGCAGGAAGTACTTCAGCGAAGACTCATTCCCGCGCTTATCGTCGCGAATGTAACCGGCCAGAATGTAGCTCGCAATCGAACTCACTTCCAGGCCGATGAAAACCATGATCAGTTCGTTCGCCGCCGCCATCAGGCACTGCCCGGCCAACGAGAATAGCAATAGGACGTAGAACTCACCGGAATTCGATTTCTCGCGTTCCAGGTAAGAAGTGGAGCAAAGAACCGTCAACAGGCCAACGCCCAGAACCACCAGCCGGAAGAACGCCGCAAACCCGTCGGAGACGAGCATGTTGCTGAACGCCATACCCGGGTTGTCGTAGGCCACAACGGTCCCGTACATCGCCAGGCCAATCGAAATCGCCGCCAGCGTGGAAATCACGCTCCGGCTGTCTTCGTCTTTCTTAAAACCTTCCAGGACCAGCAGCAACGTGCCCGCGATCGTCAGAATGATTTCCGGCAGGAAGCGAAGCAGTTCCGCGGTTTGAGGGAAGAATTTAGCGTCCATGGTTGGAGACCTCCGCGTGGGTGGTCGTCGATTTGGTCTGAAGTGCCGTCCGGTCGATGATTGTCTTGTTCGATGCGCCGATCGAAGGCAGGAACGACTGGGCGGCGATGCCCATCCAAACCATCAGCACCAGCAGCGGCACGATACATGCCCACTCCCGCGCGCCCAGATCGTGCATATGATGCTTCACGCTGTCCGGCGTCTCGCCGAAGAACGTCCGCTGGTACATCCACAACATGTAGCAGGCCGACAGAATCACGCCCGTCGCCGCGAACACAGCCCACCAGATGTTGATCTGCGAAGCGCCCTGCAAAACCAGGAATTCGCCCACGAAGTTGTTCAACATCGGCATGCCGATCGAAGCCAGCGTGGTCACCAGGAACACCGTGGACAGCCACGGCGCCGGCGTCGCCACGCCACCGTAATCTTTAATTTCCAGCGAGTGCTGCCGCTCGTACAGGAAGCCGACCAGCATGAAGAGCGCGCCGGTCGAGATGCCGTGCGCCAGCATCACATACACCGCGCCGTCCAGGCCCCACTGGTTGCCGCTGAACAGCCCCAGCACAACAAAGCCCAAGTGGCTCACCGAGCTGTAGGCCACCAGCTTCTTCATATTCGGCTGCACCAGCGCCACCAGCGCGCCGAAGATGATGCCCGTGATCGCCAGAATGGCGATCCAGTTGGCGTTCTCTTTGGAGGCGTTCGGGAACATCGGCAGACAGAAGCGAAGCAGACCGTAGGTACCCATCTTCAGCATGACCGCGGCCAGCATGACGGAACCGGCGGTCGGCGCTTCCACGTGGGCGTCAGGCAACCACGTATGCAGCGGAAACAGCGGAACTTTAATCGCGAACGCCAGGAAGAAGGCCAGGAACAGCAGCGTCTCCTCCAAGTGCGTCATCGTGAACTTGCCGCTCTCCATCATCAGCAGCAGCGCCGGATAGTCGAACGTGCCGGCCTTGCTGTAGATGTAGAGGATGGCGGCCAGCATCAGCACCGAACCCACCATCGTGTACAGGAAGAACTTCACTGCGGCGTAGATGCGGCGGTCGTGTCCCCAAATGCCAATCAGGAAGTACATCGGCACCAGGCAGACTTCCCAGAACACGTAGAACAGGAACAGGTCGACGGCGACGAAGACGCCAATCAGACCGAACTCAAGCAGCAGCAGGAAAGCGAAGAACTCTTTCACGCGGTGGTCGATATACTTCCACGACAGCAGGATCGAGATCGGCGTCAACAGCGTCGACAGCAGCACCAGCCACAGGCTGACCCCGTCCATACCGACGTGATAGCGAATCGCCGGCGTGCCGATCCACGGCGCATCGGTCACCCACGTCATCACCGCCGGACGTTCCAGCACCGGCCCAATCAGCAGTAGCGAGGCCGCAAAAACACCGATCGAGAAGATCAGCGTGAACATCTTGACCAGGCCCGCATTGCCCTTAGGCAACATGAGCGTAATCAGAAAACCTAGCAGCGGAGCCGCGATCAGAATATCAAGGAGATTCATCGGCCACCTCCCATCACCGTCAGCGCGCCCAAGATGAACACAACTCCAACGACCGTCCAGGCCGCGTAGTTCCGGACCAACCCGCCCTGCAGGTGCCGCAGCATGCCGCCGAAGTTATAAGCGGCGCCGCTGAAGCCATGCACAAAGCCGTTGTCGATGATGCCCGCGTCGACGACCTTCCACAGGAAGTTGCGCGACGTGCGCTCGATCGGGTGAATGATCGTGGCGTCGTAGGCCTCGTCCACGAAGTACTTGTTCAGCAGCACGTTGTAGACACCGCTAAACGAATTCTTGATCGAATCGGCCATCCCCGGTTTCGCCACGTACACGACGTAGGCCAGGAAGATGCCGATGATGCCGGGCGAAGTCCCCAGGATCATGTCCGCCAGCGAGTGCTCCATGTGCCCATCGGGAACGATCCCGCGGAACACCGGCTCCAGGATATGGGGGATGTTGAAGAAGTAGCCGCCCACCAGCGACAGTGCCGCCAGGACATACAACGGGCCCAGCATACTCCAGGGTGATTCATGCGGATGCGCATGGCCCTTGTACTCGCCGAAGAACGTCAGGAAAATCGAACGGAACACGTAGAAGGCCGTCATGCCAGCCGTCACCCAGGCCGCCCAGTACATCCACATATGGTGGTGGTGCGCCGCGCCCAGAATCTCTTCTTTCGAATACCAGCCCGACATGAACGGGAAGCCAGCAATCGCGAGCGCCGCGATCAGCAGCACGTTGAACGTGTGCGGAATCTTCTTCCGCAACCCGCCCATGTGGCGCATGTCCTGCTCGTGGTGGCAGGCGTGAATCACCGAGCCGGCACCCAGGAAGAGCAGCGCCTTGAAGAAGGCGTGCGTCACAACGTGGTAGATGCCGGCCGAAAAAGCGCCCAAGCCAACGGCGAGGAACATGTAGCCCAGCTGCGACACCGTCGAGTACGCGTAGACTTTCTTAATATCGTTCTGCACCAGGCCGATCGTCGCGGCCATCACAGCCGTAGCCAAGCCCACGATCGCCACCGTGTCCATTGCAATCGGGGCCTTCATGAACAGCGCCGCCGAACGCGAACACATATAAACACCCGCGGTCACCATCGTCGCCGCGTGGATGAGGGCCGACACCGGCGTCGGGCCTTCCATGGCGTCCGGCAACCACACATACAGCGGAATCTGTGCCGACTTACCCGTCGCGCCAACCAGCAGCAGCAAACAGATCGCCGTCACAATCCCGGCCGATTGTTCCACCGGCAATTGCTGCGCCTTGGCGAACACCGTCGGGAAGTCCAGCGAGCCGAACGTCACCACAATCAGGAACATCGCCAGCGAGAAGCCGAAGTCGCCAACGCGGTTGACGATAAATGCCTTCTTACCCGCATCGCTCGCCGACTTCTTCACGAAGTAGAAACCGATCAGCAGGTACGAACAGAGCCCCACGCCTTCCCAGCCCACGAACAGCAAAAGGAAGTTGCCGCCCAGAACCAAGATCAGCATGAAGAACATGAACAAATTCAGGTAGGCAAAGAATCGGTAGTAGCCTTCTTCATCGTGCATGTACCCGGTGGCATAGATATGAATCAACGTGCCGATACCGGTCACAACGCACAGCATCACCGCCGTCAAACGGTCGACCGCGAAGTCAACCCCGACATTCAGCGCGCCGCTCGCCATCCACGTGAAGTAGTGCTCCACGTAGCGTTCTTCCAGCGGCATCAACGCCAAGAGGGTCTTGACAACCCATAAAAACGACAGCAGCACGCTGCCGATGGCGACCATGCTTTGCACGGTCTTGCTGGTGCGGCGCCCGGTTAAACCGTTGATGGCGGCGCCTGCCAGCGGGAGGAGTGGGATAAGCCAGAGTTGCATCGTGCGTTAGTTTTTCAGAGTGTCGAAGTCGTCGATCTGCAGCGTCGAGCGGTTGCGGAAGACCATCAGAATGATGGCCAGGCCAACGGCCGCTTCCGCCGCCGCCACCACCATCACAAAGAAGGAAAAGATCTGCCCGTCCACTTTCCCAAAATGGTTGGAGAAAGTGACAAAGGTCAGATTGACGGCGTTAAGCATCAGCTCAATCGCCATGAACACGGTAATCACATTGCGGCGGAACAGGAACGTCGCCACGCCGATCGTAAACAGAATGGCGCTCAAAATCAGATAGCCCGACAGCGGGATCGTGAGTTTGAAGAACTCCGGTGGGAAGAGACTGTACATTAATCCATCTCCTTATTGGCCAACCGGTAGGCGCCGGCAATCGCGATCAAGATCAGAATGGAGGTCACTTCGAACGGCAGCAGGTAGCGGGTGAACAACTCCCAACCCACTTCGCGCGGACCGCCGCCCGTGAAGGCGCCGAACTTCACCGGCTTCATCGCCGACGTCGCATTCGTGATCACCCACGAAGCCACCGCCAGCAGAATCACCAGCAACGGGAAGCCCAGAAAATGCGCCGTGCCCGCTTTCTTCGACATCTTTTCAGCACCGGTGTTCAGGAGCATGATGACGAATACGAAAAGCACCATGATGGCGCCCGAGTAAACCACCAGTTGTGCCGCGGCGATAAACTCAGCCCCCAGCAAAACATACAAAACTGCCAGCGAAACCATCACGCCGATCAGCGACAGCGCGCTCGAAACCGGATGGCGTTGCAGCGACATGTTGATCGCGCAGACCACTGCGATGAGGGCGAAAGTGAGGAATAGGACGAGATCCATTTCTTGATATGCCCCTATTTGTTAAACAACGTCACAAAGAAGGCGGTCAGCACCAGATTGGCCAACGCCACCGGGAACAGGAACAGCCAGGCGATCTTCATCAGCTGGTCGTACCGGTAGCGCGGCAATGTCGCGCGAACCCAGATAAAGAAGAACAGCAGGAACCCAACCTTGCCGAAGAACCAGAACAGCGAGTTCAGGATCGGGCCCACGCCCGGGATCAGGAACACCAGCGCCAGCACCGCGAACACCACGCCGAAGAACGGGAACGAATAACGGTCGTTCGGGCGAATGTTGTTCATGCCGTGGTAAAACAGGAACCCGGCGGAGATGCCAAACAGAAGCGTCGGCACGAAGGTCGCAACAGCCGGCGGCACAATCGGGTGCCACCCGCCCAGGAACAGCGCCGTCGCCACCGAGCAGACGATGATCATGTTGCAGTATTCCGCCATGAAGAACGCGGCGAATTTCATCGAAGAGTATTCGACGTGGAACCCGGCAACCAGTTCGCTTTCCGCTTCCGGCAAATCGAACGGTACGCGGTTCGTTTCGGCGAACGCGCAGATCATGTAGACGATAAACCCGATCAACTGGAAGCCCGTAAACAGGTTCCAGTTCGGAATCACACCGTAGACGAACCCGGCCTGCGTCTCAATCACTTCCCGCAGGTTCAGCGAGTTGGACATCAGCAGCGGAGCCGCCAGCGCCAGCGCCATCGGCAGTTCGTAGCTGATCATCTGCGCCGAGGAGCGCAGCGCGCCCATCAGTGCGTACTTGTTATTGGAGCTCCAACCGGCCAGCGCGATACCGTACACGCCCATGCCGCCCAGGCCCAGAATCCACAACAGGCCAATGTTGATATCGGCCAGCCCCAGGTTCACCTTCGTGCCGAAGATGTCCACCGTGGGCCCGAAGGGAATCACAGCGATGCCCGTCACCGCGAACATCAACCCCAACCACGGCGCCGCCCAGTAGAAGAAGTGGTTCACGCCACTGGGAATAAAGTCTTCCTTGGTCAACAGCTTCACAGCGTCGGCAATCGGCTGCAACAAACCATGCGGGCCGACGAAGTACGGACCCACGCGCAACTGCACGTGAGCAATCACTTTCCGCTCGATCCAGACGATGTAGGCGAGCGTCGCCAGCAACAACGGGGCGATCAGGAGGGTTTTGATGACTGATACGAGGAGGTAGTCCATTGCGTCTCTTCCTAGCGGTACAGCCCGCCGGGAGCTTCCATCACTTCGTTAAGAATCTTCGAATACCGTGTCAACGTTCCCGTGGTGAACAGCGTATCGCGCGAAGACTGAATCAGCTCCGGCAACACCGTCGACGCCACGCGCCCATTCACCGGCATCGTCTGCGCCGCACCACCGGTCACAATCACCGGCAGCGGCACATTGTAGCCGCGCACTGTCTTCTGGATCTCCGCGAACACCACATCGGCGTCCACTTTGCCCAAATTCACACCCATACCGCGAGCGATCAATCCGATAATCGCCAGGTCCGTCTTCGCGCCGACCGTTTCCACGCCGCGCTTCAGCCGTTGCACCTGGCCCGTCACGTTGGTCACTGTGCCGTTCTTCTCATAGGCCGAAGCCGCCGGCAGCACCACATCGGCGCGCTGCGCGGTCTCGGTCAGGAACAGGTCCTGCACCACCACGAAGGCGTTCGACGAAGCCAGCGTATGCCGCGCCAACGGGTTGGCGCCCACAATCCACAACAGGTCCAGATCGGTGGCGGCCATCATCTGCGGCAGCGTCATGCCCGGCGCGCCTTCAACGGCGTGGTACCCCGGACCCAGATCCGGCAGCAGCCCCATGTCCATCGCGCCGCGCGAATTGGCGTAATCCACCAGGCAGATGTACTTCACCGGAATGCCCAGCGATTCGCCGAACGCAACCAGCTTCCGGACGCCTTCGCCCTTCACGCTGTCGCCGAACAGAACCAGCAGTTCCGATTCACCCTTCAACTTCTCGCGCATCGATTCGACGCCCGCCAGCCATTCGCTGTCCGTCGTCCGCACCGAGCCCTTGGCAATCTTGTCTTCCCGCACCGCGCCCGAAGTCGCCACGTAAATCCCGGCCTTATGATGCCGGTAGTTCGCGCGAATCTGGTTTGCCAGGAAAGGCTGCTGCTGGGAAATGTCCGCGCCCACGATCAGCACGGCCTTCGAGTTGTAGCAGTCGTCCACATTGCCCAGCGTCGCCGTCTTGCCGCTCAAAGAGTCCAGCAAAGTCACGACATCGCCCGACCGGTGATGGTCGATATTGTTGGTCTTCAACGCTGTCCGCGCAAACTTTTGCAGCAGGAACGCTTCTTCGTTGGAGATGCGCGTCGAACCAACAACGCCAGCCTTCCCGCCGGCCTTGAACTTCTCCACAACCGCCTGCAACGCCCGCGCCCAGCTCACTTCTTCCAGCTTCCCGTTAATCCGCATCAGCGGCGCCTGCAGCCGTTCCGGATGATGGTTGAAGTCGAAAGCGTAGCGGCCCTTCACGCACAGGAACTCGCCGTTCAAACCGGAGCGATCCCGGTTATTCCCGCGAACAATTTCGTTATTCCGAACACCCAGCGTCGTCTTACAGCCATTGGAGCAATGGGTGCAAACCGTGCCGACGTGTTCCATCTCCCACGGCCGCGTCTTGTAGCGATACGCGCCACTGGTCAACGCGCCCACCGGGCAAATATCAATACACGAACCGCACTCGTCGCACTCAAGATGATCCCCGTGCGACGGCGCAATTTCAGCCGCCACGCCACGGTTCACAATCCCCAGCGCGCCCACGCCCATGCCTTCGTTACAAACACGCACGCAGCGGTAGCAAAGAATGCAGCGCGGCCCGTCGTAGAACACCACCGGGCTCCACTGTTTTTCCGGCACGTGCTGCTTCACTTCTGTGAAGCGGCTCTCGCCCGCGCCGTACTTGAACACCATGTCCTGCAGTTCGCACTCGCCGCCCTTGTCGCACACCGGGCAGTCCAGCGGATGGTTGGTCAGCAGGAATTCCAACGTGGTCTTCCGCGCCTTCACCACCGCCGGCGATTCGGTCCGGACAACCATGCCCTCGCCCACCGGCACCACGCAAGCCGCCATCAACTTCGGGGCTTTCTCGATCTCCACCAGGCACATGCGGCAGGCAGCCTGCAGCGACATGCCTTCGTAGTAACAGAACGCGGGAATCTCGATGCCAGCCAGCTTGGCGGCGTCGATCAATAACGTCCCCGCCGGTGCTTCCACCGCCGTATCGTTGATCGTCAGCTTGACCATGTTCGCCATCAATACTCCTTAGCCCACCTGAACCAGTTCGCTGGAAGCGAAGGGGTTCCGGGCCACGTAAGCCTCAAATTCCGGACGGAACTTCTCGACAATCGAAATGGTGGGCATCGCCGCGGCATCGCCCAGCGGACAGAACGTCCGGCCCAACATGCTCTTGGCCAATTCGCCAACCATGTCCACATCGCGCATCGCGCCATTGCCATCGACGATCCGCGACAGCATCTTCTGCAACCACGTCGTGCCCTCACGGCACGGGATGCACCAGCCGCAGCTTTCATGCTTGTAGAACCGCATGATGCGCAGGGCGATCTTCACCATATCGGTGTCCTCGTCCATCACCATCATGCCGCCCGAACCCAGCATCGTGCCGGCCTTGGCCATCGAGTCGTAGTCCATCGGAATATCGCACTCATCGGCCCGCAGAATCGGACAAGACGAACCACCCGGAATGGTGGCCTTCATCTTCTTGCCCTTCCAAATACCGCCGCCGATTTCATTGATGAAATACATCATGTTCATGCCCAGCGGAACTTCGTACACACCAGGCTTATTCACATGACCGGCCAGACACACCATGCGGGTCCCGCCGTTCTTCGGCGTACCCAGATCGGCATACCACTTCCCGCCGTTCTTGATAATTTCCGGGACCGTGGAAAAGGTCTCCACATTGTTCAAAACCGTCGGAGCCTGGAAGGCGCCGCTCACCGCCGGAAACGGCGGGCGAATCCGCGGCACGCCGCGCTTACCTTCCAACGATTCCAACAACGCCGACTCTTCCCCGCACTCATAGGCGCCCGCGCCCGTCTGCGAGTAAAGGTCGAAATCAAAGCCAGTCCCGGCAATGTTCTTGCCCAGGTACCCGCGCTGGTAGGCTTCCTTCAACACCGAATCGAAGTGGTCGATCAGGTAGCGGTATTCGCCGCGGATATAGACCCAGCCCTTCGTCGCGCCCACAGCCTTCGCCGCGATGAGAATGCCCTCGATCATCTGATACGGGTCATGCTCGATCAGCAACCGGTCTTTACAGGTCCCCGGTTCCGATTCATCGGCGTTGACGACAATGTACTTCGGCCCCTCGACGTTCTTCGGAACGAAGCTCCACTTCAATCCGGTCGGGAACCCGGCGCCGCCGCGGCCGCGCAACGAAGAAGCTTTCACTTCATCGATGATCTGGTCCGGCGTCCATTCCATGACTTTCTTGAAGGCTTCAAAGCCCCCCGTCGCCAGGTACGTATCCAGCCGCCAGGAGTTCTCCACCCCGAACCGCTTCGAGATAACCTTCGTTTCCAACGGGCTCGGCGGATTATAGAGTTTCACTGCAGTCCCTCCAGCACCTGATCCAACTGCGACACCGTCACGTCGTGATGGAAATCGTAGTTCACCTGAATCGCCGGCGCCCACGAACAGGCACCGATGCATTCCACTTCTTCCAACGAAAACTTGCCCGACGCCTGCGTCTGCTTATGCCCCACGCCCAGCTTCTTGCAGGCATGTTCGTAAAGTTCCGCGCCGCCCCGCAACATGCAGGCCACATTCGTGCAGATCTGAATGTGGTACTTCCCCTGCGGCTTCTTGTGCAGCATCGAGTAGTAGCCGACAACTTCGTCCACCTGCAGCACTGAAATGTCCAGCCGCTTGGCCAACTCTTCCATCAGGTCCGGCGTCACCGCGCCCACTTCATCCTGCGCGTACATCAACATCGGAATCAGCGCGCCGCGCTGCCTTCCCGGCGGGTAGTGTGTCAACAGGTCCGCGAATCGCGCTTCCAATTCAGGCGAAAAGGTCATCGGTCGCAATCTCCCAGCACGAAGTCCAAACTGCCCATGATGGCAATGGAATCGGCAATCATACGGTCTTCAATCAGGTTCGGCAGCGCCTGCAGATTGCCAAAGCTTGGCGTCCGCATGTGCACGCGCAACGGCTTCGACGTGCCGTCGCTCACAATGTAGTAGCCCAGTTCCCCACGCGGCGATTCCACCACCTGGAAAACTTCGCCCGCCGGAACACTGATGCCATCGGTCACAATCTTGAAGTGGTAGATGAGCGACTCCATCTGAGTCTTCATCTTCTCCCGCTCCGGCAACACAACCTTCGGAGCCGACGTCTGCACCGGGCCCTCGGGCATCCCCGCCAGCGCCTGGTTGATGATCTTGATCGACTCGCGAATCTCAGCGATGCGCACCGCGTACCGCGCGTAGACGTCGTTATCGGTCGAGGTCGGCACGTTGAAGTCGAACTTCTCGTAGCTCGAATACGGCATCATCTTGCGCGCGTCCATCGGCAGCCCCGCCGCGCGAATGCACGGTCCGGTCATGCCCATTTCCAGCATCTCTTCCACCGGCAGCAAGCCAACGCCCTTCGTGCGCTTCGTCCAGATCGGGTTCGTGTTCAACAGCGTTTCGTACTCGTCCACCCGGCTCGGCAGCGTTTCCATGAAGGAGCGTACCCGCTTCTCCCAGCCCCGAGGCGGATCCAGCGCCAGCCCGCCCACACGGATGTAGGAGGTCATCAGCCGCTGCCCGGCAAACATTTCAAACAGCCGCAGAATGTCTTCGCGTTCCCGGAAGCACAGGAAGAACACCGTCATCGCGCCCATGTCCAGGCAGTGCGTGCCTAGCCACACCAGGTGGCTGTTGATGCGCGTCAATTCGCACAACAGAACCCGCAACCACTGCGCTTTCGGCGGAATTTCCACTTGCAGCAGCTTCTCCACGGCCAGGCTGTAGGCCAGGTTGTTGGAGAGGTTCGCCAGATAGTCCACGCGATCGGTCAGCGTGATGCCCTGTTGCCAGTTCAACGATTCGAACTGTTTTTCAATACCGGTGTGCAAAAAGCCGATGTCCGGCGTGCACTTCAACACCGTCTCGCCTTCCAGTTCCAGCACCACACGCAACACGCCGTGCGTCGACGGATGCTGCGGACCCATGTTCAGGGTCATCCGGCGTGTATGGCCGCTTTTCTCGGTTTCGGCGGTTGGTGTTAGCGTCTCGCTCATAGTTGTGGGGCTCTCCCTTGTTCGAAGCGTCAGGCAGGAGGGGAAAGAGAGCGGCGCGCTCCTCTTTCGGATGTCGTTATTCGTTCTGGTAGCTGTACTTGAAGCCGTGCACCGGGTAGTCGCGCCGCAACGGGTGACCTTCCCAGAAGTCAGGCATCATGATCCGCGTCAGGTTCGGATGGCCCGTGAAAACGACGCCAAACAAATCCCAAGCTTCCCGCTCATACCAGTTCGCCGCCGCATACACGGCCGTCGCCGATGCAATCTCCGCCTTCTCCCCGCTCACGCGGCACTTCAGCCGCACAAACAGGTTCCGCGAAACGGATTGCAGGTGGTACACCACCTCATACCGCGGCTCCATCGGATACCGGTCCACACACGTCACCGTCGACAGGCGCTCAAACTTCTGCGCCTTCAACGCCCGCAACGCGTCCAGAATTTTTTCGGGAACTACTTCCAGCGTTAATTCGTTTAGATCATTGTTGCCGCCAGTCAGCATGCCGGGATCGGCTTGCTCCAGCGCGGCGGCCACAGCGTTATCTTTCAAAATCTCAGGCAGCATAATCCACCTTCTCCAACGTCGGCACCTTGTGCAGCGTCCCATCGGCCGAGCGCCGTTCGATGTCCTCGGCATGCGTCCAATCCAACACGCCCTTCTTCCAGATGTAGAAGAAACCCGCAAGGACCAAAACGATGAAGATAATCATCTCGACGAAGGCGAACCATTTCAGGTCGCGGTACACCACCGCCCACGGATACAGGAACACGGCTTCAATGTCGAACAGGATGAAGAGCATCGCGACCATGTAGAACTTCACACTGAATCGCTCGCGCGCCGATCCGATCGGCACCATGCCCGATTCGTAGGGCATGTCTTTGAACTTGTTGCGGACTCGCTTGCCCAATAGGGCCCCGGTTACGATGACTCCGGTCGCGTTCGCGATGGCGAATAACCACGCCAGGAGAACGGGTATGTAGCTTTCTTGCAGGGATGTCGGCATTCTTTTGGGAGAGTTTACCCTCTACAAAATATAATGATCGGGGAAGTTCCACGTCAAATTACGGTTTGACAAGAATCTGGCCTACTCCCCCCCTCCCAGAACAAAAATGACTGAAATTGTTGTGAACGGTGAACCCCGCCAAGTGCCCGATGGCACTACAATTACTGGCCTTTTGGCCATTCTCTCCATTCCCGGCGATCGCGTCGCCGTCGAACTGGACCGCCTAATAATAAAGAATATTTTTTGGGCGGAAACCCACCTCCGCCCCGGCGCCCAGGTCGAAATCGTCCACTTCGTCGGCGGCGGCTGATCCCGTTACCGCGCCGCCCGACCCAACAGATCCGTCACCGCCACCCGCCCCTCGGCGATCCCGCGCAGTTCAATCACGTCGCCTTCCCGGTACGTGCGACTCCCCTCGGCGTAGGCAACCGTCACCTCCCGCAGGTCCGGATACACCACCCAGAACGAGATCGACCCGTTCGCCAGACACAGGTCTTCCTTCTCCCGGAACTCCCGCGCCGTGTTTGACGGCGATTCCACTTCGATGACAATCTCCGGCGCCCCAAAAATATACTCGGCAACCTCCGCTTTTTCCCACCTTTCACGCTCAATCAACCCAACCCCCGCCTTTCGCAACTCATACTCCGCCAGCGCTCGAAACCCCATCTCCACTTCCACCACAAACTGCGCCCCCGCCGCCCGCTCCAACACCCTGCAAATACGATGTCGCAACGACGCCACCCGCTGCTTCGGCCACGGCACAACGAACACCTCGCCATGCCGCAACTCCTCATACGCCCCTGCGATATCCGCCCGGCCCACAAACTCTTCAACGCGAATCACCCTCGCCGCCTCTCCCTTAACCCATACCCAAACCGCTTCAAATCCACCCGCGTCCCCATCACCACCACCCCTTCGGCCTCCAACCGCTGCACCTGCTCCACGCCCCCATCCCCGCGCAGCAACACCTTCCCGCCCTTCCCAATCACCCGGTGCCACGGCAAACCCGGATCGAACTTCTTCAAACACCACGCCGCCTGCCGCGAACACGTCGGATACCCCGCCGCCCGCGCCACATCCCCATACGTCGTCACCCGCCCCCGCGGCACCCGTTTCACCACCGCCCGCATCAGGTCGAACATCGACTCACTGGATGGTTTCGCTTCCCGGCTCATGAATCCCCTCCACCTGCACCGCCCGCAGATAATCCCGCGGCGTCACCACATGCTGAATCTCTTCTTCCGTCATCTCCGGCTGCGACCGGAACAGAATCCGCGCGCGATCCCCAAACTCCTCATCCACGGCGACCAAATCATTCAACCCGCGAAAGATGAACGAAATCAGGCTCCCATCCTCCCGCAAATACTGCTTCGATTTCCCATGCCCAATCCGCAGCGCCTTGTCGTAGGCCTCCGTCGCGTCCTTCGCCCGAATCATATGCAAATCAAAATGCACAATACTCTTCCCGGCGCCTTCTACCCGCACCTCCACCACCAGATCCGCCAGATACCAGTTCCCTAATTCCATTCCGAAACCCTCTCAATCTTCCGCCGCCATGCGCCCAATAGCCATATCCCAATCAATATCAACGCCAAACTCAGCCCCACCCAGAACCCCCGCGCCCCCCAGCCATTCGGATACGTCAGCCACCATCCCAACGGCAACCCCACCACCCAGTAGCACGACACATGCGCCGCCATCGGCGTCCGCGTGTCCCCCAGCCCCCGCAGCGCCCCCGTCGCCACCGCCTGAACCCCATCAAACAGCTGAAAAAATGCTGCGACCACCAAACAAGCCGATGCCGTCGCCACCACTTCCCGGTCCCCCGTGTACCACCCCGCCACCACGCCCGGCACCGTCCACAACACCACCCCCGCCAACAGCATGAATCCAGCCCCCAGCCCGATCCCAACCCACCCCGCCCGCCGTGCCCCGCCCTCGTCCCGCCGCCCCACCGCCTGCCCCACCCGCACCGCCACTGCCGACGAAATGCCCAGCGGAATCATGTACGTCACGCTCACCACGTTCAACGCAATCTGGTGCCCGCCCAACGCCACCGGGCCTAACGCCCCCAGCATCGTCGTCACCAACGCGAACACTGCCACTTCAAAGGAGATCTGCCCCCCCACCGGCAACCCCAACCGAAACACGTCCCGCACCCGCTCCCACCCCGGCCACACCGTCCATACCTCCCAACCGTGCCCCTGCACCGTCGTCCACAAAAGCACCGCAACCATGTAGACCCGCGCCACCGACGTCGCATACCCCGCCCCGGCCGCGCCCAGCGCCGGCACGCCGAACTTCCCGAAGATCAGCACCCAGTTCAGGAGTATGTTAACGACATTAGCCGATACCAACGCAAACATCACCGGCCGCACCACGTCTTGCGACTGCAAAAACCGCCGGAACGACGCATAGAGCATCAACGGCAGCGTCCCCCAACTCACCGCTCGCAAATACCCCTGCGTGTCGCCCTGCAACGCCGGGTCGATCCCAAACCAGTCCATCACCGGCCCCATCAGCCACGCCATCCCAATCAACGGCGGTGCAAGCAAGAAACTCACCACCAGCCCTCCCGCCAGGCTCCGCCGGCAATCGGCAATATCGCCCCGCCCATATGCCTGTGAAATCAGCGTATCCAGCCCTAACATCACCCCAATCCCAAAAACCGCGAACGTATAATACAGCCCGTGCCCCAACGCCACGGCCCCTAACATCTGCCGCCCCGCGTGCCCTGCCATCACCGTATCCACCACGCCCATCGCCATCCAGCCCAGCTCGGCAAACACTAAAGGCAACGCCAATCGCAACATCGGCCGCAGCTCCACCGAAACCGCCGCGGACGCCTGACGGAATAACTCTTTTAGGGGCGTTGACATTCATCTCCAGTTTCGTACAATCGAGGAGTCCACCTTACCCGCTGTAAACGGATTTCTCTTTTTATGTTCAAAACAAAAAAGATTCGAATTGATTCGAACCTGGCCGACAAAGAATTCACTTCGAGTGAGATCTCCGAAGTGACAGGTGTCAGCCTCCGTCAGTTGCAGTGGTGGGACGAACAGAAGGTGGTCTCGCCCCGGCACGAAGGCCATAAGCGCGTCTATCTCGCCGAAGAAGCCATCGAAATCGCCGTCATCGCCGAACTCCGCCGCAAAGGGTTTTCACTTCAGAAAATCCGCCGCGTGCTCCGTTTCCTGCAGAAGGAAATGGGCAAGCGCCTCGTCGAAATCCTCGGCGCCGATAGCGACATGCACCTGGTCACCGACGGCAAGTCGATCTACCTCGAGGCCGATAACGACTCGATCATCGACATTCTGAAGAACGCCGACCAGCCCATGTTCCTCGTCTGCGTCACGGATCAGGTGAAACGTCTCGGCGCCCCCGCCGAACAGCCCAAGCGCAAAACGGTCACCCGCGAAGCCCCGGCCGCCACCCGCCGCTCCAAAGCCGTCTAGGATTCCCCCTGGTACCGTGACACCAGCGAATTCCTTAATTTAGGAATCCCCCGGCCGTTCAAACTTTTCCACAACGAAACGGCCACGACGCACGTCAGATCCTGTAACCCCAGCGGACCGTCCGCATGCTGTTATATTGAAAAGAGTATCGGGAGGTACTTCGATGGCCAACGCTCGTCGCCGGCTGAATTGGATTGTGCCCGCTGTCATAGTCACCTGCTCCGTCCTCGGCGGCGTAGTCGGCCCCCTCGTGTCGGACGCCAACGCGGCCACCAACGAAGACGAAATCACGCAGGCCGTCCGCACGTTCACGAAGGTTTATTCCACCGTCGAACAGAACTTCGCCGACAAAGTCACCTCCGATAAGGCGATCTACAAAGGCGCGATCGGCGGCATGCTCCGTACCCTCGATCCCCACTCCAGCTTCTTCGATCCCCGCGACTTCCAACAGCTCCGCGAAGATCAGCGCGGCCACTACTACGGCGTCGGCATGACCGTCAGCGAGCGCAACCGCCGCACCGTCGTCATCGCGCCATTCCCCGGCTCGCCCGCCTACAAAGCCGGCATCCGCCCCGGTGACACCATCCTCTCGGTGAACGATAAGAGCACGCAGAACCTCACCACCACCGAAGTCGCCGACATCCTCAAAGGACCCCGCGGCACACCGGTCCAAGTGGTCGTCACCCGCGATGGCGTCGACAAGCCCATCACCTTCAACATCATCCGCGACGAAATCCCGCGCAAATCGGTCCAGGACGCTTTCTTCGTCAAACCCGGCATCCTCCACATCGATATCGAAAGCTTCAACGAAAACACCTCCAAAGAGGTGGAAGAGAACCTGAAGCGCGTCGGTGAACAGAACGTCAAAGGCCTCATCCTCGATCTCCGCGAAAACCCCGGCGGTCTCCTGAACGAAGGCGTCTCCGTCGCCGGCCGCTTCCTCCAGAACGGTCAGACCGTCGTCTCCCACCGCGGCCGCGCCTCCGCCGAACGCCCCTATCTCGCCCGCAACGGCAGCGCCAAGCGCACGTACCCCATCGTCGTCCTCGTGAACCGCTACTCCGCCTCGGCCGCTGAAATCGTCGCCGGCGCCCTGCAGGATCACGACCGCGCCTGGATCCTCGGCGACAACACCTTCGGCAAGGGCCTCGTCCAAACCGTCTACCCGATGAGCGATTCCACTGGTCTCGCCCTCACCACGGCCAAGTACTACACGCCCTCCAACCGGCTCATCCAGCGCGACTACCAGAACACCTCGTTCCTGGATTACTACTACCGCAAAGATACCGCCACCCAGAACCCCAACGACGTGAAGATGACCGACTCCGGTCGCACCGTCTACGGCGGCGGCGGCATCAAGCCCGACGAAGCCTTCGTCTTCCCCAAGGCCAACAAATTCCAGACGGAAATGATCCGTCGCTTCGCATTCTTCAACTTCACCGCCAAGTTCTTCGGCGGCAAAGAAGCCAAACTGCCCCAGGGCTGGGATCCCAACGATCAGATCATGAACGATCTGAAAGCCTTCATCACGAAGGAAAACGTCCCCTTCACCGAAGGCGAATGGACCGAAAACCTCGACTGGACAAAGCTCCGCCTGAAGAACGAAATGTACCTCACCGCTTTCGGTTCTGAAGAAGCGCGCAAGCTCGCCGTCGAATCGGACCCCATCGTCGTCAAAGCGGTAGACTCCATGCAGAAGGCCAAGGAACTCCTGGAAAGCGCCAAAAAGCTGATCGTTCAGCGCACCGCGCCGCGCCAGGAACCCTAAGCCCCCACGTCATTTTTGTGAACGATTACGCACCCGAACCGCAGGTCTACATTCTAGATACGGGTGGTCAATACACCCATCTCATCTCTCGCAAAGTCCGCGAACAAGGCGTCTACGCCGAAGTCCGGCCCAGCGAAACACGCCTCTCCGAGCTCAAAAACGCCCGGGCCGTCATCATCTCCGGCGGCCCGTCCAGCGTTTATGAAACAGGCAGCCCAACGGTCGATCCGGCCCTTCTCGCCAGCGATATTCCCGTCCTCGGCATCTGCTACGGCCAGCAGCTCATCGCCTATCTCCTCAAAGGCGAAGTGCGCAAAGGTGCCAAGGGCGAGTACGGCTTCGCCAATCTCGATCTCGAACCCTACCCCGGACCCCTCTTCAGCGGCGTCGAAAATCATCAGCAAGTCTGGATGAGCCACCGCGACACCGTCTTCGCCCCGCCCAGCGGCTTCCGCATCCTTGCCTCCACCAGCACCTGCTCCATCGCCGCCATCGGCAACGACGACAAGAAGAAATACGCCGTCCAGTTCCACCCCGAAGTCGTCCACACCCGCGAAGGCAAGAAGGTCCTCCACAACTTCCTCTTCGATATCGCCAACTGCACCAAGGACTGGGAACCCGCCTCCCGCATCCCCGTCGTCGAACAGTCCATCCGCGACGTCGCCGGCGACCGCAACATCTTCTTTTTTGTCTCCGGCGGTGTCGATTCCACCGTCGCCTACACCCTCTGCCTCAAGGCTCTCGGGGACCAGCGGGTCCACGGCGCCTACGTCGACACCGGCCTCATGCGCCAGGACGAAACCGCCTTCGTCCGCAAAATCTTTGCCTCTCTCGGTGCCGAACATTTCCGCGTCGTCGACGCCAAGCTAAACTTCCTGTCCGCACTAGAAGGCATCACCGAACCCGAGCGCAAACGCGCCATCATCGGCGAGAAATTCGTCCAGATCCAAGAGGAAATCCTCGAATCCGGCCCCTACATGGACGGCAACTGGATCCTCGGCCAGGGCACCATCTACCCCGATACGATCGAATCCGGCGGCACCGCCAAGGCCGATCTCATCAAGACTCACCACAACCGCGTCGCCGGCATCCAGAAGCTGATCGAAGAAAACCGCATCGTCGAACCGCTCACCCAGTTCTACAAGGACGAGGTCCGCGAACTCGGTGTCGAACTCGGCCTCCCCGCCGAATTCCTCGAACGCCATCCCTTCCCTGGTCCCGGCCTCGCCATCCGCTGTCTCTGCGCCGATAAAGACGAGCCCTGCCTCGCCACCGATCACGGCACCATCGCCCCCATCCACTCCGTCGGCGTCCAGGGCGACTCCCGCTCCTACCGCCCCGTCCTCGTCGTCGATCACCTCGATCACGCCCGCGCCACCGAAGCCATCAACGTCGACCAGCGCGTCAACCGCGTCATCGGCGAAGTCGGCCACAACGTCCCCCTCTCCCGCCTGTCGGTCATCAAGAGCGCCATCACGCCCCACCGCATGGACCGTCTCCGCAAAGCCGACGCCGTCGTCCGCCAGCTCTCCCACGACTCCGGCTTCGACAAACAAGTTTGGCAATTCCCCGTCGTCCTCATCCCCTTGGGTGGCGGCGGCCTTCCCGATTCCGTCGTCCTCCGCCCCATTGATTCGGTGGACGGCATGACCGCTCAATCCGTGCCTATGCCGGAAAAACTGCTCCATAAAATGCGTGACGCCCTGCTCGCTATCCCGGGAATTGCCGCGGTCTTCTACGACCTCACGCATAAGCCGCCCGGCACCATCGAGTGGGAATAGCCGCGCCACGCTATAATATTTGGAGCCTACCTCTGCAGGAGTCCCAGTTTCATGTTTGATATGTTCCGGAGCCGCGATAAAGCGGTTCGCACCACTTTGACTGTCATGCTCGGCCTAGTTGCCCTGTCCATGGTCGCCTACCTTGTCCCCGGCGGCCCCGGTAGTGGTGCCACGACGAATGAAGCCGTGATCGCCGAAGTCTGCGATTCCAAAATCACGCTGCGTGAAGTCCAGATGCAGCTCCAATCTGCCTTGAAGAACAAATCGTTCCCCATGCAGATGATCCAGAACTACATCCCCGAATTCGTCAACCAGTTCGTGGCCGAACGCGCCACCGCCTGCCAGGCCAATGACATGGGCATCCGCGTCTCCGAAGAGGAAGTCGCCAACGCCATCAAGTCCATGTTGCCCAACATCTTCCAGGGCGGCTTTAACAAGGAACTCTACGCCGGCTTCCTCTCCCAGCAGGGGCTCACCATCCCCGAGTTTGAAACGAACGTGCGCAAGCAGATGCAGCTCGTCAAACTCCGCAACCTGGTCATGGAAGGCCTCATCGTCACCGCCGACGAAATCGAAGGCGAATACAAGCGCCGCAACGAAAAGATCAAGGTCGAATACGTCACCTTCGCCGCCGATAAGTTCAAGGCCCAGGTGAACCTCACCCCCGCCGACGTCCAGACCTACTTCAACGCCAATCGCGACCGCTTCAAGACGGAAGAGAAGCGCAGCTTCGACCTCCTGGTCGCCGCGGAAGACAAGATCGGCGCCACCATCGACGTCAGCGAAAACACGCTCCGCCAGGTCTACGCCTCCGCCGGCGACCGCTGGCGCTCCGGGGAACGCGTCCACGTTCGCCACATTCTCTTCAAGACCACCGAAAAGTCGGATGCCGACGTGAAGGCTATTGAAGCCAAGGCCGCGGGCGTCCTCCAGCAGATCAAGGGCGGCGCGGACTTCGCCAAGCTCGCCACCGAACACTCCGACGACCCGGGCTCCAAGGCCAAGGGCGGCGATCTCGACTGGGTCGTCAAGGGCCAGACCGTGGCGAACT
This sequence comes from Bryobacteraceae bacterium, assembly GCA_044358225.1. Taxonomy (GTDB): domain Bacteria; phylum Acidobacteriota; class Terriglobia; order Bryobacterales; family Bryobacteraceae. The sequence continues at coordinate 13,915 of JBIKOG010000020.1, read as the reverse complement.
TCGAAGCCTCGGCCTTCTCGCTCAAGAAGAACGAAATCTCCAACCTCGTCAAAACCGAATACGGCTACCATATCCTCCAGGTCCTCGACCGCGAAGAACCCAAGGTCAAGACGTTCGAAGACGTGAAGGCGGAACTCGCCGTCGAAATGCGCCGCCAGCAGGTCCAGGCCCGCATGGAACAGGCCGCCGAACAGGCCCGCGCCGAACTCGCCAAGGCCCCCAAGAACGCCGCCGCCATCGCCGCCAAGTACAACCTGAACCACTACACGGTCCAGGAAGCCCGGCCCAGCGATCCGCTCCAGGAAATCGGCGTCAACCAGGACTTCTCTTCCGCGGTCTTCAGCCTCCAGCCCGGCGGCGTCAGCAACGGCATCATCATCGGCAACAACAAGATCGCCATTGCCGTCCTCCAGGGCATCACACCCATCCGCAACGCGGAATTGACTGAAGTCGAAAACGGCATCCGCGCCCAGCTCACCGAGCAGAAGGCGTTCGAAATCATGTCCGCCAAGGCCAAGGAAGTCGATGGCATGGTCAAGGCCGGTGGCGATCTCAAAGCCATCGCCAAGGCCGTCGGCGGCGAAGTCAAAACCAGCGACGAATTCACCCGCGATGGCAACATCCAGGCGGTCGGCTCGGCCACGTACTTCTCCGATCTCTTCGAAAAGCCCGCCGGCTCGCTCTCCGGTCCGCACAACATCAGCGGCCAGGTCGCCGTCGCCCGCTTGGTCTCGAAGACCGACGCCGACATGAGCAAGCTCGCCACCGAACGCCCCAACCTCATCACCGGCATCAAGGGCCGCAAGGCCCAGGAACGCAAGGATCTGTTTGAAGATGGTCTCGTCAATCGCCTCATCGAAAAAGGCAAGATCAAGATCAATCAGGACATCATCCGCCGGATGATCGACAGCTACCGCGCCTAACAGCCCGGCGCACATCTTGCAGCCAGAAAACACGGGGACATCCGCACAACGGATGTCCCCGTAACTGTTTTGCCTTCATTTTGGACAAGACAGCGTCAGCCTCGTTCCGGTGCCCGCTCTAGGTACCACTCAACCCGGTCCGTCGTCCACGTCGCCACACCGCAGCCAAAGAAGTCGGTGTCTTCCGTCCAAATGGGACAGTCCAGCGCCAACGCGCAGGCCAGAACCGGCCAATCGTCTTCATCACGGCGCGCGCTCCGCTGACGCGCGGGCAACTCGAAATCTCGATAGCGCTCCGCATCAACGCTCTCGACCAGCTCCCTGTGTTGATCCAAAATCGCCATCGCTGGCGCCACCGGCACACCGCGCCGGTCAAGAATCGCGGGAAGTTCCACGCGAGCCTCTTCGAAAGCCGTATCCGGGGCAAAAAAGGCAACCCGTTCGGCGTACTTGCGCAACAACGAGAGAACGCGAGCCCCCAGCACTCCGCGAATCAAGATGTTCGCGTCAAGCACCAACATCGTCAATCTTTCTTCGCCCGCCGCTCACGCCGCCGCGCCTTGAAGTCCGCCAGAATATCGTCTTCCGTCGTGCCCGCCGCCGCGATCAACTCTTGCATCTTCTCGCCCGCCACACGCAGCGCCTCCAGATCAGCCTGACTCGGCTTGGGCTTTGTCGGCACATAAATTCCAATCGTCGTGCCATGACGGGTGATCGCTACCGGCGTCTTCGATTCAAGATAGTCCGCCAGGTTTTCCCGAAACTCCCGAATGCCAACTTTAGTCGTCTGCATGTCTACACCACCTTCGATGCGTACACAATGATAACGCATCTCCCTCCTGATCGATGGCAGCAGCCCTTACCAGGGATCAAACAAACGGGAACGCCAAACCCTCTGCCTCGCCAGATTTGCTGAGACATCCAGACTTGTTAGGATTGGGGATGATGACCACCAATTCAAAGTGGTTCGAAGTGTGGTTTCACGACGATGATCCACCCTTTTTCCTTCGAGTCGGTCCAAGTGACGGCGCCGGTCGAGTCGCGATTTTTGATATTCGCGAAAATACTCTTGCCTATATCGCAAACGACTATGAGGATGCGTGCTTGTGGCTGCGCCATGAGGAGTTCGAAATGGTGAGAGGCAGAGAGAGCGCGGACGTGAGCGTCGCACTGCCTTCCGTTTAAATAGAGGCCACCTTTGAAAATCCGAGACGTCCTCAAACGGATAGAACGAGACGGTTGGCGATTGAAGAGCACCGAGGGTTCCCATCGGCAGTTCGTGCACCCCGTCAAGTCCGGCAAAGTCACTGTAAGCGGTCACCCCAGCGCCGAAGTAGCGCCAAAAACGTAAAAATCGATAGAAAGGCAGACAGGACGTCTCGATGAATAACCACGGGTACGCCATCGTTCTGGAAAAAACAAGCTCGGGGTGGTCCGCATACGTTCCCGATCTCGACGGGTGCATCGCGGCGGCCGCAACGCAGGACGAGACACGCCAGCTTATCCACGAAGCTATCGCATTCCACCTGAAAGGGATGCGCGAAGACGGCGACCCCATCCCTGAACCCGCCAGCATTGCAGAATACGCGCCGCTGGCGTCGTAGAAAACCTAAGCCGCCGCCTTCCCCCGATTCCCAAACCACTTCACAAACATCCACCCCGCCAGCAATCCCCCCGCCACCAGCAGGAACCAGTGCAGGTTCCCCTTCACCGCCTGCATCAACGCCGCCGGGTCTTCCAACAACGCCGGCTGCTTCCCGATCGTCTCCGACCCCAACACCGCCAAAATCCCGCACCACAGCGTCGACCCCACAAACGTCACCCCGGCAAACGGCCAAAACGGCACCCGCAACAACCCCGCCGGAAACCCAATCAAATGCCGCACCACCGGCAGCAATCGCGAAAAGAAAACGCCCCCCAGCGCATACTCCGCCAGCCACCGTTCAGCCAGTTCCAACCGCTCCGGCGGCAGCAGCATATACTTCCCATACCGCTCCAACACCGTCCGCCCCAACGTCCGCGAAAACCAATAGCAAAGCGCCGATCCGAACGTCGACCCCAACCCGCCGGCCAGAATCACTCCCCACAACGACATCTTTCCCTGCGCAGCCCAAAAACCCGCCGGCGGCATAATGATCTCCGACGGAATCGGGACAATCGTACTCTCCAAAGCCATCATGAAGAAGACTCCCGCATATCCCATATCGCGAGACCATTCAAACCAAGCCTTCAACAATTCCTGAAACATCCAACCCCCGGTAAATTTAGTAGCACCCGCTAATATAGCATCGGCCTCCAACCCAAACAGGCCTAAGGCTTTCTCCGCCACAACTTCCCCCCGCGCCCACGTGTTTACCCATTTGTCGCGCGGCAAATTAGAAAACCAAATCGGAGAAAGTCATGTCGAAAATGTCCTCCATCGCCGCCGCGATTGCTATGGCCGTCGTGTCCCTGCACGCCCAACCGGCCCTGCACCTCACCATAGTCAGCCACAACGAAGAACCCAGCTGGCGCCAGAACGATTACCTCAACAACCAGCGCTTTTACCTGCAAAACCGCGATCTCGTCCGCCAACTCGCCGTCGCCATCAAAAACAGCAACGCCGCCTGGAACTTCCAGTCGGATTGGAACTTCCTCCTCGCCGTCGAAAAGTACGATACCCCGCAGGTCACCGCCTCCACCAACAACAAAAACATCCTCCGCTGGCTCGTCGAAGACATGGGCTTCGAGGTCAATCCCCATGCCCACGAATCGACGTACAACTACGCCGATGTCGCCTACCTCCACGAACGTGTCGCCCGCGTAATAACCCCCACCGTCGTCGGCGGCTTTCTCTACTACCCCGTCGAAAACCCGCAGGGCTGGGAACAACATGGCAACGGCACCGCCGGCCGCAAATTCCCCAGCTATTTCTGGAAGCCCAACATCCTCTGGGGCGCCGCCACCGGCAACCACCAGGGTCCCGACGAAGAGTCCTACGGTATCTGGCGGCCAAAAGACAAAACCAACTTCACCACCCACTCCGACACCCAACGCCTCATCTACATCGGCTCCGGCTGCAAAAGCGATTTCGAAGAGACCGGACCCGCCGGCATCGACGCCTTCTTGAACGCGTCAAACCTCAATCCCAACGGCTTCTATACAGCCAATTACATGATCAACCAGGGCCGCCTCACCACCGAAACCATCACCCGTGTCGCCGCCGAACTCGACCGCCTCGCCGCCAACTCCCGCATCATCTGGAGCCCCCTGTCGAAAACCGTCGCCCAGTGGCAAGCCAGCGGCGCCCAACCCTTCCGCGCTCCCTGCTCTTCCATGGTCCCGTAGACGCGCGTACAATGTGAGATAAGGGGAAAGGCTAAAAATGCCCTTCCCCAGTCTCACTATGGTCTTGAACGGGGAACTGCTGACCGAGGTCTACGACGAACTCCATCGTCTTGCCTCTTCGTTCCTGCGCAACGAACGCCCCAACCACACCCTCCAACCCTCCGCGCTCATCAACGAAGCCTACATCCGGCTGATGACGCACCGTACCCACGCCGCCGTCGATCGCCATCACTTCCTCCGCCTCGCCGCCCGCGCTATGCGCCACGTGCTCATCGACTACGGCCGCCGCCACCGCGCCGCCAAACGCGACGCCGCCCTCCTCCTCATCACCGATTCCCCCGCCGCCCCCCAGGCCGCCGAGCCCGAAGATTATCTGACCATCCACGACGCCCTCACCAAGCTCGAAGCCGTCGATCCCCAACTCGCCAACGTCGTCGAACTCCGCTTCTTCGGCGGCCTCTCCGTCGAAGAAACCGCCGAGGTTCTCGAAGTCTCCGAAACCACCGTCAAACGCGAATGGGCCGTCGCCCGCGCCTGGCTCCGCTCCGAACTCGAAGGCCCCGAAACCGGCGACGACGCATGAGCCCCCAAACCTGGCAGCGCGTCAAATCCCTCTACGCCTCCGCCCTCGAACTCCCCACCGAACGCCGCGCCGACTACCTCCGCCAACAGGCCGCCGAAGAGCCCAAAGTCCTCACCGAAGCCCTCCGCCTCCTCCGCCACGAAGACGCCCCCTCCGCCCGCCTCGACGCTCTCCAAGTCCCATCCGGACTCCTCACCAAGGAGCGCCGCGGCTCCCTCCTCCCCGGCGAACGCCTCAACGATCGCTACGAAATCCGCCGCTTCATCGCCCAGGGCGGCTTCGGCGAAGTCTACGAAGCCGACGACCTCGAAAAAGGCGAACGCATCGCCGTCAAACTCTTCCGCCCCGAATTCGCCACCGCCGATCACCTCACCTGGCTTCGAAGAGAAGTCCAGATGGCGCGCAAGATCCAACACCCCAACATCTGCCGCGTCTTCGACTTTGTCCAAACCCCTCGCGCCGCCTTCCTCACCATGGAGCTGCTCGACGGCGAAACCCTCGCCAGCTTCCTCCGCCGCGAAGGCGCCCTCTCCGAACGCCGCGCCCTCCCCCTCATCCGCCAAATCGTTGCCGCCCTCGCCGCCGCCCATTCCAATGGCGTCATCCACCGCGATCTCAAGCCCGGCAACATCATGCTCGTCCCCCGCCCCGATGGCCCCCTCCGCGTCGTCATCACTGACTTTGGCCTCGCCCGCCAGTCATCGGACGATCGCCGCACCACCGTCGCCGCCCAGTCCTCCACCGCCGCCTTTGGCACGCCTGCCTACATGGCCCCCGAACAGATCTACGGCCGCCCCCCAGGCCCCGCCGCTGACATCTATTCCCTCGGCGTCGTCCTCCACGAACTCCTCACCGGCGAACTCCCCTTCGCCAACGATTCCCCTCTCGCCCTCGCCGTCCGCAAAACCCGCGAAACCCCCACCTCCCCCATCCAGCTCGCCCCCACTCTCCGCCCCACCTGGGTCCGCTGCATTCTCCGCTGCCTCGCCCCCAAGCCCGAGGCCCGCTTCGCCGACGTCCGCGAAGTCCTCACCTTTCTCGACTCCCGCTCCTCCACCGTCATTCATTGGAAAATCGCCCGCCGCGCCATCCGCCGCCACGCCCGTACCAGCAACATCATCGCCGTCTCCACCCTCGCCGCCCTGCTCGTCTTCGCCCTCGTCTTCTGGCCCCGCACCCCCGCCCCCGATCAGGTCAAACAGTGGGAACGCGGCCTCTTCAGCCTCCACGCCGGGGAACCCCTCCTCGCCGTCCAGGCCTGGGAACAAGCCCCGCCCCTCATCAACCGCCTCCAAACAGATCTCGCCCTCGCCTGGCATCAATTAAAACTTCCCTCCCGCGCCCGCCAGCACCTCGCCAACGCCCCCCGCCTCTTCGCCACCCAGCAGGACCGCCAATACCGCCAGGCCGTCTCCGCCCTCATCGATGGCGACCCCAAAACCGCCAGGGAAATCCTCCAAGCTCGCGCCGCCGCCAACCCCATCGACGGCATCCTCCTCGCCGATCTCGCCCACCTCGAATCCATCCTCGACAAAAAGCCCAGCCCCGCCTGGGATAAAGTCATCACCCTCCGCCCCGATCACCCAGGCGCCTTTGTCCACCTCGCCGCCCTCCGCGCCGCCGAAGGCGAAGAACAGGCCGCCGAACGCGCCTTCCTCTCCGCCGAAAACTACTTCAACGCCCACAACCAGCCCGACCTCGTCCGCGCCGTCGCCAGCCGCCGTGGCCTCTTCCGCCTCGCCGCCGGCCATACCGACGCCGCTAAAAACGATCTCGCCTCCCTCTCCGCACCCTCCACCATCCCCGAAGCCGGCGCCGGCCGCTGTGAACACAAACTCCTCATCCAGTCCGGTATCAATGACAACTTCGCCGCCCCGCCCGATCCAGTCCCCTTCCTCAGCCCCCGCTTCCAGCTCATGGCCTCCTTAGCCAACGGCGCCAAACCAGGGACCTTTGATCAAGTGCCCATGGACACCTTCCTCGCGCTCTCCATCCCTTTGCCGCCCGTTCGCATCTGCTCCGGCCAACTGCTCATCAACATGCGCCGCGAAGACAACCGCAGCGGATCCGACAATGATGAAATCACCATCGGCGCCGCCCCCTTCAACGCCTCCGACTTCGCGCCCGTCCGCAAGTTCCTCTGGGCCGGTTATTCCAATAGTATGAAGGGGGGCATCAATATCGAACTCACCCCCGAACTCTTCGCCAACGTCCAACGCGCCTACGCCAATGACCCTCAAGCCTTCCTGGATATCTACGCCGCCGATGACACAGATTTCGATTTCATTACTCTGCTTATCGTTTATTAGCCCCGTCCTCCTCGGCCAACCCTGCGCCCCCGTGCCGAAGAATATGACGGCCTGGTTTACCTTCGACGAACCCCTCTTCGCCAAGGCAACCCACGTCCCCGGCATCGTCGGCAATGCGCTCCATTTCACCGGCAAGGAGCAGTTCTTCGAGATCCCCGCCTCCACCCCGGGCCTCAATGCCGGCGAAGAAAATTTCACCGCCGAAGTCTGGATCCGTACCACCACCAAACAGGTCATGCGGAACATCGTCGACAAACGCGACGCCGTCCCCAAGGGCTGGCTGTTCTACATCCGCAAGGGCTTCGCCGGCTTCCAGGTCGCCTTCGGCGCCGAACTCACCGATACCATCGCCACCGGCTATCGCATCGATGACGGCAAATGGCACCACGTCGTCGGCGTCGCCAAACGCCTTCCCCAACAGTCGCCCCAGATCTACGTCGATGGCCAACTCCGCGGCAAAAACGGCCGCAATATCACCCTCGCCAATATCAATAACACCGCCCCCCTCTGGCTCGCCCGCCATCACGCCAACGCCTACATCAACCGCAATGACGTCTACTTCGATGGCGATGTCGACGAGCTCTCCTTCTACCGCCGCGCCCTCGAACCAGCCGAAATCGCCCGTCTCTACAAAGCCGGCCCCGCCGGCAAATGCCGCAAATAATCTTGGTCCCGTTTTTTCATCTTCACCGCCTTTGATGGTGTCGACACGATCTCGCGTCGCTCACTTTATCGGAGGAATTCCTTGAAAAAACCACACATTCTCTTACTACTGGCCATCGCCGCCGGTTCGCTGTCCGCCGCTCCCATTCGCACTCTCCCGGGGCTCACGGGCGTCACGTTCTACGAACTCACCAGCGGCGTCACCGCCTTCAACTACGGCAACAACGCCACCGCCATGACCACCCGCCTCTCCAGCGGCCTGAATGGCGGCACGAACGATTTCATCGGCGCCCCCGGGGAGTTCTATGACGTCTTCTACTCCGATGCCAATGGCACGCCCAACATCAATGGCGAATACATCTCCATCGAAGCCTACTACGCCGGCAACGGCGCCGGGCTCAACATCGGCGAGGTAGAACTCGTCTTCGGCGTCAACCCCATCCAGTACGCCACCTCCATATCCAGTTTCAGGGCGGGCACCAATAACTATCTCGCCGGTAACCTCAACAACATCATCGACGGCAATATCAACACCGCTACGGGCATGGGCTCCGACAGTGAATCGAACATGCGCGTCACCGTTGGCTTTGCCCCCATCGAGCCTCCTCCCACCGGCGTCCCCGAACCCTCCACCTGGATGCTCGGCCTCGCCGGCCTCGCCGGTGTTTTCGCCATGCGCCGCCGCCAATAAAGGGACAATAGAAGGCGGGAGCTGCTTCCGCCTTGGGCATCGCACAGGATTTTGTACTCATCATCGTCGCCGGCTTGTTCGGCGCGATTCTCGCCCACGCGCTTCGCCTTCCCCTTCTGGTCGGCTACGTCGCGGCTGGCGTCGTCGTAGGGCCCTTCACCGCTGGCCCCACGGTCGTACAAATCCACGACATCGAAACCCTCGCTGAAATCGGGGTCGCACTTCTATTGTTCTCGCTCGGGCTGGAGATCTCTTTCAAGGATCTCCAGCCCGTTCGCCGTATCGCCCTCCTCGGCGGCCCGCTCCAGGTCGCACTCACCGTCGCCGCCGGCGCCTTGGCGGCCAAATACCTCCTCGCCATCCCCACCACGGAAGCCATCTGGTTCGGCGCCATGATCTCCGTCTCCAGCACCATGGTCGTGCTCAAAACCCTCTCCGCCGCCGGCCTCACCACCACCCTCGCCAGCCGCGTCATGATCGGCCTCCTCGTCGTCCAGGATCTCGCCGTCATCCCCATGCTCATCGTCCTCCCCCAGCTCGGCGGCCCCCCGGAAACAATCCTCCCCTCCCTCGCCAAATCCCTCGCCCTCTCCGCCCTCGTCCTCGCCGTCATCCACGTCGCCGGCACCCGCCTCCTCCCCGGCTTTCTCCAGTTCATCAACGCCTGGGGTTCCCCCGAACTCTTCCTCCTCTCCGTGGTCGCCATCGGCGTCGGCATCGGCTACGCAACACACCTCGCCGGCATGTCCTTCGCCCTTGGTGCCTTCGTCGCCGGCATCGTCCTCTCCGAATCGGAGTTCAACCACCAGGCCTTCACCACCATCGAACCCCTCCGCGACATCTTCGGCCTGCTCTTCTTCGTCTCCGTCGGCATGCTCTTCGACCCCGCCTTCGCCCTCGCCAACGGCCTCAAAATCGCCCTCACCGTCGCCGCCATCTTCGCCGGCAAGTCTCTCATCACCGGCTTCATCGCCCGCGCCTTCGGCTACGTCAACATGGCCCCCTGGATCATCGGTCTCGGCCTCTCCCAAATCGGCGAATTTTCCTTCGTCCTCGCCCGCACCGGCTTCAAAGCCAAACTCCTCTCGACCGATACCTACAACCTCGCCATCACCGCCACCGTCCTCACCATGGCCCTCACCCCTCTCGTCTCCGCCGCCGCCCTCCCCCTCGGCCGCCGCTTTTCGCGCGTAAACTGAACCCATGCCCGATTCGCTTGTTCTATCCACCCAAATCGAAGCCGCCCCGGAGACCATCTACCGCTTCCTCTCCACCCGCCCCCTTCTGCAAAAGTGGATGGGCCCCGCCGCCGCCAACTGCGCCCCCAGCTCGGCGGTCCCCGGCTCCCGCGCCACGTTCGAATGGACCGCCACCACCCCGCCCACCGCAGTAACCATCGCCATCCTCCCCGGCCCGACCGTTGAACTCCGCCACGAAGGTCTCACCCCCGCCCAGCAGGACGACCTCACTCCCGGCTGGCAATACTGTCTCTCCCAACTCAAAACGGCGGCCATCAACGTCGGTTACACCGAAGCCCTCCCCGGCGCGGTAGATAACTACATCCGCGCCTGGAACGAATCAGACGCCGCCTCCAGAGCCGAACTGCTCTCCGACTGCTGGGAAGAAGACGCCATCTTCCAGGACGCCATGGGCTCCGCCGCCGGCCGGACTGCGCTCCAGAACTACATCACCCACGCCCAACAATTCGTCCCGGGCTTCCAACTCGAACTCGCCGCCCCGCCCGAAAATTGCAACAGTTACTACCGCTTCACCTGGATCATCCGCAAGCCCGACGGCAGCATCATGGCCCGCGGCACAAACTTCGGCCAGCTCTCCGCCAAAGGCCGTTTCCAATCCGCCGTCGGCTTCTGGGACAAGGCGTAAGCCCAGCCAACCATGCCGCAACATCGCCATATCCCAACCCCATCCCGCAGGATTACCCCGCACAACCCCGTGCCCCCTCCCGCGCCACAAAGCCCCCACCGCCAGCCCAGCCCATCAACCGCACACAACAGCACCCCGAACAACCACGCGTACTCGTCCACGCCACAAAACCAACCATCCCAACCCAACCACAGCCTGCGGCATCACCCCGCACAATCACCCGAACCTCCCATACCACGAAGTCCCAAACGCCATCTCCGCCATCAACCACGCTCAACATCACCCCGAACAACCACGCGCCGCCTCCCGCCCCCACTGTCCCAACGCCAGTCCAGCCCATCCTCGGCACACAACAACATCACCCCGATCGGCCACAAGCCCCAGTCCGCACCATAGAGCCCCAAGTGCCCGCCCCCAGCCGCCACCCAAACACAACAGCCTAAGCCAGACTAACCCCCCAGGCCCCCAAATGATCATCGAACTCCAACACCTCGCCACCTGCCTCGAAAAACGCCTCGCCAAAGTCCTCGCCCCCCTCGGCATCACCCCCTGGCAACTCGAAGTCCTCGACGCCCTCCAACACGCCACCCGCGCCGGCCTGCAAGCCAATCAACTCATCCCCGCCGCCTTCCTCAGCCCCGCCGCCATGACCAACCGCCTCGACCACCTCCAATCGGCCGGCTGGATCCAACGCCTCCCCAACAAAACCGACCGCCGCGCCACCCAGATCCGGCTCACCCCCGCCGGCCGCGCCATCGCCACCCGCGCCCGCAAAGCCCGCGCCACCGCCATCGATCTCGCCCTCGCCCCCCTCTCCCCCGCCGAACGCGAAGCCCTCTCCGCCTCCGTTCACAAACTCCTCGCCAGTCTCTGTGAATCCCAATGCCCCGTGGTAGCATCAGATAGTTCGACGTCGAATGATTGACGTGTAAAGGATTATCTGTGAGCTCCCTCTTCACCCCCACCGCCGCCGGCGCCATCCACCTGCCCAACCGCATCGTCATGGCCCCCATGACCCGCTCCCGCGCCGTCCAGAACAACGCCCCGAATGCTCTCGTCGAAGAGTATTACGCCCAGCGCGCCTCCGCCGGCCTCATCCTCACCGAAGGCGTCGCAACCTCCGATACCGGCCTCGGCTACGCCCGCACCCCCTCCATCCACACCCCCGAACAGGTCGAAGCCTGGTCCCACGTCGTCAACGCCGTCCACGCCAAAGGTGGCCGCATCGCCATCCAGCTCATGCACGTCGGCCGCATCGCCCACCCCGCCAATAAAGCCGCCGAAGCCCGCACCGTCGCCCCCTCCGCCATCGCCGCCAAAGGCGCCATGTGGACCGACTCGCAAGGCATGCAGCCCATGCCCGTCCCCGAAGCACTAACCACCGCCGAAGTTCGCGCCATCGTCGACGAGTTCGCCCAGGCCGCCCGCAACGCCAAGGAAGCCGGCTTCGACGGCATCGAGCTCCACTCCGCCAACGGCTACCTGCCAAATCAGTTCCTCTCCACCAACACCAATCAGCGCACCGACGAATACGGCGGCTCCCCCGAAAACCGCATCCGCTTCGTCCTCGAAGTCATCGACGCCATGACCGCCGCCTGGGAACCCGGCCGCATCGGCATCCGCCTCTCCCCCGCCGGCTTCTTCAACGACATCAACGATACCGACGCCAACATCACTTACCCCCTCCTCGCCACCGAACTCGCCAAGCGCAACCTCGCTTGGCTCCACATCGTCAAGCCCAACGCCCCCACCTTCACCGAATGGGACGCCATCCGCGCCAACTTCCCCGGAACGTTGATCGTCAACCTCGGCCTCACCAAAGAAACCGGCGAAAAACTAATCGATAGCAAAGAAGCCGACCTCGTCTCCTACGGCTCTCTCTATATCGCCAACCCCGATCTCCCCGAGCGTTTCCAATCGAACGCCCCCCTCGCCACCCCGGACCCGACAACGTTCTACACGCCCGGCCCCGAAGGCTACACCACCTACCCGCCGCTCAGCTAACGAACTCGCGAACCACTTCCAGGAATCGCTCCCCTGGCCGGTACCGAAGCGCTGCCTCCCGCATCCGCTCCAGTTCCGGCCAGGTCTTTTTTTCCAACACCGCCCGCAACGCCCCGCCCGCCCCCCGCACCGACCGAGCCCGCAAACCAACCCCAAAAAACTCCACCCGCGCCGCATAATCAAACTGATCGTAATCATGCGGCACCACCACCGCCGGCACGCCGCACAAAATCGCCGCATACGTCACCCCCGCCCCGCCGTGATGAATCACCGCGTCAAAAACCCCTAAATCCCGCGCATACGGCACAAACGGATACACCGTCACGCCCTCACAAACCCGCCGCACACCCTCCCCCTCCCCGCCCATCGAAACCACAAACTCCACCCCCGCAAACTCCCGCGCCAACGCCACCACATCCTCCACCAGCGTCCGCTTCGCCCACAACAAATGCGTCCCCACCGAAACCAAAACCCGCTTCGAACCCACCGGAAAATCCAACAAAGGCCCCGCCTCCGGACAATCCATCACCGGCCCCAGCATCTCAAAACACCCCGGCCAATCCCGCGGAAACTCCAACTCCCGAATCCCAAACCCCAAAATCGCCCGCGCCGAATAGATCCGCTCCGTCCCATCTTCCCGATAAGGAAACCTTCCCCCCAACAGCCCAAACTCCCGACGAAAATACCAAGCCACCGCCCGCTTAAAAGTCCGAATAAACCACCGCCCCACCGCATCCCGCGCCGCAAACCCCGGCCGCCATCCGCCACAATACGCCGGCACCCCGCTCCGATTCTCAATCGCAAAAGGCGTCGCAATCGTCGTAATCCAGGGAATCCCCAACTCATCACAAACCAGCCCGCCCACCGGCGCCACCGAATCGGCCACCACCAAATCCGGCCGCTCCGCCTTCCACATCTCCCGCAGCTCATCCCGAATCGCCGGCAGCATCGCCAGGTTCTCCCGCATCTGCCCCAACAGCAACCGCGGATCCCCGCCCACCCGTGACGCACTATTCGCAATCCGCTCCAAACTGTCCCCGCCAATCGACCGCAACCCCACCGCCCGCAGCCCCGCCCCGCGCACCGCCGCCAACTTCCGCTCCCCCGTAATCACCGTAACGTCATACCCCGCCCCCTGCGCCGCCCCAGCCAAAACCAACAGCGGATTCAAATGCCCCGCAAACGGCGGCGCCACAAACACAATTCGCTTCATCGCAAAATCCCCCTGACAATCTCCCGAACCTCCTCCGACTCCCAATACCCCAAATGCCCACACCCGCACGCCCGATCCACCCGCCCCCGATAGAACAACCGGCTCCACCCATCCCCCCGCCCCCGAATCACATAAGCCCGAACCCGCAACGGCCCCAAACAAGCCGGCCCCAGCGCGATCACCTCTCCCGGCCAACCCACATTCGCCAACTGCAACCCACAACTCCCCGTAATCAAAATGGTCCGCGAAGCAGCCCCAAACAGCATCCCCAACCGCGCCCGAACAATGCCCCGAAACCGTTCCGACCCCAGCGCCCAC
>JBIKOG010000059.1:0-34142 GCA_044358225.1 Bryobacteraceae bacterium | reverse complement strand
CCCCACCTGCCGCGCGTTCCGCAGGGAAGCCCCCGCCATTCCAGCCTCTCGAAACCCCTCCCCTAAAAACGACGAATCAAACGGAAACCCCATCTCCAGAACCGAAGCCCCCACCGGCGCCACCGCATGCAAAAACGAAATCTGCACCGGGCTCAACGCCGACGACACAAACGAGCTCTGCCCCGTCAGCAACGCCACCCGCGTCCCCACAAACGGCAGCCGTTCGGAAGCCCTCTCCAACCTGTCCAAATACAAACTCATCGATACCGGATCCGCCCCCCATCCATCGCAATCCTCCGGCTCCGCCAGCTCAACTCCCGAGGCCGCCACAACGCCGACACATAAAACAACGGCGCAAACACATCCGCCAACACCTCAAACAAAACATCCAAAACCCCACTCCCCCGCCCCGAAACCCGCCACAGCAAAACACGGTTCCCACAAGCCTTCAAGACCAACAACACCACCCACCACCACCCAAAGAAAATTCCCGCCACCGGCAGCACCGAAGGCACAACAACCAACACCACCAATGCCACCCCGGCATTCTCCCCCAAATACCGGTTCGCAAACAAGAACCACCGCCGCAACACCCGTCCGCAATGCCCCGCATCGCGAATCGTCATCCCCACATCCACACAAACCGGCGTCTGCAAAATCCGCCTTCCCGCGCGCTCATACAACTGCGCCATCGCATAATCATCCGTCAGCTCAGTGACAATCGCCCCAAACCCACCCAGCCCCCGAAGCTCCTCCGTCCGCACCGCATAAATCATCCCGTTAATCGTGTGCTGCGCCCCCACCGCCGCCGCCGGCAAATAGGTCAGCACCGCATTCCCATTCACAAACCCACCCACAAACCGTTCAAAGAAATTTCCTCGAGCCCCAAACACCGGCAACCCCGTCACCAAATCCGCCCCCGCCAGCGCCCCCACCAACCGTCCCAACTCCGCACGACCCAACCGCGTATCATCATCCAAAACCACGCAAACGTCCTCCGTCACAACATCCAAAGCCCGCCCCAACTTCGCCACCTTCGGGTTCTCCCCATCCACCGGCCCCGGCCCCACAATCACCCGCACATTCCCCCTTGCAGCCGCCCGAGCCGCCGCCTGCCCAGCCAAATCGTCTTCATCGACAAGCCAATACAACCGAGCCCCGGCCAAGCCAACAGCATTCGCCCGCAGCGCATCTTCCAACAGCGGATCCCCGCCCAGTATCGGCTGCAGAACCGCCACCGACCCCGCAAACGCCCCCCCCACAAACTGCCCTGCAAATCGCCAAGCCAGCACAAACCGCACCAAAAACAGCACAACAAAAACCACCGCCAGCGTCATCATCCCCACCCCCCCAACCGCAAGAACCCCCTCCGGGGACACTCTGATCCCCAGTCCGGCAGTTCCCCCCTGTCCGAAGCGAAGAGTGTCCCCCAGACCCGAACAGCCCGCTCACCCCGAATCACCGTCCGCCCTGCCATTCCACAAACCTCTCCACACCCTCCCGCAACGAAACCGGCGGAGCCCCAAACGCCGCAACCGCCCGCGCAACATCAAACGTCTTCGAATACGCCATCACCTCCACCCCAAACCGCGTAATCGGCGGCTCCCGATATCCCCCAAAAACCCGCGACCCCCACTCCATCATCCCCGCCATCGCAAACGCCACACCCACCGGCACCGCCCGCTCCGCCGGCCGCAACCCCAACCGCCCCACCACCTCCTGCAAAAACGCAAACAAATCCACCGGCTCGTTATTCGTCAAATTAAAATCCCCCGAACACGGCACCGCCAACGCCCGCTCAATGTAATAACTCAAATTCTCGCTATAGATCAAATCCCCCACCGGCGCCGTCCCATCCGCCCGCTTCATCCGCGGCAACACCCCCTTCTTCGCCGCCCGCAATATCCGCGGAAACAACACCGTATCCCCCGGCCCAAACACCGCCCGCGGCCGCAAAATCACGTAAGGCAACCCCGCCCCCCGCACCAACCGCTCCCCCTCCACCTTCGTCGCCGCATACAAATTAATCGCGCGCTCCGGCAACGCCGTGCCCTCGGTAATCCCCAACTGATCCCCATGCCGGTAATACACCGAACTCGACGAAATAAAAACAAACTTCCCACACCCCTTCGCGAACTCCAAAACATTCGCAGTCGCCCCCACATTCGCCGCCCGAAACGCCTCCGGCCGCCCCCAAGGAGCCGACAACGCCGCCGCATGCACCACGGCATCAAACCGCCCCAAATCCGCCGGCAAGGCCCGCGTCAAATCCCAAGACAAAAACGCATCCACACTACCCGCCCGCGCCGCCCCCCGGCTCACCCCCGTCACGTGATATCCGCCCAACGAACGCAGATACACCCCCAACGCCCCACCCACAAAACCACTCACTCCCGTAATGAGCACACGACAAGACATGTAAGCTCACAGTACCGTAGTTAACTGGGCATGACCAAACCAATCCCGAACCTCCGCTGGTGGATCGCCGGTGCGCTTTTCCTCTCCACCGTCATCAACTACATCGACCGCCAGACCCTCTCCGTCCTCGCCCCCTACATCAAGGCCGAGTTCCACTGGAACAACACCACCTTCGCCATCCTCATCATCTCCTTCCGCCTCGCCTACGCCTTCGGCCAATCCATCTCCGGCCGCGTGCTGGACACCATCGGCATCCGCCGCGGCCTCCCCCTCGCCGTAGCGTTCTACTCAATAACCGCCATGGCAACCTCCCTCGCCACCGGCCTCAAAAGCCTGTCGATGTTCCGATTCCTCCTCGGCGCCGGCGAATCCGCCAACTGGCCCGGCGCCGCCAAAACCGTCGCCGAATGGTTCCCCAAACGCGAATCCGGCTGGGCCGTAGCCATCTACGATTCCGGCTCCGCCATCGGCGGCGCCCTCGCTCCGTTCATCGTCTTCTCCGTCTACCGCCTCTTCAACGACTGGCGCCCCGCCTTCTTCATCACCGGCCTCCTCGGCCTCGCCTGGATCCCCCTCTTCCGCTGGCTCTACCATCCCCCAGAAACCCACCCCCGCCTCTCCGCAGCCGAACGCCACGACATCCTCACCAACCGTGCCGATTCATCCCCCACCGCCCAACCCAGCCTCCCCTACAAAACCCTCCTGACCCAAAAGAAGACCTGGGGCATCGTCATCGCCAAGTCCTTCACCGATCCCGTCTGGTACTTCATCACCGACTGGTTCGCCATCTATCTCGTCGCCAAAGGCTACAACCCCGAACAATCCCTCCTCGCCTTCTGGGTCCCCTTCCTCGCCGCCGACATCGGCAACTTCGCCGGCGGCGGCCTCTCCAGCCACCTCATCAAAAAAGGCTGGGACACGCCCCGCTCCCGCCGCTTCGTCGCCGTCCTTTCCGGCCTCGGCATGGCCACCCTGGCCGGCGCCGCCTTCACCAACAACTTCGCCATCATGGTCGTCTGTTTCGCCCTCTCCACCCTCGCCTACGCCAGCTTCTCCACCATCGTCCTCGCCCTCCCCGGCGACCTCTTCCCCACCGGCTCCGTCGCCTCCGTCAGCGGCCTCTCCGGCACCGGCGCCGGCCTCGGCACCATCGCCGCCACCTACCTCACCGGCATCGTCTCCGACGCCTATTCCTTCGAGCCCATCCTCATCACCGCCGCCTGCATCCCGTTGATCGCCACCCTGGCCGTCGTCACCCTCCTCAAACCACATCCTCCAACCTGATCAACCAAACCCCCGCCGAAACCCGCTATACTCTGAGACCAAATCCGTGATCGCCTTGCGAGGTCTCAATGAAACTCTCCCATGTTTCGCTGTTCCTGCTGCTGATCAACATCGTCGCCTATACCCAGACGACGTCCACCGAAATCCTCGGCTCCGTCACCGACCCCTCTGGCTCCTCCGTTCCCGGCGCCAAAGTCACCCTCCGCAGAAGCGGTACCGGCACCACCCGTCAAGCCGTCACCAATAGCGAAGGCAACTTCTCCTTCCCTCTCATCGATGTCGGCGAATACACCGTCCGCGTCGCCGCCCCGGGCTTCAAAACCGAAGAGCAAAAGGACATCACCGTCCAGCTCCAACAGAAGGCCCGTATCGATTTCCAGCTCCAAGTCGGTCAGGCTACGGAAGTCGTCGAAGTCTCCGCCACCGGCACCACCCTCAAAACCGAAGACGCCGCCGTCGGCGGCAATATCGATAACAAACGAGTCGTCGAACTCCCGCTCAACGGCCGCAACGTCGCCACCCTCGCCGTCCTCATCCCCGGTGTTCAGTTCGGCATTCGCATGGGCCTCGACGGTTCCGGCGGCTTCCCCATCCCCGGCAACGGCGTGGCGATCAGCGCCAACGGCCAGCGCGAAGTGAACCAGCAGGTCACGCTCGACGGCGTCATCGCCACCGAACCCCGCGTCAACACCGCCTCCTTCTCCCCCTCCATCGATGCCCTCGAAGAGTTCCGCGTGCAGACCTCCTCCTACTCCGCCGAATACGGACAGAACAGCGGCGCCATCCTCCAGATGGTCGTCAAAAGCGGAACGAATCAACTCCACGGCACCTTCTACGAATTCCTCCGCAACGACAAGTTCGCCGCCAAGGATTACTTCCTGAATTTCCAACAACCCGCCGGTGCCCGGCAAGCCGCCAAACCCGTCCTCCGCCGCAATCAGTTCGGTTTCTTTCTCGGTGGGCCGGTCCTGTTCCCCAAACTCTACAACGGCAAGGACCGTACCTTCTGGAGCTTCAACTACGAAGGCCGCCGCGAAACACGCGAAGTGGTCCAGGAAACATTCCGCTTCCCCGCCGCCTTCCGGAATGGCGACTTCTCGGCCTTGCTGACACCCCCGCTCAATGCCAGCGGCGTCCCCATCCGCCAGCCAACCATCATCTTCGATCCCACCACCGGCGAACCCTTCCGCGACTCCTCCGGCCGCATCACCAACATCATCCCCCCCAGCCGCATCAACAAGCCCGCGCAGGATTACCTCAACAAATATCTCCCCCTGCCCATGTTCGCCCCCACCGATCCCCTCGACATCAACACCCGCGGCTCCGTCCCCAACATCATCCAGAACAACCAGTACATGTTCCGCATCGATCACACCCTCTCGGCAAAGGATAAAGTCTTCGTCCGCTACATTGCCGACCGCGGCTCCTGGACCAACGGCGACCTCAACCCGAACCTCACCTATTTCGTCACCTCCGTCAACGCCAACATGGCCGCCCAGTGGGTCAGGATCATCAACCCCACCACCGTCAACGAATTCCGCTACGGTCTCAACAAGTCCGACAACAACACCCTGAACCCGCGCACCAATACCGGCTTCGATCTCGACTCGCTCGGCCTCGGCCAGTTCCGCGTTACCAGCGGCCGCAAATTCACCGACCGCGAAGTCGGCCTCCCCCCAACAATCATCCCCGGCGACCGCGATGGCGGCAACGGCTACGACTTCAACACCGTCCACCAGTTCACCAACAACCTGTCCATGACCCGCGGCTCCCATACGTTCAAATCCGGTTTCGAATTCCGCCGCCTCATCCTGGACCGCGCCGCCGCCAACTCCGCCCGCGGCTCCATCGCCTGCTGTCCCGGTGGCTATAGCCTCGCCGGCTGGCTCCAGGGCTACTTCGGGAACACCGAAACCGGCGAAGGCTTCCCCTTCACCGCGCCCCGCCAAAACCGCTGGTCGGCCTACTTCCTTGACGATTGGAAAGTCACTCGCAAACTGACCATGAACATCGGACTGCGCTGGGATTATTTCCAGGTCCCGCTCGATTCCTTCGGCGCCTGGCGCTCCCTGAATCTCAATGTACTCACCAGGGCTGCCGACGGGCGAAACCTGCCCACCGTCGTCCCCGGCGTCAATACCAAGAACTGGGCCCCCTACAACGCCGACAACCGCTACTTCATGCCCCGCATCGGCCTCGCCTACCGCGCGACGAACAAGTGGGTCATCCGCAGCGGCTTCGGCTGGTTCGCCAACGCCCAGCAGCTGAACAACTTCACCATTCTCAACCTCGTCCCCCCGATCTCCGGCACCATCGCCTATCAGATTCAGCAGGACATCCTGCCCACCTTCACCTACGACTATGCCGGCCGCAGCTACCAGGTCCAGCCCAGCCGCCTCCGCCCCGGATTCATCAACTCCGTCGGCAATATCTACGGCGCCGGCGGCGGCTCCGTCTCCTCGGTCCGCAACACCATCCTCGTCCCGCCCGATAACAAGTCTTCCAACCACTGGCAGTGGAGCTTCGACGTGCAGCGCGAGCTGCCATTCAAGATGCTTCTCACCCTCGCCTACGTCGGCAGCAAGACCACCCACCTCGACAACACCATCTCCTGGAACAACCCCGACCCGGCCTACCTCGACACCAACATCCAGGCCCGCCGGCCTTATCCGTTCCATATCTCCCAGGGGGAAAACAACGCCGCCGGACAGCCGCTCGTCTTTGGCACCGGCAATATCCGCTACCTCGACAGCTATGCCAACGGCAGCTACCACGCCCTGCAGTCCAACCTCGAAAAGCGCTACAGCCATGGCCTCGTCTTCGGCTGGGCCTATACGTATTCCAAGTCCCTCGGCGAAGGCTATGGCCGTAACGAAGGCGGAGCGGGCATTCTGAACGGATCCCAAAACCCGCGGGATCGCCGCGGCCAACGGGGTAGATATGGGTTCGATGTCACCCACAACAACGTCATCAACTTCGTCTACGAAATGCCCTTCCTGAACCGCTTCAAAGGCATTCCCGGCGCATTCCTCGCCGGGTGGCAGACCAACGGTGTGTACACCATCCGCACCGGCTTCCCCTTCACCGTATTTGGCGGCAATCTGAATACCGGTGGCTCCACCATGCCGGACCGCGTCGCCGATGGACGCCTGGGCGATCAGGCCTCCCGCCAACGCTGGTACGACACCCAGGCCTTCCGCCGCACCGATTGCAACATCAACGGGCGGCCTGATCTCTGCCACTACGGCAGCTCCGCCATCGACGCCATGGTCAGCCCCGGCGGCAACATCATGGACTTCTCCATCTACAAGAACTGGAAGCTGCCCTTCCTCGGCGAACAAGGCCGCATCCAGTTCCGTTCGGAGTTCTTCAACCTGTTGAATCGCCCCAACTTCGGCCAGCCCGGCGGCATCAGTTTCACCACCACCAGCTCCATCGTTCCCGATGGTCCCAGGGATGGAGAAATCCGTAGCCTCCGCAACCCCATGCGCGTCATCCAATTCGCGGCTAAGATTTACTTCTAGGCATGCCCCTCCTCTTAGCCCTGATTTCCCTCACCTGGCAAGCCGGTGCAGCCAAGATCGACGTTACCCCCAAGGAACCGATCTGGCTCTCCGGCTACGCCAACCGCACCAAACCCGCCGAAGGCACCCTCCAACCCATCTACGTCAAAGCCGCCGCCTTCCGCCAAAACAACGAAACCGCCGTCATCGTAACTAGCGACCTCCAGGGCTTCGACGTCGACATGATTGCGAACATCGCCACCCGCGCCGAAAAGCAATACCAGCTCCCCCGCAAAGGGCTGATCTTAAACTACTCCCACAACCACAGCAGCCCCGTCACCGGCAAAGTCCTCCACCTCTACTACAACCTCAACCCGGAACAAGCCGAAGCCGTCACCCGCTACACGGCCCGCCTCCAAGACCAAATCGTGGAAGTCATCGGCGCCGCCATCAAGGACCTCGCCCCCGCGGAATTGACGTTCGAACAAGGCCTCGCCGGAATCGCCGTCAACCGCCGCCGCGCCCGCCCCAATGGCCGCGCCCTCTTCGGCCCGGTCGATCACGACGTACCCGTTCTCGCCATCCGCGCGCCAACAGGCAAGCTCCGCGCCATCCTCTTCGGCTACAGCTGCCACACCACGGCCCTCTCCGGCTACCAAATCAACGGCGACTACGCCGGCTACGCCCAGGCCGCCCTGGAAAAACGATACCCCGGCACCACCGCCCACTTCGTCCAAGGCTGCGGCGGCGACGCCAACCCACTACCAAGAATCATGAACAGCGACTCCGCCGAAGCGGTGGAGCTGGCGGAAATGTACGGCAAAATCCTCGCCCGCGCCGTAGAAGCCGTCCTCCGCGCCCCGATGAATGCGGTAACCGGCCCCCTCAAAACCAACTACACCGAAATCCAAGTCCCCTTCACCAAACCGCCCACAAAGGAAGCCCTCGAAGCCAAACTAAAAACCACAAAAGGCTTCCAACAAAAGCAAACCCAATATCTCCTCAACAAGCTAACGAAAGAAGGCAAACTCGAAGAATCCCACCCCTACCCCATCCAAACGGTGCGCTTCGGAACCAGCCTCAACTTCATCGCCCTAACCGGCGAATCGGTAGTCGACTACTGCCTCCGTTTCAAGAAGGAATACGGCCCCGACACCACCTGGGTCGCCGGCTACAACAACGAGCTCCTAAGTTACATCCCGTCGCTCAGAGTCCTCCGCGAAGGCGGCTATGAAGGCACCGAGGATATGGGCGAATACGGCCTCCCCGCCCCCTACGCCGAAGACATCGAGGACCGCATCGCCAAAGCCGTCAAGTCCCTCCTCGAATCCCCGTTAAACTAACGGCATGCGCCGCGCCGTTCTCCTCCTCGCCACCGTCCTGGGAATCCAAGCCCAGGACGCCGAAATGGTCCTCCGCACCCTGGTCGGCTACACCGCCATGAGCAACACCCGCCAGCTGACGCCGGAGCAAAAAGCGGAAGTGGCGACGCTGGGCCAACAAGCCCAATCCGCCGCCCGCCAGGGGCAATTCGGCGAAGCCATGCGCCACTACCTCCACGGCACGGCCGTCATGCAGGGCCGCGAATGGACGCCCGAAGCCGAGTTCGCCGCCGCCCTCCAAGCCCGCGTCGACGACGCCATCGCCGACCCCGGCCAAAAGCTCCAACTCACCCTAACGCCCCTCTACAAAATCACCCGGCCCGTAGAAACCAAACTCAAACTCACCCTCAACAGTACGACGATGGAGATCCAAGTCTCCAGCCAAACCAGCCCCATAGAAATCCCGGTCCCGTTACCGCCCACCCTCACCGGCAACCACGAAATCACCGCAGAAATCGCCGGCCAAAAGAAGCCGGTGCAAATCCGAATTGAAGCGCTAACCCCAGCCGCCAACCAGCTCAAAGCCCGCCTCGAAAAGGCAAAGGAGCCCAACGCCGAATACGCCCTGGAGCTTTACAAAAAGGCCGAAGCTGGCGAATCGAACCCCCAAAAGACGGACTTCAAAAAACTCTTCGCCGAAGCCAACGAACTCCTCGACCAGGCGGCGTCCGGCGCGAACCCATTCGCGAATAGGACCGGCGACATGAAGCGAGTCTACCGGTCCGAGGTGGATCAGACCCTCCAGCCCTACCGAGTCTACGTCCCGTCCAACTACAACAAGGAAAAACCAACCCCGCTAGTAATCGCGCTCCACGGCATGGGCGGCAGCGAGAATTCCTTCTTCGACGGCTACGACAACGGCGTAATCAAGAAGGAAGCCGAAAAGCACGGTTTCCTAATGGCCTGCCCGAAGGGCCGAGGAACCGCCTCGATGTACCGCGGCACAGCGGAGAAGGATGTAATGGACGTCCTGGCGCAGATGCAGAAGGATTACAACGTAGACCCGAAAAGCATCTTCCTAATGGGCCATTCCATGGGAGCCTACGGCACGTGGAGCATCGCCATGGCCCACCCAAAAGTATTCGCCGCCCTGGGCCCCATCTCGGGCGGCGGCGACCCCGCCGGCATGGAGAAAATCAGCGGAATCCCCCAGTACGTGGTCCACGGCGACAGCGACCGAACCGTCAACGTAAGCCAAAGCCGAGTAATGGTAGAAGCCGGCAAGAAGCTAGGAGCGAAGATCGAATACATCGAAGTCCCCAAAGGCGGCCACGTCGACATCGCCATCCCCAACTTCGCCCCCATGTTCGGCTTCTTCAAAAAACTCGTGCCAACCATCTAAACCAACGATTGGCGCCGATCAGACGTCAAGCGGTATGATGCCAGTATGACCAGGTCGAAAATTGCCATCAGTTTGCCCAAGGAGCAACTGGCGCGAGTCCACCGGGAAGTCAAAGCCGGCCGAGCCGATTCGGTCTCGGGTTACATCACCCGAGTCTTGGAGGAACAAGAGAAGCGCGAATCTCTTCAAGCCCTATTACGGGACCTGACCGAACAGTTTGGCGAGCCGTCCGCTGAGGATATCGAATGGGCAGACCGCGCACTCGCACCCCGGCGGGGATAGTACTGGATGCCGGTGCGCTGATCGCCTTGGATCGCGGCGACAAGCGCATCATTGCCCTGCTTCAGCGAGCGGTAACGCAAGGCCGGACCATTCGAGTCCCGGCAGGCGTCGTGGGACAAGCTTGGCGCGATGGCCGCGTCCAGGTTACGCTGGCACGGTTCCTGCGGAGCCAAGAAGTGAAGATCGTACCACTCGATGAACAGCTCGCCCGTTCCTGTGGCGAACTCTGCCGCGTCGCCAACTCCTCCGACATCATCGATGCCTCCGTGGTACTCCTTGCCAGAGAGCGGCGAGACCCAATCGTCACCGGCGATCCAACCGACCTGCTGCGCCTCGATCCCTCAGCCCACATCATCCCCCTCTAAGCCCTCGTCCGCCTGGAGCGCGCCCAACAACAAAAAACCGGTGTCACACACCTATCAATTCCTCTCAAAAAGAGAACACTGTTCTGAACACGCACGATACCGTGGTCCGCCTTGCCGACGCGCTCAAGCCGCTCCCCGAACGACCGCCGCCGCAACCACCTCCGCCAAAGGCTCCGCCACCACGCCACCACCCAACCCCATCGGCATAGCCGTCAACAACAACTCAACCCGCCGCCGCCCCACCGCAATTTCAGCCCGATGATGCAGTCGCCCTCGCTCACGTAACGAATGCCAGCTGTCCACCGAACACGGATACGCCAAACAAACAACAACCTTCTCCGTAGCCGCCAAACTGCCATACGCCAACACCTGCAACAAGTCATGCCGGTGCTGTTCGCGCAACTCCTCCGCCGCCCGCGCCCAAGAATGCTCTTGCAACTCCTCCCAATGCCTCTTATATTTGGCATCCACCACCACCGTCACGCCCTCATACTCAATCCAAAAGTCCGGCACCAGCGCCCGCTGCGACCCCATATAGGCGGGTTCCCAATTCACCGCATGCACCGTCTCCCGCTTCCGCCCCGTCTTCATCCGCCCACCCGTTCGCCGCGCCACATCCACCAGCACCGTCTCCACCCACGCCTCAAAAAACGCGCCCATCTCCATCCGCCACGGGATCCCCTCCAAATCGCTCAATCCCGCCAGTCCCCTGTCCTCCACACTCCACTGAATCCCCTGCACCCCCTCCACAAAATGCTCCGCCCGAAGCGGCCGCTGCAACCACCCCTCCATCGCAACCCGCGTCGGCATCAACGCCGGGACCATCGCCACGCGCTGCAACACCTGCCGCCCAAACTCCAGCAGTTGATGCACAAATGCCCCATGCTCCTTCTGCGTCTCCAAGGACCGCAACTGCTTCTCAACCGTATGTCGCACCGCGCCTTTCAACTCCCTGTCATCCCGCAAATCCGGAAACGAACAAGGGATCGACAACGCCGCCGCGCGCGGCAGTCGTGTCGTCGCATACGCCCCCCAATCCACCCGCCCCCGCGGTGCCGATACATCCTCCCGTACAACCTCAAACCGCCTGTCCAACGTGTCCAACAACGCGTTCATCCGCACCAGCACCATCGACGACAGCACCCACAAAGGCACCCGCCGCTCCGATCTCCGCAGCAACGGCAATCGCAACGGATTCGGCGCCACCCGCCAGCCCATCTCCGCCAACATCGGCCCAATCCCGCGCCACGCAAAACGCGGCTGAACTACCAGCCCATAGTCCGGTCGCGCCGAAGTCGGCGAATACAACGGCACCGCGCCCACCGCACTGCCCGCATGCAAAATCAACGACACATCGCGCCCGTCAAAGTCCCGCTCCACCCGCACATCCAGCATCGCCAGTAACGCCCGGTTCCGATCCACAAACTGTTCCGCCAACCGCCCCGCCGCACCCGCCGGGTCCCGCGGCGCGCCCGCACCGGTCAGCCCAAAGAACTCAACCGCGGACCGCCGCGCCACTCCGTGGTCCTCCAACTCCAAACAAATCTCAGCCGCGCTCATAGCGCCCGCAGCCACTGCAGATAGCCCCGAATCGGCTCGGCAAATCCGCCGACATACCCCTGCGCCAAATACTCCTCTAACAGCGGAGCCAGATTCACCCGCAACGCCCGCCGCGCCTCCGCGTCGTCACTTTCCAAAAAATACGAATGCCCAGGTACCAGCGCAAAGGCCTCATCGGTCGCATGCTCAACGAAGATCTCCGTCAACTTCTGAAATGCCTCCTGCATCAACGCGCACCCATGCGCCTGAACAACCCCCATCCGTGGCCACATCGACACAAAAGCAAACCGCCGCCGCACCGCCACATCCACAATCGCAATGCTCCGGTCCGCACTATTCATCGTCCCCAGAATGTGCAAGTTCGGTGGCAGCGAAAAGGTCCTATGAAACGGTGCGCCAAAATCGTAGGGCAGCGAAATACTCCGCTCCACACCAGGCTCCAACAGGAAAACCGCCTCCCCCAAAATCTTCCCCAGATCCGCCCGATTTATCTCGTCAATGTGCAACAGAAACTTCCGCGACGGCTCCGCCAACGCCCGCGCCGCTGCCGCCATCAGGAATCCAGGCACAGGCGCAAACTGCAACCCCACCTCCCCGATCCCCATCGCTGGAGCCAATCCACCAATGAAGTTCTCATACGTCGTATTCGGATGGAACTGGATACTCTGCCCAAATCCGCCATACGCGCCCGCAAGTAACCCCGTCGCCAACCGCGTCTTCCCCGTTCCCGGCGGCCCCTGCACAACCACAAAACGCCGCCGCTCCAACAGTGCCCCAACATCCCCCGCCTCCACACTCGGCATCAATGCATCCGCCCACCCCGCCGCGATCTCCTTCGCCGACTTCAACGCCCCCGCCATCGGCTTGTACCCACGCTCATCCAACAGGAAATCCAGAAATGCCGCCAGCGCAACCCGCGTCGCCGCCCGATCCTCGCTAGGCCGGTACAACGCATAGATCTCATTCCCATAGCGCCCAAAGACGCTCTTGTACTCCGCCATCTCCAGACAGACTTCCTTCGGCACCGGAATATCCGTCCGCGTCGGGTCCTGCTTGGCCCATGTCGCCAGTCGCCCCTTCCCATACTGCTTCCCTAGCCAACCGCAAATCGCCTGCGCCTTTCGCGCGTGTCCAGGCCGCCCCAGAATCGTATGATCTGGCGCCAACCCGCCCGTGCCCACACCCAGCGCCACCATACAAGGCCCATCAGGAACCGGAAACAAAACAAAGGAGAGCCCACTGTAGGAGCCAGACTTCGGATTCGACGGATGGATGTACGCCGAAAAAGGAACCCCACTGTCCGGTTTGATTCCCGGCGCCCGCAACGCAAACTCGTCCTTGGCTCGCCCCGCATACCGCCCGCCCGAGCCCCCAAAGAGCCCATCGAAGGCCGCCGTGTTGCGTTCCTGCCAGTCATCCATACTGCCTAAGTGAACAAGGTCAACCAGTAAGTCCAAGCTCATAATTACTCCAGACTGGTATTCTCTCACTCCTAAAAACCACCCCTGTGGAAAAGTCAGTCACGACGGAAATAAAAATATTTCCAAACCAGCAACCCCAATAACCACAACCACCTACAGCCAAATCCAAAAACCCCAACCCGCCGGTTACTATACAACCACCCCGT
Organism: Bryobacteraceae bacterium; assembly: GCA_044358225.1. Classification (GTDB taxonomy): domain Bacteria; phylum Acidobacteriota; class Terriglobia; order Bryobacterales; family Bryobacteraceae. Next base: position 20,379 of record JBIKOG010000059.1, on the reverse strand, counting down.
AGCCTAAAACTATGGCACTCCAAAACCATTCCAACCGCCGCGCCGAATCCGCCCGGATCAACGGCGCCAAAAGCCAGGGCCCGAAAACGCCCGAAGGCCTCCTCAAGGCCCGCACTGCCACGTTAACCCACGGCCTCTACGCCAACGAAGAGACGCTAAAACAATCGGTCAGCCAGGAAGGCTTCCTGAAGCTACGAGAGAATTTCTACAAATACTGGAAACCCGAAGACGAATATATCGCCACCCGTGTCGACGAACTCACCTTCGCCCACTGGGAACTGGCCCGACTCATGCTGGTCCGACGCTCCGAACTAGCCGAACTCCACGCCAACACCGGCGGAGTCCTCCAAGCCGAACTCGAAGCCTGCAAACCCGGCTCCCTGGTCTACCGCCTGGAAGTCCGCATCAACCGCCACCAGTCGACAATCTCGCGCCTCGAACGCGACATCATGCGCCTAAAGAAATTCGCGGCCATTCAAGGACCCTCCCAAGAGTCATTGAAAACAAACGAAGAGCCCGAAACGCCGCAAGAATCGCAGCCGCAAAACCCGCCAACACCGCCGCCCCCGCCCGCCCAAACGATCGTCAACAGCCCTCCGGAAACCGAAATCCGGCCTGTAATGTAACCCCAAAAACGACGAGACACACCCGAAGTGTGCCCAAAATCACCGCACCTTCAACGGATCCCCAAACCCAAACTTCGCCGACACCACCTTCCGCCCCTCGTCCAAAACCACCCGCAACTGAAACTTCCCATCCTCCGGCGCCCCAAACCGCACATCCGTCGCCTCCACCAACACCCCCTCCGCAGCCGGCACCACCCGCCAAACTGCAAACTGCGCAAACCCCAAAAACGCCTGCCCCTCCGGCGTCCGCCGCGCCGCATTCACCGCCGCCACATCCTCCGGCTTGTAATAAATCGCCCCCCGCTCCGGGTCAAACTCCTGATTCAAATCCACCCGGTACAACCCCCAAAACGGTTCCGCGGAAACATACCCCTGCCACACAAACGGGTTCCACATCGTCGGCCACGCCGCCACCCGCACCGCCGCCTGCCCCTCATAATTCCGCGCCCGCAACGTCTCCATCGCCCGCTCGTGCAACACCCACCGCCCCCCAGCCCACAAGACGATAAACAACAACCCAAACACCGCCCACCCGCGCCCCGGTGACACTGCCGCCCGTCCCCCAATCTCCCCGCCCACCAACCGCCCCAACAACGGCGCCCCAACGCTCAACAACAAAACCAGCATCACCCACGGATCCACCACCATGAACAGGTCCCAACCCACCCAGTCCGCCCGAAACGGCAACCAGATCCGAACCCCATAATTATTCAATAAATCCAGCAAAATGTGCGCCCAAACGCCCAACGTGCCCAACAGCCACGCCGGCCCCAGCCGCCACCCCGCAACCCGGAAAAACGCCAACCCCGCCAACAACCCCAACAACGGCGCCACCACCAGCGCATGCGTCAAATGCCGGTGATACTCCAAATACCCCAGCCCCCCGCCAAACAGCGCCACCACCGAATCCGCGTCCGGCAAGTTCGAAGCCAAAACCAAAATCCCCAGCCCGCCGGCCGACACCCGGCCCAGCCCCGCCCGCGCCAACAAAACCGCCGTCAACGAATGGGTGACGTTATCCATCGCTGCTCCTTCGCCCGCGCCACATACGTGCCCGGAATCAACAGCGTCAACGCGTCCCGCACCACCGCGAACTCCGCCGGCAAATGCCCCGCCAACTCCCCGTCCAGCTGCACCGGCACCCGGTCCCCATTCGCCGGCCCGCACGTCATCCGCTCCACCGGAGCCACCGCCACCCCCGGAATCTTCCCCACCAATCCAACCCCAACCCCCGCCAAATACGGCAGATACCGCAGCGAGTTCACCCCCGCAAACGCAACGGTTTCAAAACACTCCTCCAACAACGTCACCCGCTTGGCAATCTCCAAATCCCCGCCATAATTCCGAACGCGACTCACCAACACAAAACTCCGCCGGCTCTCCCCGCCCCCATGCCGAAAATCGAACTGCGGCAGCCGCCGGCCAAACATCGCAAAACCCGCCACCCAATACGCGACTTTCCCCACGGCTTTCTTAATCCGCGGGTTCACCTCGTCCACCACAACAGCGTCCAGCCCCACCCCAGCCATCGCCAAAAAGTGCCGCGAAAACCCATCCGGCCGCGTCATTTTCCCGACGGCAATCCGCACCGCCTCACACTCGGAAACCAACTTCCGCGCCGCCTTCTCCGGATTCGTCCCCAACCCCATCTCGCAGCACAAAACGTTCGCCGTACCGCCCGGCAAAATCCCCAACACCGCCCGCGTGCCAATCAACCCATTCGCGACTTCGTTCACCGTCCCATCGCCGCCAAACGCCACAACCGTCGTGGCGCCATTCGCGACTGCTGCCGCCGCCAACTTCCCCGCCGTATTCGGCCCCGTCGTCGGTACCAGTCGAACCGTCCCCATCGGCGCCAGCCACCCCGCCGCGCGCTCGATCAGCTCCGGCCGGCGTCGCAGCCGGCCCGCCATCGGGTTGTAGATAAGAACAAGATCGCTCAAACTATCCAGTATCGTATGGAAATCGAGCAACTCCGCGAAGAACTGCGCCGCCACGAGCATCTTTACTACGTCCTCGACGCGCCCGAGATCACCGACGCCGAGTACGACAAGCTCATGCGCGAGCTGCAAAAGCTCGAAGCCGCCGACCCCTCTCTCATCACGCCCGACTCCCCCACCCAGCGCGTCGGCGGCGCCCCCCGCGACGGCTTCACCAAACTCCCGCACTCCTCCCCGATGCTGTCGCTCGACAACGCCCTCAACGAAGGCGAACTCCGCGACTTCGACCGGCGCGTCCGCGAACTCCTCGGTGACGAACCCTTCCAGTACGTGGCCGAACTCAAGCTCGACGGCCTCTCCATGGCAACCCACTACGACGGCGGCCTCCTCCAACTCGCCCTCACCCGCGGCGACGGCGCCACCGGCGAAGACGTCACCCCCAACGCCAAAACCATCCGCTCCCTCCCCCTCAAAACTCCGGAACTCACCCCCTTCGAAACCCGCGGCGAAGTCATCATTTCCAACAAAGCCTTCCAGCGCCTGAACGAAGATCGCGAAGAAGAAGGACTCCCCCGTTACGCCAACCCGCGCAACTCCGCCGCCGGCTCGCTCCGCATGCTCGACCCGCAGGTCACCGCCGCCCGCCAGCTCGATTACTACGCCTATTTCTACCTGATCAACGGCCAGCCCGGCGCGCCGTCCCACAGCGAAGCCCTGGCCAAACTCAGCCGACTGGGCTTCAAAGTCAACCCCGCCCACCGCGTCTGCCCCGACGTCGAATCGCTCCTCGAGTTCATCCGCGAATACGAAGCTCAGCGCGAAACGCTCCCCTACGAGATCGATGGCGTCGTCGCCAAAGTGGACTCGATCGACCAGCAAACCCGCCTCGGCTGGACCGCCAAGTTCCCCCGCTGGGCCATCGCCTTCAAATACGCCGCCCGCCAGGCCGAGACGATTGTCGAAAAGATCGACGTGCAAGTCGGCCGCACCGGCGCGCTCACGCCCGTCGCGCATTTGAAGCCGGTCTCCGTCAGCGGCGTCACCGTCAGCCGCTCCACGCTGCACAACGAAGACGAAATCGCCCGCCTCGGCCTCGCCGAAGGCGACACGGTCGTTGTCGAACGCTCCGGCGACGTCATCCCGAAAGTCGTGAAGGTGATCGCCGAAGGCGCCGAACGAAAGCTCTTCACCATGCCCACGGAATGCCCGGTCTGCCAGGGCAAAGTCGTGCGCCCGGAAGGCGAAGTCATCTGGCGCTGCGTCAACGTCAATTGCCCCGCCCGCCTGAAAAACTCGGTCCGCCACTTCGCCTCCCGCAACGTCATGGATATCACCGGCCTCGGCAAAGAACTCGTCGATCAGGTCGTCGACAAAGGCCTCGTCAAAAGCATCGCCGACATCTACGAACTCAAAACCGAGGACCTCGCCGCGCTCGAACGCATGGGCCAGAAGTCGGCGGAACGCGTGATGGCCGGCATCGCGAAATCGAAGACGCTCCCCCTCCCGCGCATCATCAACGGCCTCGGCATCCCCTTCGTCGGCGAACGCACCGGCCAAATCCTGGCCGACCATTTCGGGAGCTTGGACGCCATCCGCGCCGCGGACGAGCCCAGCCTCCAGCAGGCCGAGGAGGTCGGGCCCAAGGTCTCCCAATCCATCCTTCGCTTCTTCGAGGACGAGCACAACAAAGCGCTCGTCGATCGCCTCGCCGCGGCCGGGCTAACGCTCACGCACCAGAAGGTCGATCGCTCCGGCGGCCCGCTCGCCGGGCTCACGTTCGTCATCACCGGAACTCTCCCCAACTTGAGCCGCGACGAAGCCAAAGCGCTCATCGAAAACGCCGGAGGCAAAGTCAGCGGCTCGGTCAGCAAGAAGACAAGCTACCTCGTCGCCGGCGAGGAGGCCGGGTCCAAGCTGGACAAGGCCAAAGAGCTAAACATCCCGATCCTGGACGAAGCCGCGCTACAATCAAAAATTGCGTGAATTTGTCGATAGCATCGTAGCCCTCGGCCCGGGCGGACTGGCCATTCTGGCCGCCCTGGACTCCAGCGGGGTCCCCATACCCGCGGCCGTCGATGCGCTGCTGATGCTGCTCTCCGCCAAAACGCCGGAGCAGGCCCTGCTCTGCGCGGCGCTCGCGCTGATCGGCTCGCTCGCCGGCAGCATGTTCCTCTTCTACATCTCCCGCCGCGGCGGCGAGGCGTACCTGCAGCGGCACAGCATGACCGCCCGCGGCATCAAGATGCGCACCTGGTTCCAGCACTACGGCCTGCTGACGGTGTTCATCAGCGCCGTCTCGCCCATCCCGATGCCGATGAAGCTGTTCGTCATCAGCGCCGGCGCGCTCGGCGTGAAGCCCACACAGTTTGCCGGTACCGTCTTCGCTGCCCGGCTGGCCCGTTACGCCGCGCTCGCCTACCTCGGCGCACACCTCGGCCACGACGGCGCCGGGGCGTATTTGAAGGCCCACGTCTGGCATATCGGCGGCATCCTGCTCGCGCTGTTCGCCGCCTGCTTCGGAGCGATCAAGTTTATGGACGCGCGCCGGAGCAAGGCACTGCTCGCATAGGGAAGTCCTGCCCTTTCTTGTCGTCCTCGATCCGCGCGAACAGCCCGCCGTCCGTCTTGCGATAGAGGATCCGCTTCGGAAAGTCGTGTTCCAGATTTTCGAACACCACCTCGGTCGCTGACACCTTGATGGCCTTGAAATCGACCGGATTGGCGTTCGTGCCGATCCGCGGCGTGTAGACGATGGCGCCATCCTTCGCCGTCTGGATGCGCATGAACTCGCTGAAGACAACACGCGCTCCCCGCGTGTTGCGCGCCAGGCCCATCATCTGTCCGCCGAACGGCGTGTTCCACTGCTCCTCCACGCCCTGGCCGGCCCAGCAGCCGGATAGAAATTGCAGATCGGCGACGTCCGCTGCCGAACAAAGAAGCGCGAAAAAGGGAAGAAGTTTCATCATGCGTTCGATCCTACCGGCGCCACCGGGTGCGCGTCTTGGAAATTTGCGACAAGCATTCGCTCCATCGCGGTTTCGGCGGTCTCGCGCGCGAGCGGCGCCAGGCCCGTGATCCGACGGCAATCGCCGATCAGGTGCGCCTGATCATAGTAGCCCGCCTCCAGCGCGACGCTGGCCCACGCCATTCCAGCCCGGCGAAGGGCGAGGGCGCGTTGGAAACGGACGATCCGCGCCCACGTCTGCGGCGGGAGGCCGACGGTGCGCAGGAACTCCCGCTCCCGTTGGCGGCGGCTGCCGCCGGCGCTCACCGCGGGCGGTTGGAGCCGCTGGAGAAGAAACGCATCGGTCCGCGTGCGGCGGACGGCGGTGGAATCCGCGTCGTGCATCTCCGCCTCCCAGCTCTTCACGCCGAGGTCGGCCAACGGCACGATGCGTCCGGCCAGCTCCGATTGGGGAAACCGGAAGAACGCCGCCGCGCCGGCGGGGTGGAACCGAACGCCGAACACCTCGACGCGGCCCAGCGGGCGCAGCAGCACCGCCTGGCGTTGTTGCCCGATGAACAGCGCGCGGGCCTGGTTTTCAAACGGGTCGGCGAGGTGGACAACGAGTTCGGCGCGCCCATCGGGCAGCACGCGTTCGGGCGCCCCGCCCGGCCCGGCGAGCGTCCAGTAGCAGGCCACATGCGGGCGCAGCGCGGGAGCAGGCGGATACTCTCGATAGTCCATCCGTTCTTACTATCGCGTATCCTGAGCCCATGGCCCTTCGCCTTGTTGCGTTCCTTCTCATTGCCTCTGCCCTTCACGCTCAGCCCTCCCGGGCGGAGCGGTTGAAACTCTCCGCCGGAGATTTCTACAGCACCGAATCGATTCTGGAAGTGCACCGTTTGGAGAAAGGCGAAGACGCCGAGTACAAAGAGGGGCTGGCTTGGGTGGCGCGCGGCGCGGCACTGCTGGGCGAATGGGACGCCGCCGCGACCCACGCCGCCAAGCTCCGCGCCATCTCCGAACCGGCCTCCTACGGCCACGCCACCGCTATCGAAGTGGAAGCGCAAATTCTGGAGGCGCACGGGAAGAAGAAAGACGCACTGCGCTTGCTCGAGACCGAACTGCAGAAGAACGCGACGGCCCCGGTGGCGTTCCGTTCGCGGATCCAGAAGCGGTGGAACCAGATCGGGCTGGTGGGCCGGGCGGCGCCGGACTTTGACGGGACGCTGGCCAAGCTGAAGGGCAAGCCGGTGGTCCTGTTCCTGTGGGCCGAGTGGTGCGGCGACTGCAAGTCGCAGGCCCCGGCGTTCGTGAACATCGTCAACAAGTATTCTCCGAAGGGAGTAGCATTCGTCGCGCCGACGCGCTTCTACGAGAAAGACGCGGCGGCCGAGCAGAAGAAGATCGACGCGCAGTGGCGCACGACGTACAAAGACCTCAAGATCGCGGGCGTGCCGGTGAGCGAGGCGGCGATGATCACCTACGGCGTCTCCGCCACGCCCACGTTCGTCGTAATTGATAAGAAGGGCATCGTTCGCTTCTACGCGCCGACGCGGCTCACCGAACAGCGTCTGGCGTCGGAGATCGACAAGGTTTTGCGCTAAAAGAGGAGCTTCACGCCGAGCGTGATCTGGCGCTGTCCGTGGCCTTTTTCGGCGGTGATGGAGCCGAAGGCGGCGTTGATCGGGTTCGTGTTCGGCCCGCCGAACTGGACGTGGTTCAGTGCGTTGAAGTTCTGCAGGCGGAACTGGGCGTTGTAGCGTTCCTTGATCTTCAGGTTCTTGAAGAACGAGATGTCGAAGTTGTTGATGCCGTCGGCGCGGACGCCGGTGAAGCGGGTGCTCAAGGTTTGGATGTTGTTCGCCAACACTTGGGCGGAGTTGCGGTTGAAGCCGGCGTCCGTGTTGAACCAGCGCTCGGCGCGGCGCTGGCTGACGGGCAGTTCGATGTTGCGGAGATCGCCGTTGAAGATGGCGTTACCGAAGCCGAGCGTCTCGCCGGTCTGGCCTTCGAACCAGCCTTGCAATTGCCAGCCGCCCAGGATGGCTTCGGCGGCGAAGGGCATTTTGTTGAACCACGTGCGGCCCTTTCCGAACGGGAATTCGTAGATGGAGCTCAAGACGAAGCGGTGGGTGTAATCGAGATCGGAGATGACCTTTTCAAGGACCGAGTCCGTATCGTTGCGGTAGGAGATGGCCTCCATGAACTTGCCGTAGGTCCAGCTGGCCTGGAAGCTGAGGCCTTTGCTCATGCGCTTTTCGGCGTTCACCTGGAGCGAATGGTAGTACGAGTAGCCGGCGGGGAAGTTGGACAGGATGCTGGTGAATTGCGGGTAGGGCCGGAGGAACTGGGAGGCGGCGAGGGTTTGGTTGGCTAGGCCGGTGCCGGCGAAGGCGGCGTTGCCGAAGAAGGGGTTGGGCACCTGGCGGGAGAGCGCGTCGATGACGGGCTGGTCGCGGGTGGCGGAGGTGGAAAGATACTCGCGCGGGATGGGGTTCAGCTCGCGGTTGACGGCGAGCTTGGCGGCGCGGTTGGCTACGTAGGCGGCATCGAGAACGACACCGAAAGGGAATTGGCGCTGGACGGAGAACGACCAGCGCTGGTTGTAGGGGTTGAGCGGTTTGCTGTTGAAGAAGCTGACGGCGCGGCCGACAAAGGTGGTCAAACCGGCGGAGGCGCCGGGGGCCGGGTCGATGCCGTTGGGGAAGGGATTGCGCAAAGTACCGACGTAGGTTTGGCCGTTGTTGAGGGACGGGATCAAGTTTGTGGGCTGGTTGAAGCCGCCCTGGTTGACGTCCACTTTATCGACGCCGAGCACGTCGAAGAAGACGCCGTAGCCGGTGCGGATGACGGTCTTGCCGTTCAGCGCATAGGCGAGGCCGACGCGGGGGGCGAAGTTGTTTTTATCGGCGTCCCAGAGTTGGCTGGGCTGGGAGCCGACGCCGGCGAAGAGGAGGCCGCCGGTGGTTCTGAGCTGAGCGGGGGAGGCTGGGTTGGCGGTGGCGAAATCGAAGCCGCGGATGGAACGGTTGTAGCGTTCGCTGGTGGGCTTTTCGTATTCGTAACGGAGGCCGAGGTTGATGGTGAGTTTGGAGGTGACGCGCCAATCGTCCTGCACGAACAAGCCCCAGTAGCTGTTTTCCTGGGCGGAGGAGGCGTTGTTGTTGATGGTGCCGCCGCTGGGGATGCCGAACATCATGGAGGCCATGCCCTGGCCGATGGGAGCGGCGGGGGCGTTATCGAGCGGGCCACGGGTGAAGGTGCCGGCGAAGAGGAGCTGGGGGGCGGCGAAGCCGTAATTGAAAGCCGTTTCGCGCTGGAGGCGGTATTCGACGCCGTAGCGGGTGGAGTGGCGGCCGGAGATTTTTGTGAGCGTGGCGCCGGCGGTGCTGTAGTTGGTTGCGCCGCGGGTGCCGCCGTTGTTGGAGAGGGCGGTGTAGACGGCGCCATCGACCTGCACGTTGGGGAAGGCGATGCCATTGGGGCCGAGGCGGTTGATGATGTTGGTGGTGAGGCTGGCGGGGAGACCTAAGGAGGTTAGGTCAAAGCCCTGGCTGCCGCGGGCGTTGATGTTCTGCTCGTAGGTGATGCCGTAGCGGACGTTGAGGAGCAGGCCGGGGTTGAAGATGTGGACATCGTCGGCGACGACGCCCCAAGCGGTGCGGTCGAGGAGATCGACGTTGGTGATGGTGCCGAGGAAGTCGGTTGAGTTGTCGTGCTGTTGATTGAACCAGCGGAAGAAGAAGCGGTTTTTGGGGCTGAAGTTGTGATCGACGCGGGAGGTGTGGATGTAGTTTTCGCGGTTGATTTTCTGGGTATTGAAGAAGTTGTTGGTTTCTTCGGCGTTTTGGCCGGGCTGGTTGGGGAGGGGGTAGAAGCTGGCGATTTTGGCGCCGACGGCGTCGACGCGGGATGGGGGGATGATGTTGCCGGGAAGCGGCTGGCGGGAGAAGCGGCCGTTGGGGGCGGGGACGGTGGTGAAGGGGTCGTAGACCTGGTAGCGGGCGCCGAGTCTCAGGAGCTGGGAGAAGTCACCGCGGCGCTGGGCTTCGGTGGGGACGGTGCCGGTGAAGGAGAGGTTGCGGATGATGGTGAGGTCTTCGAAGCCGTAGGTCCAGAAGGTGCGGTTGCGACCGTCGTAGAGTTTGGGGATGGACACGGGGCCGGTCATGGTGCCGCCGAAGCGGCGGTGGAGCCAGGTGGGGATTTGGCGATCGCGTTCGGTTTGGGTGAGGTTGTTGCGGGGGTCGTAGAGGAAGCGGTTGGTGAACCAGGGGACGGCGCGGATGTTGGAGTTATCGAGGAAGACGGTGCCGTGGATGGTATTGGTGCCGGACTTCATGCTGACGTTGGTCATGGCGCCGGCGGCGTGTCCGAGGGAGGCATCGTAGGTGGCGGTATTGACCTTGAACTCCTGGACGAGATCCTGGGGCGGGGAGAAGGCGGCTGTGCGGTTGGCCATGACGGGGGAGCCGTCGACGGTGGCTTCGCTGCCGTTGCCGCGGGTGCCGTTGACGACGATGCCGGTGGCGGTGCCGTTATCCATGGCATTTCCGGCGCTGCGGCCGCCGGTGGAGAGGACGCCGGCGGAGAGGCGGGTGAGGTAGAAGGGATTGCCGCCGACGACGGGGAGTTCCTGGATGCGGCGCTGATCCATGACGAGGCCCATGTTGGCGCTGGCGGTATCGAGCTGGGGCGTTTCGCCGGTGACCTGGACGGATTCGGCGACGTCGCCGAGGGTGAGGGAGAAATCGAGGGTGATGCGGTCGCCGATGCGGAGTTGGATGTTATCGCGGACGGACCGTTTGAAGCCTGTTGCTTCGACGGTGATGCGATAGACGCCGGAGATAAGATAGGGGATTTCGAAGTTACCGGACTCGTTGGTTTGCGTGGTGACGCTTGCGTTGGTGGCGGTGTTGGTGGCCTGGACCTTGGCGGAGGCGATTAAGGCGCCCGTTGGATCGGCGATGCGTCCGATGAGAGATGCCCGTGATTCCTGGGCGTGGGCGGTGGCGACGAGGGCGGCCGCGAGCAGGGCGGAGCGGAGTAAGTTCGGTCCCATTGTGACTCCTGAAATTTGTGTGAGTATATACTAAGTCGCCGTCCGGGCGGGCCAAAGGGAGTGAGGATTTCGAACAATGGCTCGAGAATTGAGGGCGTGTTGAATGAATGAGTTTCGGGCCATTCTGGACGACCCGGAGAAGCACTTCGGGCATGGGCTGACACCCGTGCATCGGGAAGCGTTGCGGTACGTGCTGGACGGGGGGCCACGGTGGCGGCAGGGGCGGCCGGACCTTGCCGAGGAACTGGTGCCCGCGGGATTTGCGGGTTTCCCGGCGCCAATGTGTGGGGAGATGGCCGGGCGTTTGTTGGAAGTGTTGTTGCTGGGCGGATGCCATGACAATCTGGTGGCGTGGCTTGCGCCGATTGGCGACCGAGAGGTTGTGGCGTGGCTGGAGCGGCAATCGGACATGCTGGAGTTGCCGCGAGCGGAACTTGCTGCGATCGTCATTGGGACGCTGCCTTCGACGGGCGAGGTGGCGGAAGGGTGGCTGTGGGAACAGAAGGACAGCGTGTTGGAGGCGGCGATGCGGCGGATCCGATCCGACAGCGGGCTGCGGTGCTTCGTCCGATTTGCGTTGGGAAGCGATGGCGCGCGGTTTACTGCTTTGGCCGGGCGGGTGCTGCGCCGGCCACGGGCGTTCGAGGGCCGGGTTGCCGTTGCTTTGCTGGCGGTGAGCGATGGCTTTGTGGAGGCCGTGGCAGCATCCTGGCGGCCGTTGGCGCCGGCGGCGAAACTGCATTGGGGGCTTCAGTTTGAAGCGGTGCTGGGAGGGGGTTCCCCCTTCGCGGCGGAGAACGACGAGACGATTCGCGGAGCTATGGAGGACGTTCGCTTCTTCGACACGGCGCAGGCGGGATGGGTGGCGGCGGTGGCGGTGAAGCGCTTTGGCGGGCGATACCGGGAGGCAATCCGGCGGGGCATGCGGGAGTGCTCGCGGCCGGAGGTTGTGGTTCGCGGGTTGGGGCGGCTGGGATTGGAATGTAGGGACGAATCGGCATTGCGAGTTGCGGTGGAGATTGTGGAGCCGCTGCGGGGAGAGGCGGGGCTGGCGGAGGCGGTGGCGGAGGCACTGGAGTGCTTGCTGCGTGGCACTATATAGGGGATGTAGGCCTTGGAGAGTGAGGATTTCGATCTATGGCTCGAGTGATTCTGTTCTTTGTTGCGTTGGCGGTGTATGGGCAGGCGGAGTTGCCGATGGCTATATCGGACGCTTCCGCGGCTTCGCCGGCGCGGGTGTTGCCGCCGATGGTTTCGGTTGCGGCTTCCGCTTCCGGCGCGCGGGCGCGGCGGCTGGGGGCGTTGTCGGAACAGGATCGGGTTGGGTTGCCGGAGCGGGCGACGGGGCGGGTGCGCGCGGTGATGGCGCCACGACGGGCGGAGGTTTCGAGCGTTGCTCGGGAGGATGGGAGCTGGGTGGTGCGGTTCGATGTGGCTTCGACCGGGGCCCAGTCCGTGCGGCTGCATTTCAAGGAGATGGATTTAGCTGGGGGCTCGCTGTGGGTTTATCCGGCGGGGGCGTCGCGGGAGTATTTGGCCGCGAACCCTTCGGCGGCCGATGGCCCGATCACAGGACGGGGGCCGAATGGGGATGGGGAGTTTTGGTCATTGCCCATTGAGGGCGACGCGGCGACGGTGGAGATGGTGCTGCCGAGGGATCCGGCGGAGTTGCCGTTTCAGTTAGACGAGCTGGTGCATTTGATGGGGGAGCGGGCGTCGACGGCGCCTTGCCAGAAAGACGTTAATTGTTATCCGGAGTACTCGCAGACGATGACGGCGGTGGGTTCTTACGATGTCGTCAAAGATGGGTTCAGTTACTTTTGCAGTGGCTCCTTATTGGTGACTCGGAGCCGGACGTTTCAGCCGTATTTTTTGACGGCGAACCACTGCGTTAGCACGCAGACGCATGCGCGGAGTGTGGTTGTGTATTGGGATTTCCGGTCGAATGCCTGCAATGGAGCGGTGCCGGCGCGGGCGTCGCGGCCGTCGACGCGGGGGGCGCGGTTGTTGGCCACCGGTGGGATGGGTGCGGGGGATTACACGTTGTTGTTACTGGACAGCGCCGCGCCAGGGCCGCGTTCGTATTTGGGCTGGAGCGCGGCGGCGATTGAGCTGGGCACGGCTACCGTGGGCATCCATCATCCTGGGGGGACGCCGTCGAATTATCAGCGCGTGACGCTGGGCTCACGCATTGCGGACCAGACGGGGAACGTGGGCGGGGAGGTGGCGCCGGCGGCGCTTTATTGGCAGATTGGGGAGACGGAGGGACGGACCGAGGGCGGGTCGTCGGGTTCGCCGTTGATGACGCGGGACGGGCAGGTGGTGGGAATGCTGTCGTATGGGCCAGTGCCGCCGAAGGGACAGACTTACTGCGACATCGCGGGGCGGTCCGGGTATGGCAGATTTTCGGCGGGGTTCCCTTCGTTTTCGCAGTACCTGAACGACGAGGCGGCGCCGGGGCTGAGCGTGAGCACGTCAACAGTGGCGTTCGCGGTGCAGGATGGGGTGGCGGCCGGGGCGGCGCAGCGGGTGGACGTGCGGAACTCGGCGGCGGCGGCGGTGGCTTATACGGTGACGAAGTCGGCGCCGTGGATCACGTTGTCGGCTGTGTCGGGGTCGGCTACGGCGGCGGTGCCCGGGACTTTCAATGTTTCGGTGAATCCGGCGTTGTTGACGACGCCGGGGACGTTTGAGGGAATCGTGACGGTGACGGCGGGGGCGCTGGCGCCGCTGAACGTGACGGTGCGCGCGACGGTGACCTTCACGCAGGCGGGGGCGGCGGTGAGCGTCGCGCCGAGTCCGGTGATTGAGACGCAGCCGGACGCCGATGGCTACACGTTTTTCTACACGCTGCGGGTAGATGAGACTGTCGGCGTGGCGGCGCGGATTACGAAATTGACGATTGACGGGGCGGACCGGAGCGCGGATATTGTCAGCTTTTTTGACACGGACCAGGTGCCGGCGTTTGGCGGGGTGGGCGTGTCGTTGCGGGCGCGGCTGACGAACCTGCCGCGGAAACGGCGGATTGAAGTGAGCGGGGTGACGGTGGCGAGCGGGCGGCCGTGGACGACGGCGGTGGACGTGGATTTCCTGCCGCGGCCGGCGAACGCGACGCTGACGCTGACGGCGGCACCGCGGGATGTGGCGCAGACCGATGCGACGGCGAACTGCCGTTGGCGGCACGAGCTGGTGGTGCAGGAGACGGCTGGTTATTCCGTGCGGTTGAACCGGTGGACGGCCGACGGGTTGAACCTGTCGACGCAGATTGTGGACTTCTTCGGGTCGGCGGTGTTGCCGCGGAACGGGTTGTTGCGGACGACGCTTTGCTGGCCGGAGGTGGGCGCGGTGCCGCGGACGATTTCGTTTGAGATGGGCGGGGTGGACGAGAAGGGCGCGACGGTGACAGTGGCCGGGAGCGTGCGGATGGTGGGCGCGACGACGTCGAGTTCAACGCTGGCGACATCGGTGGCGGCGATTGAGGAGCGGGCGCCGGCGGGCGGGGAGACGCTGCTGCGGCGGACGTTCCGGGTGACGACGTCGAACGCGGATACGTTGTGGAGCATTACGCCGATTGTGAGCGGATTATCGAAAGACTGGATTAGCGTGAACCCGCAGCGCGGGCGTGGCACGGCGACGGTGACGGTGACGCTGGACCCTTACTATTTGGAAGCGGGGACGTATAACGGCGGGCTGATTGTGGAGAGCGCGTCGACATCGCCGCAGTTTTCGACGGTGACGGTGCAGTTGGAGGCGTTCCGTCAGGTGACGGGCACGCCGCGGATAACGGGCGTGGTGAACGGGGCGAGCTTTGCGGCGGGCGCGGTGGCGCCGGGGGCGTGGATTACGATTTTCGGGGAGAACCTTGCCTCGACGCCGGCGCCGGGGCGGACGTGGACGGGAGCGGAGATTATCGGGAACCGGTTGCCGACATCGCTGGACGGGACGGCGGTGCGGATTGATGGGCGGGCGGCGGCGATTTACTTTGTGGGGCCGGGACAGCTGAACGTGCAGGTGCCGGACACGGCGACGAACGGGCCAGTGACGGTGGAGGTGGACGCGGGCGGGACGACGGCGCGGGGGACGGTGACGTTGGCGCGCGTGGCGCCGGCGATTTTCCAGATTGGGAGTTCGGGTAGTAATGTTTTGCCGGCGGCGGTGGACGCGCGGGGCGGGTTGATCAGCTTGCCGGCGGTGGTGCGCGGGTCGCGGCCGGCGCAGGCGGGGGAGCTGATTGCGTTGTATGGGACGGGGTTTGGGCCGACGTCTCCGACGGTGGCGGCGGGTGTGGTGCCGGGGGGCGCGTCGTCGTTGGTGAATGCGGTGGTGGTGCGGGTGGGGGGACTGCGGGCGGACGTGCTGTTCGCGGGGTTGACGGGGGCGGGGCTGAACCAGATCAACATTCGCGTGCCGGAGACGCTGCCGCCGGGGAACCATTTACTGACCATTGAGGCGGGCGGGACGGCGGTGCAGGGGAATTTGATTTTGCCGGTGAATTAGGGATCTTCCGGCAAGGCTGGAGGCTTTTCGCGAACGAGCTGGCGGCATTGTCAGACGGCTACTCCCACCCCGGCCAGACCGGGGTGGGTGCGGGCGGTTGTATGCTGTGGGGAGCATGCGGAACTTACTCGCCTTGTTGTCGATCCCGATTGCTCTTTGTCTGTCCGCGCAGGTTGCGGAAGAACCGACGATTCGAGTTACTACGGGCAATGTGTTGCTGGATGTCGTTGTCACGGACCGGAAGGGAAATCCGATTCGGGATCTGAAGGCATCTGATTTTCGAGTTACACAGAGTCGGTCGGTGCGGCCGGTGGCCGCGGCGACGCTGGTGGAGTTGCCCGGGAGGACGGGCGTTGCCGGGACGGGACGCGCGGCGATGCCCACGGTGGCGCGGAGCGGGGGGGCGGCGGCGCGGCGAACGATTGGGATTGTGGTGGATGATTTGGGATTGTCGATGCAATCGATGCAGGGTGTGCGCGAGGGGATTCGTCGGTTTTTGGACAAGCAGATGGAGCCGACGGACCGGGTGGCGATTGTGCGGACGGCGGGCGGGATGGGGGCCTTGCAACAGTTCACGAGCGATCCGGCTTTATTGCGGGTGGCGGCGACGCGGTTGCGGTTCAACCCGGCGAGCCGGATGCACACGGAAGACATCATTGACGAGACCCCGGGAACGACGAGCAGAGAGACGCGGACGGGGATGCAGAGGGCGGCGGACCAGGGGCGGGAGTCGGCGATTGTGGGGGCGATTGGGACGTTGAATCTGGTGGTGGATTCGATGGCGGGGGAGCCGGGGCGGAAGACGGTGGTGCTGTATACGGACTCGTTGCCGGTGCTGGTGAAATCGGACCGGCCGGGGGCGAGCGGGGGCCCTTCGAAGGGCGGGGGCGAGACGCTGTATGAGTATGAGACGAATCCGCGGGTGCGGGACGCGGTGCGGAGGTTGACCGATTTGGCGTCGCGGCGTGGGGTGGTGATTCATACGGTGGACGCGAAGGGATTGGTGTCGACGGGGATCGATATGACGCGGACGGGCGGGCAGGGGCGGGGGTCGGCGGAGGCGATGGCGACGGCGATGAACACGCGGAGTTTTCGGCTGATGAATGACCTGGATGGGTTGAAGTTTATTGCCCGGCAGACGGGCGGGACATTTACGACGAATAACAACGACATGAGCGACGCGTTGCAGCGGTCGATTGCGAGTGACTCGACTTACTATGGGCTGGCGTATGTGCCGGATGAGGCTATTTTCCGGGGGGCGGGGGACACGTTTCATCAGTTGAAAGTGACGGTGAACCGGCCGGGGGCGGAGGTGCGGTTTCAGTCGGGGTTTTATGGGCGGGCGGAGACGGGGGATCGATTGGCGGCGGGGGCGTTGACGGGGTTGAACCTGACGCTTTCGCCGGCGTATTTTCAGACGCCGCAGGGGGCGGTGATCGATGCGCAACTGCTGGTGGACGCGGCGGACCTGACGTTTACGGCCGAAGCGGACGGGATGCAGAAGACGGTGATGGAGACGCGGTTGGTGACGTTGAATGAACAGGGGACGGTGGAGAGCCAGGTGGGGCAGGACTACACATTGCGGGTGAAGACGGCGCAGTTGGAGGAGTTGCGGCGGTTTGGGTTGGTGTACCGGGTGCGGCATCCGGTGAAGCGGCCGGGGGCGTTTTTGATGCGGGCTGTTGTGGTGGATAAGGAGTCGCGGCGGGCGGGGACGGCGACGCAGTTTGTGGAGGTGCCGGATGTGCGGAAGAAGGCGCTGGTGTTGTCGAATCTGACGATTGGGCAGAGCGAGGAGACGGCCAAGCGGATGTTCAAGCCGGGGGAGACGTTGGAGTATGGGGCGCAGATTATCAATGCGTCGGGGAAGAAGTTTTTGCGGCAGGTGACGTTTTATTTGGACGGGGAGGTGGCGGGGCGGATACCGATGGGGGCGTTTGAGACGGTGAGCGTGGAGGGGGTGGGGTATCCGGTGGTGGCGGGGCGGCTGCAGTTGGGGGCGAATGCGGCGGCGGGGAATTATACGTTGGAGGTGACGGTGGTGGACGGGGAGAGGCGGGCGACGCAGCGGGTGGGATTTTTGGTGGTGCCGAGGTAGAGGTTGTTTAGTAAAGTCGGAAGGAGATATGCGGATCGACCGGTTGGATGTTGAGAATTTCAAGTGTTTTGCGAAGCAGAGTTTTGAGCTGCATCCGCGGATGACTGTGTTTGTTGGGGAGAATGGGACGGGGAAGACGGCGGTGTTGGATGCGTTGGCGGTGGCGGCTAGTGTTTGGTTGGTTAGGGGGCCGGAGGCGGGGATGGTGCGGAGCGGGCGGGAGATTCGGCGCTCGGACATTCGTGTGGTTGGGCGGCGGAGCGGGGACCGGTGGCAGTTTGTTCAGAGCGGAGAAGTCTTGGTAAGTGGTTTCGGCCGGATCGGGGAGCGGGAGGGCGAATGGTGGCGAAAGCTTGCGCTCCACGGTGTGACAAGCGTCGGAACTGATTCTCCGGAGACGACCAAGCTGATTCAAGAGCTGTACAGGCGCGACGGGCAGGGGGAGGAGATTCTGTTCCCAGTGCTTGCTTACTATGGGGCGGGGCGGGCTTGGCTGCCGTCGAAAACGCCGACGGATGGGAAGCGGATCGAGGGGCCGGCACGGCGTTGGAGCGCTTTTGACGGATGTTTCGATGAGCGTATCCGGTTTGCAGAATTGACGGAGTGGTTTCGGCGGGAGACCGTCGAACGGGGGAACCGGGGTGGTTCATGGAGACCGGGTTTCGAGGCGGTGCGGCGAGCTGTGTTGGGGTGTGTTCCGGGAGCGGAAGAGGTTTGGCTCGACGCTGATTGGGATCAGATTGTGATGTCGATTGGCGGCACGGTGCAGCCGATGGGAAATCTTAGCGCCGGGCAGCGGATGATGCTGGCGATGGTGGCGGATTTGGCAATTAAGTGCGTGACGCAGAATGCGTATCTGATTACTGAGGAAGATCCGGATGCGGTTTTGCGGCTGACGCCGGGGGTGGTGCTGATCGATGAGCTGGATGTTCATTTGCACCCGAAGTGGCAGCGGCGGGTAGCCAGTGATTTGAAGCGGACGTTTCCGGCGATTCAGTTTGTTTGCACGACACATTCGCCGCAGATCATTGGCGAGTTGCAGCCGGAGGAGATTCGGATTTTGGAGGGCTTCGTGCCGTCAACGCCGGACCATTCTTTTGGGGTGGATTCGAGCCGAGTACTGGAAGAATTGATGGGAGCTCCGGCGCGAAATGAACGTGTAGAAGGGATGTTGCGGGATTTGTTCGATGCGATTGACCGCGAGGATTTTGACACCGCGCGGGCGCTGCTGCCGGGGGTGGAAGCGGAGATTGGGGAAGATGACCCGGAGGTGTTGCGGGCACGGACGACGATGTCGTTCCTGGAGCCTGGTTCGTGAGACCGATCCGGAAGGGTCCGGAGCCGGCGAGCTTGACGACCTATCGGGTGCGGGGTGACGCGACATACGAGGGCTATCGGGAGAAAGACGAGTTGCGCGAGGCGCTGGTTCGTGAGCAGCGGGGAATTTGCTGCTATTGCGGAGGGCGCATACGGGCTGCGTTGGGCGGAATGAAGATCGAGCACTGGCACTCGCGATCTGCTTTTCCCGGGGAACAGTTGACGTATCGGAATCTGCTTGGAGCTTGTATGGGTGGGGACGGGCCGAACAATTCAAGGCAGCATTGCGACACGTGGAAGGGCGACAAGGAATTGTCGCGGAATCCGGCTGACCGTGCACATTGGCCCGGCATTGACGTTGAGTTTACGTCTAGGGGCGAGATTCTCGCGAAGTCAGAACCGCTGAATTCGGAGCTGAGTACTGTTCTGAACTTGAACCTGGCAGAACTGAAGAGTAAGCGTAAAGCCGTGCTGGACGGGTTCAAGCGGGCTAGTGAAATGCGGGGCGGGTTTTCTCGCGATCAGCTGGAACGGCGGTTGCGCGAGTGGAACGGTGATGACGGGGTGGACGATTTGAAACCATACTGCCAGGTTGTGGTGCACTGGCTGCGGAAGCGGCTGGCGCGTGATTAGCCGCGGTCGGGGAAGGCGCCGAAGGAGTTGCCGGCGAGGAGTAGGGCGTAGGCGCTGAAGATGCGGGCCTGGGCGGGCATCGAGGTGTCTTGCTTTTCGGAGGTCAGGCGGAGGAGGGCGAGGCTGTAGTCGCCCTGGCGGATGAGATCGACGGCTTGTTCGACGGCGACGGAACGCTTGGGCTGGAAGCCGGCGATGTGCTCGGCGGCCTGCTCGACGGCGCAGGCGGCGGGGATGCTTTGGCCGATGGTGCCGATCATCAGCGCCAGGAGGGCGGAGGCGGCGAAGGCTCGCCAGGATTTATTGCTCATATACGGGTCTCAAGTTATCTGGACGATGGAAACGGCAATTTGTTTTCTTTTTTCTTTGAGATTTCTGCGGCGCGGCGGGCACTACCTATACGTATGAGGCTTTTGATTGTCTTCGGGGCGGCGGCGCTTTGGGCGGGGAGCCTGGGCGGACGGGCGGAGTATATCGGGGGAACATCGTCGGTGTTTAGTGAGAAGGCCGGGGGGCGGATCATCACCACCGACGTGACATCGCTGCGGTTTGAGACCAAGGCGAAGACGGTGGAGATTCCGTATGAGCGGATTGTCAGTATTGAGTACGGGCAGAAAGTCGATCGGCGGTATATCAGCGCTGTTTTGGTGAACCCGCTGTTTTTGCTGGCGAAGGCGCGGAAACACTTTCTGACCGTGGGCTACACCGATGGCGAGGGGCGGGCGCAGGCGTTGATTTTCCGGGTGGAGAAGGCCGATGTGCGGGGCGTGCTGGTGAGCCTGGAGGCGCGGACCGGGCGGAAGATTACGTTCCAGGACGATGAGGCGCGGAAGGCGGGTAAGGGATGAGAGTCATACTTTGGCTGGCGGTGGCGGCGTTGCCGTTGTTGGGGCAGAAGGAGATTGTGAATCTGTCGCCGGGGGTGGCGGTGGATGAGCATCCGCAGCTGCTGGAGTTGTTGAAAGTGAAGCGGCTGTACGTGGAGCGCCTGGCGGGCGGGGACACGGCGGTGCAGATTCGGGACATGCTGATCGGCTCGCTGCAGGCGACGCGGTTGTTTGTGGTCACGGAGAACGCGGAGAAGGCGGATACGATTTTGCGGGGGTCGGCGGAGGACCTGGTTTTTACGGATACGTTTCAGTCGAGCGAGGGGATACAGGGGCGGTCGCAGATTGGGAGTACGCGGGCGGGCGGGTCGACGCGGGGGGGCGTGGGGTTCAGCGTGGGGGAGCAGGACTCGGTGCGGATTGCGGAGCGGA
>JBIKOG010000455.1:0-3058 GCA_044358225.1 Bryobacteraceae bacterium | reverse complement strand
GCCCGCTCCACCACCGCCGCCACCCGCCCCAAATCCGAGCTCCGAACCGGAATCCGAACGGTATTAAAATTCCACCGCAGCCGAATCACCCCCAGCGTCGCCACCGTCGCCGAGTCCACATCGGCCAACACCGCCCCCCGCATCTGCCCAACAACACCAGAAGCGTCCAAAACCCGCGCCCCCTCCACCCGCAGCGGCCCCCGCAGCGGTGGCGTAATCGGCGCATGCGCCCACCCCGCCACCACCGCCATCACCGCCAGCAACAAAACCCGCATAAACAAAACTACGGCAACGGAGCCGTACAAGCCTCCGTCATCGCATTCACCCGCGACCCATCCCCGCCCACACCCCGCAGCAACTCCTCAAACGTCTGCAACGGCGCCGCATTCCCCGCCGCCCCCACAGCCGCCAACCCCACCCAGTTCTCCGCCGATGCCCGCGCAAAAACACCCCCCGCCGGCGCCGCCACATGCCCCATCGGCACGCACAACTCCGGATGGTCAAACGGCGCCCGCTCATACCGCACCCGCTCATCCGTCAACGCCCGCAAAAACGCCACCAGCGCCGCCTTCTGCGAAGCGTTCACATTGAACGTCCGGATCGCCCCATTCGCGAAATCCCCGCCCCGCGCATAAAAATCAACCAGCTGTTCCAACGTCGCTGTCCCGCCGTTATGAAAGTACGGCCCCGTCAACTCAATATTCCGCAAACCGACACTCTTAAACGAACCATTCCCAGACCCCGCATCTTCACTCGCATTCCGCACCCCCGTCCGCTGAAACGCCCGTCCGCCGCCGTTCGTAAACCCAGCCGCGCTCAACTCCGCCCCCCCATGACAAGTCGTGCACCGCCCCGTAGTCTGAAAAATATCTGCATCCCCTCCCGCTCCTGCGCCGTCAGCGCCGAAGTGTCCCCGTCCAGAAACCGGTCCAACGGCGAGTCATTCGAAACTAGCGTCGACTGATACGCCTGCAACGCCAACCCCCAGAACAACGGAAAATTCACATCCGCCTGCGAATACCCGCCCTCCACCAACTCCGTCGCCTCCCAATACGCCGGCTGAAACGCCGCCCGGACTAATTCCAAATATCCAATCACCAACCCCCGCTCCCCGCCCCGCGAATACCGCCCCAGCACGCTGTCATCCGCCGCCACCCGCTGCAATCCCAACGGCCGCAAACTGAACATCTTCCGCCCCAAATCCTGCCACGTGCGCCCGCCATAGGACATCTCCAAGTGGTCCAAAATCGGCCCCACGGCCTGCGACGCCAAACTCGCCGCGTCCAACCGCACAGCCTCTCGGACCAATCGCCCATCCCGCAATACCAACGCCCCCGGCGCATCCGCCGCCAACCCCGACGGCGTAAAGCCATTAAAAATCCGCGCCGCCCGCCCATCCCAGAACCCGCGCTGGTAGTAGGCGGCATTGATCACCGACGGCGAATTCCGCGCCGTCACCCGCCGCACCTGCCACTCGCCCAACATGAACTCGGGGTGGTCCAGCGCCTCTTCTCCCGTCTCCGCCGCCTCGCCCGGAACAGCGCCCTTAAACAGCCGCCGGAACGTCCCAGCCGACCCCACCCGCATCGCCGAATCCCGCAACACCGTCGACGCCCGGTTCCCCGGATCCGCCAACTGCCGCAACGGAAACACATCCATCGTCAATCGCAAATTGGCCGGAAACGCATTGTTCGGATCCGCAATCTGGTTCTGCGACCGGTGATCGGCGCCCGCGTGAAAATGGCAGGTCGCGCACGATGTCCGCCCATCGCTTCCCGCCTGCATGTCCCAGAAAAACGCCTTCCCCAGCGCGATCAGCGCCTCCCGGTCCCGCACGAAAGCGTCCAGCCCCGGCGTCGCCGGCACCGCCAGCGTCTTCAGCGAGCGCAACGGCTGCGCGCCCACAGCCAACCCCAACGCAACGACCAATCCAATACGCAAACTCATAGCGTGTCCCCTTACACAGGCACGAACCCCGCCCCGCGTCGGGAGATGCAACAAAAAACGCATTGTTAACCGCATTTTACGCTGCAAATCTCCCCCCGGCCCCACCGCGAAAGGAAAGTAACAAATCCCCCTTCGTTTTCGATAGAATGCCCCCCATGCAACGCAGACTCTTCCTCGGCGCCGCCGTAGCCGCCTCCGCCGCACCCACCCGTAAAATCGGCAAAGTAGAGATCCTGTTCAAAACCCCCGGCCCTCACCCCAACGGCCTCCAGGCCACAGACGAAGGTCTCTGGATCATCGACCAGGCCAACAACTACGTCTACCTCGTCAGCTACACCGACGGCAAAGTCCTCCGCAGCTTCCTCACCGAAGCCGACCGCGCCAGCGGCATCACCCACGACGGCCAGGCCCTCTGGCTGGCGTCGACCTATAACCGCGAACTCATCCGTACAGACCCCAACACCGGCAAGGCCATCTCCAAGCACTTCACCCCCGGCTCCGGCGTGATCTACAAGATGCAAGGCGACCCCGCCGGCCGCAGCAGTCCGCTCGCCCACACCGTAGCCCACGCCCCCACCCCAGCCCCAGCGAAGCCCGCCGCCCCGCCGGCCCTGAACACGATCGGCACCGGCGCCCACGGCCTCGAATGGCGCGACGGCAAGCTCTGGGTCGCCGTCCCCCCGTCCCGAACGATCTACAAAATCGACCCCAAAACCTGGACAGTGGAAACCAAGTTCAACTCCACCGCCAACCGCCCCCACGGCATCGGCTGGGAAGGCGACTACCTCTGGGCAACGGACACCAACATGAACGGCTTCTTCAAGCACGACACAAAGACCGGAGCCGTAGTCGAGCAAATCATCCTAGGCGACAAGGACCCACTCCCCCACGGCATGACGATCCGCAACGGCTACATGTGGTACTGCGACGACATCGGCATCGTCTGCCGCTTCAAGCTGTAAGGAGCGGGAACGAAGGCGAAGGGTAGAGAAGAGAAGAGAGGGGCGGAGAGGGGAGGAGAGGAGAGGGGAACGGAGGAGAAGACAAGGGAGGACCATCCCCACCCAAGTCCGACCCCACGATCGGTGCCTGGCACCGGGCCCGTCCGACG
>JBIKOG010000454.1:0-3061 GCA_044358225.1 Bryobacteraceae bacterium | reverse complement strand
CCCGCCTCGACGCCCCGGAGTTCCAACCGCGCCAGGAAGCACTCTTCCTCGAAACCCCGCCAACACTAGAAGCCTGCCCCGGCAACGACGAGGTGGCACTGTCAGGGAGCACCAACCCCAACAGAATCCACATCAATGTCAAGCTCAACTGCCGCGCGCTCGTGGTCCTTTCCGACACATTCTTCCCCGGCTGGCGAGCCCGTGTCGACGGCAAGGAAACCGCCATTCTCGCCCCGTTCGGCGCCCTCCGCGGCGTGGTTGTCGACAAGGGCGCCCATCATATAGAATTCGCCTACCTCCCAACCTCCGCCGTCGCAGGGGCAGCCCTAACCGCCTCCGGGGTTTTGTTCGTCTTTTGGACCCTCTGGTTTTCCAGAAAACGCAAAACAACCTGAACCTTTCCACGGCTGGATTTGCGCCTATATAGGCAAGAAGGAAGCAACTCTATGTGGAAAAAAATACTGCTGTTTGGATCATTAGGCGTAGTCACCGTCATCGGCGCCGGCTTCGGGTATCTCAGCCTGCGCTCGCCCAATCACCTCCCCGCCGAGTCCATCCAGGTGCCCATGACACCGGAAAACATTGCCCGCGGCGAATATCTTTTCACCGTCCTGGCCGATTGCGACGGCTGCCACTCTGAACGCGATCTATCGAAGTTCACCGCCCCCGCCGTCGCGCGCGGCCGCGGCCGCGGCTGGCAACTGCCCAAGGAACTCGGCCTCCCCGGCGACGTCGTCGCGCCGAATATCACCCCGGACGTCGAAACGGGCATCGGCGCCTGGACCGACGGCGAAAAGATCCGCGCCATCCGCGAAGGCATCAGCCGTGACGGCCGCCCGCTGTTCCCCATGATGCCCTACCAGGGCTTCGCGAAAATGAGCGATGGCGACGTCCAGGCCCTCGTCGCCTACATGAATACGCTCCCCGCCGTGCGCAATCCTCTCCCCCGCACGAAGCTCAATTTCCCCGTCAACTACCTCATAACCGGCGCCCCCGCGCCCTCCCGCAACATCGCCGCTCCCAACAAAGCGAACAAGCTCGAATGGGGCCGCTACCTCGTCACGGTCGGCGGTTGCGGCGGTTGCCACACGCCCATGGAAAAGGGCGAGCCCATCCCCGGCAAAGCCTTCGCCGGCGGCGAGCCATTCGTGGTCTCGAGCTACAAAGCCGTCAGCGCCAACATCACGCCGGACACCGACACCGGCATCGGCAAGATGAGCGAAGCCGAATTCATCGAACGCTTCCACCAGTACAAAAAATACGTACAGGACGGCCCGCCCGCGACGACGCCGGAGAACTTCACCCTCATGCCTTGGCTATCTTTTGCCAAGATGCCGAGTGAAGATCTCAGCGCCATCTATGCCTACCTGCGCACCGTCAAGCCGGTTAACCACTCCGTCGAAACCCACCCGCAGAAGTAGCCGGCATCAGGGCCGTTTGGTGTACTGTTCGAACAGCTTGGTGTGCCGTGTCTCCAGGCTCACCGGGCGGCCCTGAATCCACATCTGCTTCACCTGCGAACGCGCCTCCAACGGATCGCCATCCGTCAGAATCAGGTCCGCCCACTTGCCCTTTTCAATCGAGCCAATCCGGTCGTCCACGCCCCAGATCTTCGCCGCGTTGATCGTCACCGCCTTCAGCGCCTCTTCATACGGCAAGCCGAAGCCAACGGCGCTCGCCGCCTGAAACGGCAGGTTCCGCGCGAACTGCACGCTGAACGTACCAAACGCGAACGTCACGCCCGCCTTGTGCAACTCACCGGGCAATGTGAACGGCGAATCGTAGGCCGCGTCCTCTTCCAACGGCAACTCCAACGTCCCGCCCAGAATCACCGGGATCTTCTTTTCGGCAATCTCCTTCACGGCCGAACCCGCCTCGCGGACGCCAGCCAGAATGATCTTCACTTTCTCCTTCGCCGCGAACGCCAGCGCATCTTTCACCGCTCGCTCCCGGGCCGCAAAGATCATCAGCGAAACCTTCCCGTCCAGCACCGGCAACATCGCCTCCAACCGCCGGTCCACCGCGAACCCCGCGCCGCCAACGGCCTTCCGCTGTTTGTAGGCACGCGTTTGTTCGAAGAAGTCGCTCATCAATTTCAGCCGCTCTTCGTACCGCCGCTTGGTCTCCGCAAACGGTCGCCGCCCCGCGCCAAACGCGGGATTAAATGTGGTCGTCGAAATCGTCGGCATCCGCATCTGCATCGTCACATTGCGCTCAATCGCCATCTCTTCCCACGTCCACCCATCCAGGTGCACCAGCGCCGCCTGGCCGCCAATAATGCCACCGCCCGGAAAGATCAACGACGAAGTGATCCCGTTCCCGCGCGTCACCGGGATGTGTTCGCTCGAAGGGTTAATCGCCACCACCGAGCGCAGTTGCGGATTGAAATCGCCCAACTCCGTCACGTCACCGCTCTCGCGCACAGAGCCGATTTCCGACATGCCAATGTTGCTCGCCGAATCGATCAGTCCAGGGTAGACATGCATCCCCTTCCCATCGATCACCTTGGCGCCCTTCGGCGCCGCCACCTTCGCCCCAAAGTCGGCAATCTTCCCGCCGGCCACCACCAACGTGGCATTCGGAATCGCCGCCGCCGTCACCGGGTGAATGGTCACATTCCGCAGAACAAAACTATCATCGGCGGCAAACGCCGCCATCGCCAAAAAGAACAATCCGAATCTCACTGGGGCCTCCGTCCGCCGGCCGGCCGTGCAGGTGTCGCCGCGGCCTTCTGCTTCTCCATCAACTGCTTGCGCCGCGCCTCTCTGACCGCCCGGTCGCTCATGTCTTTATCGCGTTCAAAATACATCTCGCCTTCGATAAAAACCTTCTGTACCTTGGCGTAATTCGACAGCGGATGCTTATCGTAAATCACCAGATCGGCGTCTTTCCCCACTTCAATCGAACCCACGCGACTGTCGATCGCCAACTGTTTCGCAGGGTTGATCGTAATCAGCGCCAGCGCCTCATCGTCCGTCAAACCACCATAACGAACCGACTTCGCCGCCTCCTGATTCAAGTGCCGCATCATCTCCGCGTCATCGGAGTTCAACGACACCAG
>JBIKOG010000274.1:0-9327 GCA_044358225.1 Bryobacteraceae bacterium | reverse complement strand
AAGCCGATGCGATCTTCAACGTGCAACGCAGCGCGCTGCTGATTGCCGCGCTGGCGACGGGAACTGTTTCCGCGTTTCCGACAGCGCTTGAGGACCGTTTCCATCAGCCCTACCGGGCGCGACTGGTGCCCGGGTTGGAAGAGATCCTGAAGTTGCGCGCGCCGGGCTTGCTGGGCTGCGCGTTGTCCGGTGCCGGACCGTCGGTGCTGGTTCTGTACGAACGCGGTTCGGAGCAAGTGGCCGAGCTGGTTTCGCAAATTTTCGCCCACCACGGGCATCAGTCCGAAATCCTGCACGCGCAAATTTGGGGCGCAGGATACGAAGTCACAACCATCGAGTAGGTTCCATGGACACCATTCGCAAATTCCTGATCGACGCCGGCCTCCCCGGAGAAGACGCGCCCGTCAGTCCCGATTCCCCGCTCCGTTTTCCCGACGGCGGGCAGTACCGCATCGAGATTCCGTCCACCGAAGGACCGCGGTCGCTGACGGCCGTACTGGACGAAGCGGAGGCGCGGCAGGTGCCGGTGCACCGCATCAGCCAGGGGAGCGGCATCATGCTGCTGACCGACGACGAGATTCGCGAGATGGCGGCCATTGGAACGAAGCACAGCATTGAGGTGAACCTGTTCCTGGGGCCACGCGCGAGTTTCGATATCGGCGCGCAGGCGTTCTCGGCGGCGGGTAAATCGCTGGCGCTTTCGCAGCGCGGTTCGAACCAGTTGGCGCAGGGCCTGGCCGATGTGGAACGGGCCGTTGAGTTCGGCATTCGCAGTGTGCTGGTGAGCGATCTGGGGTCGCTCGAAATGGTGTCGGAGATGCGGGCGAAGGGCCTGCTGCCGGCCAATCTGATCATCAAGACTTCCGTGATGATGGCGCCCGCCAACCCGGCCAGCGCGCGGTTGCTGGAACGTCTCGGCGCCGACACGATCAACATTCCGTCGGACCTCACGCTGCCGCAGATCGCCTCCATCCGCGCAGCCATCACCAAGCCCATCGACTTCTACGTGGAGGCACCGGACAACATCGGCGGCTTCCTGCGCTATTACGAAATTCCAGAGCTGATTCGGATTGCTTCGCCGATCTATTTGAAGTTCGGCCTGCGCAATTCGCCCGACGTGTATCCCAGCGGCACGCACTTGGAGAACACCGTTGTGGCACTCAGTAAGGAGCGCGTCCGTCGCGCGCAGATCGCCTGCGAGAACATCGCCCGCTACTGCCCGGATGCCATCATGTCGCCGCTGGGCGCGTCCGACCTTGGGATTCCCGTTCCCTCCGTCGACTGATCCAGAGCCAACTGAACAGCGCCAGCAAACCGCCCAGGCTCAACAGCGCCCCCGCGCGCACGCTCATTGGGGCATAGCGGAAGGTGACCTTGTGCGTGCCCTTCGGCACGGCCACGGCCATCAGCTTTCCGTACGCCTCGATGATTGCGGAGGGCTGACCATCGACATGCGCCTCCCAACCGGGCAGGTTCGCCGACGAGTAAATCAGCAATCCATCGCAGGCCATGTCGACTTCGATCACCGCTCGTTCCGCACCCAGTTCCACGGGCCGGACGGCGTCCGCGCCGGAGCAAACGGCGGGGCTCGCCGCGCCGGCCAGCGCGAAAACAGGCTCACGAACCGCGGGCCAACCGCGCGTGTAGCGCTCGGCCAATTGACCTTCGTTAACACGCTCAAACCGGTGCGCCGTCCATGCCATCGGCGCATACTCCGGCGACTCCCACACCGACACGCCGCTCGCCCCGGTAAACCGCTTCACCTGCTCCGGCCGCCGAGATTCTTTGCCGACGTGATATCGCGCCCCCAGCAGCCCATCCAACTCCGGCCGCCACTGTTCGCGGAACATGTTGATACTCATGCCCATAAAGCCATTCACCTGACGGATGCCGTACCAGTCGCCGAAGTTTTTCAGCGCCACCGAGTCATCAATGCTGATGCGAAACGCCGGATCGTGCTGCCCGGATTTCAGGAAGGCGGCAACGTCGTCGTAGCGCGACAGAGCGTCGAAATTGGCGAAGCCCATCTCGCGGTCCGGATAGCCCTTGGTACTGTTCGAACCGGCTTCCAATAGCGTCAGCACCGCCGCCAGCACCACACGCCGGCCGGCCGCCATCGGGACCAGCAGGAGGCATCCCAGGGCCAACGTGTACACCGCGAACTGCCCCAGGCCCTGCGCCAGCGCGGCCTTCGCCGGGTCCACGGCCCACAGCGCGAACAGCACAGCGAACGCGGCGCAGCCAATCCGCGCCAGCCACACGGCGCACTCGCGCGGAGCGCGCTCCCGCCGAATGGCCTCCAGCCCGTAGACAGCCAAGACGATCAGTCCCAGATGGATCCCCAGCACCAGCATCGACGGATTGCGGAGTTTGTCGAACAGGGGGAAACGGGCGAAAAGGACGCCGTGAACCAGCGAGTTCTCCCCCATCGCCAGCAGCAGCGAATAGACCGTCAGGAACAGCGCCATTCGCGCGTAGAGGCGGGCGCGATACGCCCAGAAGCCCAGCGCAGCGAGCGCTGTCGCGCAGACGCCGAGAAACGGATCGAGCATCGTATCGCGATAAAAGCCGCTCACGACGAGGCCGGGCAATGAGGCCGGACCGAAGGAAAAATGGCGATGAATCAGGTACGGGATCTGCTGCGCGAATGTCACCGGTTCCTTGGCATTCACGAAACGGTAGGAGACGCGCCAATACTCCACCGCCGGCAGAATCTGCGCCGCGCCAATCAGGAAGAAGAACAAGCCGAACCAAGCCAGGCCGATCGCGTAATCGATGAGCCGCCGCCGCGTCGGGCGCCGCTCAAAGAGCATATACGCCGTCACGCCCGCCACCGCCGCCAGGATGACAACCGGGGCGCTGTGATGGCCCGCCAGGATCGAACATCCACCCGCCGCGCCAGCCAGCGCGGCGAAGATCCAGCGTCCCGGCGCGCGTAGAAACCGGAACCAGAACAGCAGCACCACGGGCATACACAGCGCGCCGTTCAACATCTGCGGCCATTCCACGGTGGCCATGAATCCACCGCCGCCGAACAGCAGTGCGCCCACCGCCGCCAGCGATCGCACCGCGCCCAGGCTTCGCAACAGCAGGAACATGGCCCAGGCGCCCAATATGTGGAGCGAAACAAAGTAGGCGTTCAAGTAGCCGGTCTGCAATCGCCCATTCTTGAGCGGAGTCACAAAAAGCAGCCAATTCCAGGGGAAAACGGCCCCCGGCTGGGTCTGGCCGATCAACGATTGACCGGCCCAGTGGAACGGATCCAACACGGGGAAATGCCAGCGGTGCCATTCGCGCGCCTGCATCTGCAGCCACGGTAAAACTTGCTGCACGGTATCGTCGCCGTTCATCCAGGTGAACTGGCCGGACAGCGTGATCTTCCAGAAGATCAGCACAATGCCGAGCGCAATCAGTATCGGGTAGGTCAGCCGTCGCAATCGAATTCCTATTATGTCGCGGGGCGGCCGGCGATGCCCGGATCACCCGTGTCGAAACGAGGCACGCCGTCCCATTCTTCGGCGGGGAACATGCGGCCGTGGCCGCCCATGCCGTCCAGTTCCCGGACCGTGAATCGCACTTCCCCGCCCCGCACGCGCGCCCAGATGTGGTGATAAAAACAGCCCTGCGCAAAGCCTTCGCCGCGCAGCAACTTGCCATGCATATCGCCGCCCGAGCTACCGCAGGCCATGTAGGCAACGCCGTCTTTCACGGTGCGAATGAACTTGTGCTGATGGCCGGAAATCAGGTGGCCCACGCCGTGCTTGCGCAGAATCGCGTGCAGTGGAAAGCTCGCATCGCCCTTCGCCAGCGGAACCGCCCAGAACGGCTTGTGACAGAACACCAGCTTCGGCGAAGCGGCTTTGTACCGTTCCAACTCCGCTTCCAGAAACCGCAATTCGCCCGCGTCCAGGGCGTCGGTCCGCGAGTTGTCCAGCATCACGAACAGCGCGTTCTGATGGGTGAAACTGTAGTGCACCGGAAAGCCGGTATGCTTCGTATAGAGCGCCGCCGAGCGGTCATCCCAGACGTCATGATTGCCCGCCAGCGAGTAGTGCTTCTGCGTCAGGTGCCGCGCCCAGATGGCCTTCACTTCGTCCCACTGCGCCTCGATTTTCGAGTCATCGTGGCCCTGGATCGAATCCCCGACATTCACCACGAAATCCGGCGCCAACATCGCAATCTCCCGCAACGTGCGCCCGTAGATCTGCGGTTGCGCAGACCCTGTCCGGTCTCCCAGAATCGAAAAGTGAAAGTCATTCGCCGCCGGAGCCGCAACGGCGGCCACCTGCGGCGTGAAAAGAGTTTGGAGTAGATTGCGCCGGAGCATGCTCTGGGAAGTCTAAAGCTACGGCTCCCGAATGTCCAGATGCTGGCGAGCCTTCACGTTTTCCAACACCTGCTTCTTCCCGCTCGGCCACTCCACTTCCACCTTCGCCGTCGCCTGCGTGCCCAGGCCAAACACCAGCGCCAGATCGCTCTGGCTGCAGTAGCTCGACCCGCTATGAACCGTCTGCCACTGGCGCCCGGCGGCGGTCGTCACGCGCACCACCGTGCCCAGCGCCGACGCCTTGCCGTGTAAACGAACCGACAGGTAGTTGTTCTTATTCCCGCCGTCGTTGCGATACAGCACCGCGGGCCCGTGGTTATTGGCGATCAGCACATCCAGATCCCCGTCCCGATCGAAATCCGCATATGCCGCCCCCCGCGCCACCAGCGCCTGCTGAAACGCCGGGCCAAGCTTCTTGCTGGCGTCGGAAAACTTCCCCAGCCCCTCATTGCGGAACAGCAGCGGCGGCTGGCGGAACTGGATCTTCGGCTGCACGCGCCCGATGTCTTCTTCAATGTGCCCGTTGGCGGCGAAGATGTCGGCGTGCCCATCGAGGTCGTAGTCGAAGAAAAACACGCCAAACGCGAGCGACACAAGGCTGGCCTTTCCCACGGCGCTCCGCGGCGCTTCGTCCACAAACAGGCCGTTGCCTTCGTTGTGATAGAGCCCCAGCATTTGATTCGAGAAGTTCCCAACCAGCAGATGCATCCGGCCGGAGCCGTCATAGTCCAACGCATCAACACCCATCGCCCCGCGCGCCACGCCGTCTTCACTGAACGCCACACCGGCCTGCACGGCGACATCGGTAAACGTGCCGTTTTTGTTGTTCCGGTACAGCTTATTCGGCTGCGTATCGTTGGCAACAAACAGGTCTGAATAGCCGTCGCCGTTGTAGTCCATCACAGCGATCCCCAACGACTTCGTCGTCGCATCCAACAGCCCCGCCTTCGCCGTCACGTCCTCAAACTTCCCGCTCCCCACATTCCGATACAGCTTGTTCGGCAAGCCCTTGTAACTCTCCGGCGTGCAGTACGATTTCGCCGACCCATCCAGCGAACAAAACACGTCGGACTTCGACGCCCACTGCACGTAGTTGGTGACGAAGAGATCGGCGCGCCCGTCCTTGTCGTAATCGACAAACGCCGCACTCGCTGGGAAGCCTTTGTTGGCAATCCCACTCTGCGCCGTCACATCGCGAAACTTGAAATTCCCTTCGTTGTGGAACAGCCGGTCGCCTTCCAGCGCCGTGATGTACAGATCGTCGCGCCCGTCGTTATCGTAATCGGCGAACGCCACGCCCAGACCATACAACTCAATATCCAAGCCGCTCCCGGCCGTCACATTCGTGAACGTGCCGTTCTTATTGTTCCGGTACAACGCCTGGATCGACTTCCGCCCGCGCGGCGTCCAGTCCTTGCTGTTGACGAAAACAATATCGGGCCAGCCATCACCATCGGCGTCGATGAACGCGCATCCGCTGCCCATCGTTTCCGGCAGCCAGCGTTTGCCGGCCTTGCCCGCATTGTGGGTAAACATGATGCCGGCGGCTTTGGTAACGTCGGCGAACTGCACGGTTTGCGGCAGCGCGGAGAGCGCGGCCAGGAATAGGAGAGTAGGCTTCACAGGGGCGACTCATGATCGTGGATCATCTGGCGTTCGTTGTTATCTTCTTTGCTCTGCAGCCGGCGGGTCTGCGTGATGGCTTGCGACGCTTCATCGGCTTTGAACCGCTGGAACAGCTTCTGTTCGCGATCGGCCGCCGCCGCATCGCCCAACCCGCGATACGCCAGCATCAGCGTGTAGTGCGCCTGCACGTCCTCCGGGTCGATGGCCAGGACCCGCCGCCCCGCCTCCACCGACGCCTTGAAATCCCGCCGAAGGAACTGCACGCGCGCAATTTGATTCTGGACCACACGATCCCGCGGATACTGTTCAATGACCTTCGCCAAACTGGCCAGCGCGCCATCGTAATCCCCATCGGTCTTCTGCGCCAGCGCCCGGAAGAAGTGCGCCCGCGCCAAGTTCGGCTGCATCGCCAATGCCTTCTGCAGATACCCCTTGGCCGATTCCGTTTCGCCCTCCTGAATCAACGCACGCGCTACGTTCACGTAGCCATCCACATACTCTGGCTCGGCGGCGATCACTTTCTGAAACGCAAACTCCGCACCCTTAATATCCCCCTGCAACAGCATGCCGATGCCCCAATCGTTCCACCGTTCGCGATCCTTCTTCTCCACCACCGGCTTCCACACCGTCGGCCCGCTGGCGACGTTCAACTTCGCCTTGGCCTCGGCCAGCGCGACGATCGGCAGCACCGGCGTCTTCTCCGGAAAGTCGTTAAACGCATACTGGTTGTAGAAGTGGGAGAACTTGCGGTGGTTCAGCTTCAAGTGAAACTGAATCGGCCCCTTGGCGTCCTTCGGGATGCGCACTTTGTAGTGCACCGTATCGGCCGCGCCCGGCGGAATCAGCCGCACATACAGGCTGCTCCGCGCCTGCCAGGCATTGCGTTTGTTGATGTGGTTCGACTCGCCATCCAGCAGATAGCTGCGATAGAAATGGGCTCCTGGATCCACCGGCCCCTTCCCGTCATCGTCCACTTTCCCGCTCCAAAACACCGTCTTGCCCGTCGCGTCCGTGCCGATCAACTCCAACCAGATATCGAAGGAATCGACAGTGCCGCCCGGGAAGAAGTGACCGATTTTCCTTGTCCGCACCACCGCGTCCAACCGCACCGTATCACCCGGCTGAAAGGTCGCCGTGGATTTGTCCAACGGCGCCACCACGTCGTTGATTTCGCGGATCATCACGGGCCCGCCGCTCTCGGCCTCTTCGCCGATCGCGAAGGTCGTATTCAACCGCGGCCCGGTGTCCCCAGTCTTCTGCCGCGTCTCGCCCTCGCCGCGAATCGGCGTCGCCGCGAACAGGTCCACGGTGATGAACCCGGACTTTAGAAACTTCTCCGTCTCGGCCAGTTGCACCTTGTCGTTGTTCACATGCGCGACGGCGGTATTGGCGGCGGCAAAGCGATGGCTGTGCACCTTGCCGTCCCGGTTTCCGGGGTCGTTGGAATCCACCATCTGCATGTGGCAATCGGTACAGGTCTGGGACTTCGGCGGATAGTAAAAACTGCGCGCGCCCTGGCCGCTGACGCCGGAGGCCTGCCAGTTGTCGTAGTCGTTAAACCCACGCTGCCAGCGGTAGTTATTCACCGGAATATCCAAATGGACCTTATGGCAGGTGGAGCAGAATTCGGAGCTATCTTTCTTCATGAACGGCTTCATGAAGGTCTTCCGGTGTGGTTCGGGATCGAGATAGGTCAGGAAATTATCGAGCGCCCGAATGTACCGGTTCCGGCTGCTGGCTAACTCGTGCAGCGGCGGATATTCAATCGTGAAGCCGCCGTTCCCCATCGACGAATCGACGTTCGAAATCGAGTGGCACGACACGCAGCCCAACCCGTTCTGCGCCTCCGGCGTATTGATCTGCTCCTTGATCGGCTTGTCAAAACGCCCATTGAAAAAAACCGCGTGATCGTGGCATGCCGCGCACCATTTACTGGGCTTTGTGCCGACGACGTCCTGCATGTGCTCAATCGATTTCCGGTAGAACTGATTGTTGAAACTGGCGAAGTGATGGACCGAGGAGTTCCATTGCTCATAGGCGTCCTTGTGACATTCGCCACAGAGTTTCGAGTCCATGAAGAAGTCCGAAGGAATCGTGCCGCCCACATTCGTCCGCGCGCTGGAAGGCCAGAACGGGCTCTTTGGCCCCTCGCCCTCTTCTTCCATCGAAACCGGCACCACCGTCGGATTCACAATGCGCTGCTCGTGCTGCGGCCGCAGCGCCAGCGCCACCCCGCCGACCACTAATACCAGCGTCGCCGTGCGTAGTTTCGGAAAATGGAACCCAGCCAACAGCGCCACTAAAACGCCCGCCCCGATATGCGCCCACAGCACCTTCTGGTTCGGCAGCACCGCGCCTTTCCACGTCAGGAACGCGCCGGTGGCGAACACCGCAAACGCAACCAGCGCCACCGGCCGAGGCAGACTGCGAATGGCCAGCACATAGACCAGCGCCCCCAGCGCCACATGCAGCAGCACGTTGCCCATGTAGAAGATCGTGGGCTCCGCGAAGGCCCCAATATAGGCCGTGTTCACCAACAACAACACGAACGCGGCGGCCGTGAATTGGGCGAGTCTCATCGCGCGCTTACCAACGGCCGCAGCAATCGCAACGCGGGACGCGTGTTGTACTGGCGGATCCAGTCGCCGCCCGGATGGGCCTCGTTGGGAGCGTAAGGGTAGGTGGTCATACGGTGATGTGGTAGTGGCTCAACAGTCTGTGAGAACGCTGTGTTAGGATCGCGATCCTTGGCCCAGCCATCGACTTTCAGCAGGAAATCCCGCTGTTGGCCTTCCGGCACGGGCGGCAAGTTGGCGTCAAAACGAAGCACAAGTTCATCGCCGCTACCCATCAGAACCAGACGGTCGTCAATTGTACCAATCAACTCGCCCACTCCGCCATAACGTGTATATTGCCCCGGCGTCGGGTTCCACATGGAGGCCGTCGACACCTGCCCGTAGTGGAACTTCTCCGGCTCCCGCCGCAGCGGATCGATCGTCACCGCGCTGAATCCACGGAAGCGCAGATCGGCCGCGTGCATCGGCACCGCCCGCAGCGTGTGCACGGGCGTCCCCTCGTCCGGCGTCAGGAACACATCGGTCCAATGCACCGCCAGGTTCGAGACAATCCGTAGCCGCCCCGATGGCAGATCGTTCACAGGAACCACGATCGTCTTCGGCTTGCCCGCCGGCAGCCCCATGTCCTCCACCACCGTCACCCACTTGCCAGAGGCGTCCTGCGCCTCCAGGCGTGGAAACTGCAACTGCGCCCCGCGCGTCTGCGCCGCCTGCAGGAACGTGGACCCATCGGCCCAGTCCACCCACCCCGTCAACACCAACAACGCGCGCCGTGGCACCGCCGCGCCAAAGTCGTAA
>JBIKOG010000252.1:0-10647 GCA_044358225.1 Bryobacteraceae bacterium | reverse complement strand
AAGGGGAAGTGCTGCAGGGCTACGTCCTGAAGGTCACGGCGAACGATGTGATCGTCGACTTCGGGTACAAGTCCGAAGGCGTCGTGCCCATCGCCCAGATACCGGTGGTGGACGGGAAACCGGCGGTGAATGCCGGAGACACCATTGAAGTGATGGTGGAAAAGGGCGGCACGCTGACGCCGGAGGGCTACGTCCCGCTATCGCACCGGAAGGCGCAGAACACGAAATCGTGGGATACGCTGGAGCAGGCGTTCCGGGACAACCTATTGGTGAGCGGCCACATTACGGGCCGGACCAAGGGCGGGTTGATGGTGGACGTGGGCGTGGAAGCGTTCATGCCTGGTTCACAGGTGGACGTGCGTCCTGTGTACAACCTGGACTCGCTGGTTGGGCAGCACATTCCGGTTCGGATTTTGAAATTGAACCGGCGGCGGGGCAACGTGGTTGTGAGCCGGAAAGCGGCGCTCGAGACCGAGACGACGGACCGGAAGTCGGCGCTGCTGGAAACGGTGGCGGAGGGCTCCATTATCCAGGGTCTGGTGAAGAATCTGACCGACTATGGCGCTTTTATCGACTTGGGCGGGATTGACGGCCTGCTGCACGTTAGTGACATGAGTTATGGGCGCGTGACGCACCCGTCGGAGTTAGTGCAGGTTGGGCAGGAGTTATCGCTGCGGGTCCTTAAATTCGATAAGGACAAAGAGCGGATCTCGCTGGGCATGAAGCAGATGGCTCCGGATCCGTGGGAATCGGTGCATGACCGGTACCGGATTGGCGGGAAAGTGATCGGCCGGGTGGTTTCGATTACCGATTATGGCTCGTTTGTGGAGCTGGAGGCGGGGGTCGAGGGGCTGATTCATATCTCCGAGATGACCTGGTCGCGGCGGATGAAGCATCCGTCGAAGGTGGTGAAGGTCGGCGATACGGTGGAAAGTGTCATTTTGGACATTAAGCCGCGGGATCGTCGGGTTTCGCTGGGGATCAAGCAGTTGGAAGATGATCCGTGGACGACGGTGGAGTCGCGGTATTCGGTGGGCAGTGTGGTGGAAGGCCGGGTTCGGAAGTTATCGGAATTTGGTGCTTTTATTGAGATTGAAGAGGGCATTGACGGACTGGTACATGTGTCCGATCTCTCGTGGACGAAGCATATCAAGCATCCTTCGGAAGTTTTGAAGAAGGGGCAGGTTGTGCAGGCGGTGATTCTGAACATCGACGCGCCGACGCGGCGGTTGTCGTTGGGCGTGAAACAGTTGCAGCCGGATCAGTGGGAATCGTTCTTTGCGACCCATCAGATTGGTGATGTCGTTCGCGGGCGGGTATGCCGTTCGGCGACGTTTGGCGTGTTTGTGGAAGTGGCGCCGGGCGTGGAAGCGTTGTGCCATTCCTCTGAGATTGTTGGGGGAACGGGTAAAGATAAGACGGCGATCCCGGTGGGCGAGGAACATTCGTTCAAGGTCATTCGCCTAAACGCAGCCGAAAAGAAGATAGGATTGAGTTATAAGGCTGCGATCGTTGACGAAGAACGGCAGCGGATGGCGGAGTACCAGAAGCAGGCGGCGGCGGTAGCGACAGCGACCGAGGAAGCGGCGCGCGGTGGGATTCCGGATGCCGAAGTAGCGGCGAGCGAAGTGACCGAGGACGCCATCGCGGCGCCAACGCCCGAAGCGGGCGAGTAAGGAACGGAGAGGAATGGGCATGACAAAGGCTGATCTGATCGAAGAGGTCTCGAAGGTAACTGAAATGACTCGGAAGGATTCCGAAGTCATCGTTGAGGCGATCTTTGACAGCGTTGTCCGGAGTTTGCGAGAGGGCGATAAGATCGAGATCCGCGGGTTCGGCAGTTTCCGGACGCGGCAACGGCAGCCGCGCGTGGGGCGGAATCCGAAGACCGGGACGCGGGTGGAAGTCCCTGCCAAGCGCATTCCCTTTTTCAAGCCGAGTAAGGAACTGAAGGACCTAGTGAATGGCGGCGTGGATACCGGCTTCGACGACGAAGACGGCGACGACGCCGAATAGCCCGATTCCCCTCCCTGTATGGACCACATCTGGAGTCCGTGGCGATACCAATATGTAACGAAAGCCGCCCCCTCGGGCGGCTGCGTTTTTTGCGCGAAGGTGGCGGCTGGGGATGATGCCGAGGCGCTGATTGTGCATCGCGCGAAGCATAACTTTGTGGTGCTGAATTTGTTTCCTTATACGGATGGGCATGTGATGGTGGTTCCGTATGAGCACGTGGATTCGCTGGCGGGGGCGACGGCGGAGAGCGCCGCGGAGATGATGGAGTTAGTGCGGCGGACGGAGAGAGTGATTCGTTCACTGTATAACCCGCCGGGGATTAACATCGGCATGAATCTGGGAGCGTGCGCCGGGGCGGGCGTGGCGGGGCATATTCATATGCACTTACTGCCGCGGTGGCCGGGGGATGCGAATTTTATGTCGGTGATTGGCGAGACGAGGGTCCATATCGAAGACCTGTCGATCACCTTTGAGAAGATGCGGAAGGCGTTCGCGAGCTAACGCTTTTTGGCGGGCTTGCAGAGGCCGCGGCCGAGGTCGACTTCGGCGGCGATGAAGCCGAAGGCCGACCAGTTTTCGCCGCTGACGGCGCGCCCCCAGGCGGCGCAGGCCTGATCCTTGCGTCCGGCCAGCCAGTGCCACAGGCCGAGGCCGTAGCTGACGGTGGCGACGCCATTGGCATCGGACGGAATGTCGACTTCTGTGCGGAGTCCTTTATAGAGAAGTAACGTTCGATAGTAGGACTGGTTGTCGGTTACTTTCATCGCGTCGGTGATGGTGGTGAGAAGTTTTTCGGCTTCCTCCGGTTTGCCGGCGCGGCGATTGGCGCGCCAGGCCCATTCGGTGAGGGCGACGCGGGCGTTGTCGTCGAGACCCTGGCAGGGGCGCCAATCGGCTGGCATGCCGCGCATGAATTGGGGCTTGGGTTGGGCGGCCATGGTGAGACAGCGTTGATACTCGCGGGCGGCGTGGTTGTAATCACCACGGAGATAGTAAGCCAGGCCTAAGTGGTAACTGACGTCGAAACTAACTGGGGCGATTTCGGCGGCGCGTTTGAGATCGGCGATGGCGAAATCGAACTTACGGGTGGAGATGAACCGATGGCCGCGGTAGCGAGGGAAGCGGACGTCGCCGGGATGCTCGTCCATGCCGCGAGTGTAGAGGGGGAGCGATTCGGAGAAGCGGAGGAGGGCGTCGCGGGCGCGGGCGGCGGCGAGGAGGAGATCGGCGGAGGCGGGGTCCTTTGCGAGAGCGAGATCGGCGGCGACGATGGTGTTGGCTTTATCGGGCAGGGCGGAGAAAGCTTTGCCGGACGGACTGAAGGCTTCGGGCGCCTGGGCCCAGATGGCGGGGAGTGCGAGACAAGCTAACACTCGGGGAGAGAGGCGCATAAGTACTCCATGTTACCGCCTATAGGGAGAGCTTAGATAGCGGCGGGCCTCGCGGGCGGCGTCGCTATCGGGGGCACCGTCGATGGCCTGGCGGTAGGCGCGGAGGGCCTCCTGACGCCGGCCGAGCATGTCGTAGCACTGGCCCATGCGGAGCCACGCATTCATGAGGGTATTGAGGCCGGCTTCCGTGCCGGCGGCGGTGACACGCTGCAGGTCCGGGAGGGCGCCCGAGTATTCGCGATACCAGAAGAGGAGATTGCCGCGGGAGTAGTAGATTTTGCCGCCGGGCAGGTTCTTGTAGCCCGTGGCGCCGGCGGTGCGGAGGTCCTCCATCGTCTTTAGGATAGCCAGTGCTTCGTCCTTTTTCCCGAGGTCGGCATACATCTGCACCATCTCTAATCTGTATAAGTAGTGCCGGGGGAACATCTCGATTAACTTACTCAAGAGCGGCACGGCTTTTTCGGCATGGCGTTCGCGGCGATAGGCGACGGCGAGCAGGACCATGGCCTCGACGCGGGCGCGTTGGCCTTCGGCGGCGACACGCTCAACGGTGCGCAGTCCGCCATCGCGATCGCCACGGAAACCGATGAGAAAGCCCAGTAGTTTCCAGGAAAATGGGAGGGAGCCGACGATGTAGTCGTGGACGCCGCCGACCATCATGGCGTCGACGAAATCGGGCTTGATCTGCAGGGCCTGCTGGTGGAGTTTGCGGGATTGCGTGAATTCCTTGAGTGAGTCGCGCCATAACTTCCGGATGAGGAAGTTGTAATTGGCGCGGAGGCCGTGGGCGACGCCGAGCGCGTATAGGGCTTCGGTGTCCTGGGAGTTAGTCGCCAGGCGGGACTCGCTTAACGTAATGGCCTTGGCGATGGCTTCATCGAACCGTTTCTGCTCCGCTTCGGCGGGGATGATTTTGGCTTTGGCCAGGAAGAAGTTATTACCGCTAACCAGTTCGCTTTCGAGGGCGCCGGCGTTGAACATTTCGCGGTAGAGGAGCGCTTCGGCCAGATGGGTGTAGGAGAAGGGATCGTTCGGGTGCAGTTTGATTTCGCGGGTAAACTCGGCGATGGCGGGTTCGTACTCGAGGTTGTAGAAATGATCGAAGCCTTTGCTGATGCCTGGAGGGGCTGCGGAGAGTTGAGCGGCGAGGGCGGCCAGCAGCAGGATTAGAGGCATTCGTTCTTCAATTGTAATTGGCCGAGGGCCCATTGGGCGTGGTGGGCGATGACGGGGTCGGGGTGGCGGGCGAGGATGGATAGCGGTTCGAAGTAGGCTGGGTTGGCGGCGTTGCCCATGGCGATGGCGACGTTGCGAAGAAAGCCCTGGTAGCGGGTGCGTTCGACGGGGGAACCGCGGAAGAGGGTGCGGAAGGCGTCAGGGGTGAGGGCGGCGAGTTCGGCGAGGGGCGGGGCGTGGCGGCGGGGTTGCCAAGGGGCGTCGACGGTGATGGCGGCGCGGCGGTTCCAGGGGCAGACGTCCTGGCAGATGTCGCAGCCGAAGACGTGGTGGCCGATGGTGGATCGCTGGGCGGCGGGCACTTCGCCCTTGAGTTCGATGTTGAGATAGGCGATGCAGAGGCGGGCGTCGAGCTGCCATTCGGGGTGTTGGTGGCCGGTGGGCACGATGGCTTCGGTGGGGCAGGCATCGATGCAGCGGCGGCAGGTGCCGCAGCGATCCGGGGGCGGTGCGTCGGGCGTTAGCGGGAGCGAGAGCAGCAGTTCGCCGAGGAAGAACCATGAGCCCTTTTCCTGGTTGATGAGGCAGGTGTTTTTTCCGATCCAGCCGAGGCCGGCGGCGCGCGCCAGGGGGCGTTCGAGGAGAGGCGCGGTGTCGATGCAGATTTTCGTTTCGCAGGGGGCGAGGGCTTGGAGTTCGCGGTTGACGGCGTCGAGACGGGCGCGCATGACGTCGTGGTAATCGTCGCCCCAGGCGTAGCGGCTGATCCAGCCGAGAGTGGCGTCGTCGAAGGCGGTGGAATAGGGAATGGGGGCGTTGTAGAGTTGGCCGACGACCAGGACGCTGCGGGCGGATTCCATGATGTGGCGGGGATCGCGACGCTTTTCGGCACGATGATCGGTCAGGTAGCCCATCTTGCCGGCCATGCCGCCGGCGGCCCAGTCCATGTAGTGACCGGCCTCCGGCATGGGTCCGGCCGGGGCGATGCCGGCCAGTTCAAAACCGGCGGAAAGCGCCATATTCTTGAGCTGTTCCGCAGTCACCCGGTGCTGGTCGTCGACGTCCACTTTTTCTATCGTAAACGGCGGTGAAAATATTTTGGTCCCTGTTTTCGGCCGATTGCGCCTTGAGGGCTATGTTTAAACGAAAATACCATCTGATGATCCCTGAGTACGCGGCTGCGAACAAGAATGGGAAGCTGGCGCCGAAGCAACGCACGGGTTTTCTTTGGGACTTGGTGATGTTGGCGATCGCGGTGCTGCTGTTGGCCGGTTCGGCAGTGGTGCTGTTCGCAATGAGGAAGAGTACGCTGATGGGTTTCCTTTTGCTGGGCTCGGCGGCCCTTGTCGCCATGGCGATGCAGGAACCTTGGCAAATTTATCGCACGCCGGAACCTACGATTGTTTCGTATTCAGGCCAGATTCGGCCGATTCCGAACACCAGCGTGCGAAAGGGCGGATTCGTGAACGTGGGGGAAAAGCGGGTTTATCTCTCCCGCAAGCAGTTGCAGGAGATCTACTGGGGCAAGAGTTACCAGGTGTTCGTAATCACGCCGCAGAATACGGCGGTTTCGGCGATTGAGTTGCCCGCGTGACGTCGATCAATCTGCTGGCGATCGGGATGATCGTGGCGGGGGCCGGTTCGGTGCATTTGGCGACGTGGCTGATGGGCTGGCGCCCGAGCGGGTATACCTCCATTGCTTGCGGGGTTCTGCTGCTACTGCTCGACATTGCCTGGCGGTCGCGATACGTGACCGTGGCTGGGAAGCGGCGGTGGTTAAGCGGGGAGTATGGTGGGGCGATCAGCATTTTCCCCGTGTGGGGAATCGGGCTTTTCGGCATCGTTTACGGCGCCTTGTCTCAGGCCGGTTACCAGGTTTGAATCTCGACGCCGCGGGCGGACATTTCCGTTAGTAACAGCGACACGGCGGGCGATTGCGCTGTGTCGCCGGAGACGACTACGGCCCAGCCCAGGTCTTCGCGAAACGCTTTGTTGCGAATGGTCCAGCCGGGTATGGGCGGGGCACCGCCGATTCGGATGATCGACCATTGGCGGGTTAAGGCGAGCGCGGTGGCGCGGTCCGGACGCGGGCCATCGACGATGAAATGATTGTCGCCGTGGACGAGAATGCCTAAGTTATCGTTCATGGTTCGAGGCGCGGATCGACGACAGGGTAGCCGATGGCGAAGTGATAAATGACTTGGCCAAGTTGCAAGTCGAGATACTCGCTGACGCGGTCGTCAAAGAACGCGCCGATGCCGGTGGCGCGCAGGCCCAGGGCTTCGGCGGCGATGTAGAGACGATGGCCCACGGCGCCTGCTTCGATGTGGGCGTAGCGGTAGCCGCGGTTGCCGTAGCGCGTGGCGGCGCCCTCCAGATCGGCGACCATTGATAGCGCGATGCAGGCGTTGCCCGCGAGGTTCTGCCCGAGGCTGAGCCCGGCGGCTACGACGCGTTGGTCGCCTGATTTTATGCGCTCGAGCGAGTCCGTAAAGCGGTAGAGCCCGGGCTCTAATCCCGTCACGCGATGCACGTAGATGTAGAGGGTCAGCAGGGGTTCGCGGGCGACTGAGAGGAGCGCCAGGAGCTGCGCCATGGTGATCTCCGCGGTGCCGCCGATGAAGTCGAGCGCAGAGCGGCGTTGGCGTACAATGTCGCCGAATAGGGGGCCGCCCAACGCGGCTCCGGTGAATGGGGCGTCGGGGCGGTGCCAGGGCTCCTGATTCTCGCTGGTGGCGGCGTGGATGGCGGGGATGAGATCGGGCATCAGCACGTGGGCGGAGAGTTCATTGGGAACGCCGGAGGGGGGCGTGGGTGGGGTTGTTTTGTTGGTTCCGAGGGGGATTCCGGGGCCGCTGATTGTGAGGATTAGCATCGGCCATTCATCGGCGGCGAGGCCCAGGCGGGTGGCCAGTGCGGCATCGTCGAAGCCCCCTTCGGCGGTGCAGCGGCAGCCCATGGCGCGGGCGGCGAGCGCGACCGCTTGCCACGCGTGGCCCATGTCGAGCAGGCAGTAGCGATAGGCGCGGTCGCGATACTTCCACGCTTCGCGCCAGGCGATGGAGGTGAGTATCAGTACCAGGCTGCCGTCGAAGCCGAGGTCGCCAGTGGCGCGTTGCTCGGCCATGTGCTGCGAGGGGCGATAGTGGTAGAGGCCGTCGGCCCAGCCGTTTACGCCGCGCGTGGCGAAATGGAACTCGGTGGGGTGCAGGTTTCCCGAGGAGGGATTTACTCGCAGGGAGTAAGTGGAGCCCGTTGCCGGGGCGAGTTTCGTGGCGCTGATTGCGGCCGAATAGAAGAAGAGTTGCGAGAGGAACTCGGCTCCGTTGGCGGCTGTTGTTACGCCGCCGGCTCCGCGCAAAACATCCCAGGCCGCGATGGGCGGAGAGGGCGGATCGGCAGGCAGATCGACCACCGGAACGCCTTCATAATGCCGGAAGGGATTGGGCATGTTGGCCCAATCCAGCGCCCGGGCGGAGCGCCGTAGACGCTCCGGAGTGTGCTTCGTCGCCTCGTGATAGGCGCGCCAGTCGACTGGCAAATCAGCCGTTGTCGGTGCGGGCCGCGCTGCCCGTACCGCTACCGGCACGGCGCGCCGGGCCGCCCGGAGCAGAGACTTTTCCGTTCACCGCGATGCTGGCGTTTGCCTTGCTGGCTTCGCGCGCGGCTTCGATTTCTTCGTGGGTCCGCACATCCGGTTCGGAAACCTTCACCTTTGCCTGCGCCCGAGCTACCTGTCGTTTATGCTTTTTTGCTAACCGTTTGTCCACACCTCTACCCTACTCCCGGAGGTCGTAACAAAGCAAACGCGCCTGCTTGTTCTGCAGGACGTCCTTGCTGTGCTGCACGACGTAGAGCAAGCCCCGGCTTAGGACGGGCAGCGACCACGTCTCGCGCGCCGCGAAGAGCCAGGCGCGGGAGCCTTCCTTGAAACCGCCGGGGTTGAGGTCCATCCACATCAGGTGGCCCAGTTCGCCGAGCACCAGAAAGCGCCCGTCCACTTGCAACAGATTGCCGCGGTAGAGGCTCATCATCTGCTCCCGCTGCTGGCCGCCGGCCTGGAAGGTCTCCTTCCACTCCAGGCTCGTGCGCCACGCCACTTTGCCGGTCTTCACCTCTACGCAGGCGAGGGAGGCGTCCGGTTCGTTGCGGCCGTCGAAGCCGTACAGATAGCCGTCCTTGTGGATCGGCGTGTTGAAGTGCAGGCCGAAGTCGGGCGTGGTCCACAGGACTTTGTGTTTGAAGTCCGGAGTAATTTCCAGCATTGTGCCGCCGGTTTTGTAACTGGCGGAGACAAACACGTAGTTACCCATGATTACCGGGCAGGAGGCGTTTACTGACTCATAACTTTTGCTGCGCCATGGGTACGTGAAATCGACGGCGCCTGTGGCTGGATCGAGCATGATCAAGCCGCCGGTGGGCGGCTGGCTCTCCCCGCCGGCGAACACGAAGACTCGACGCTTTCCGTGTACGATGGCGGGAATGGGCGATGCGTAACTCCCTCCCCACTCTTGC
Organism: Bryobacteraceae bacterium; assembly: GCA_044358225.1. Lineage (GTDB taxonomy): Bacteria > Acidobacteriota > Terriglobia > Bryobacterales > Bryobacteraceae. The sequence goes on along the minus strand of JBIKOG010000252.1, from coordinate 1,549 downwards.
CCCGCGCCCCAGCGCATTTGCCCGGTGAGTTTATCGAGCCCGATCACGCATGGGCCGCCGGGCGAGCCCACGTTCACAATCAGCAGATCGCCTTCCACCAGGGGCGTTGAAGCGACGCCGAAGAAGTCTTGCGGGACTTTGAACTCATCGCGCAACTGGCGGCGCCAGAGCACCTGGCCCGACGGCAGGTGCAGGCAATGCAACACGCCTTCGGCGCCTACGACATATACCCGCTCGCCATCGATTACGGGACTGGAACGGGGACCATTGTTGTAGCCGTAGCGGTCTTCAAAGGACGTCTGGTAGTTATGTTTCCAATATCGTTCCCCGGTTTCGGGGTGGAGACATTCCACCAGTTCCTGATTGCCGCGGCGGTGCAGGAAGACTAACTTATCCCCGGCGATGGCGGGCGAAGCGTATCCGGTACCCTTGGCCATTTCCCAGACGAGCGGCGGGCCGCTGGCGGGGAATTTCTTGCTGAGCCGCGTTTCGCGGGAAACGCCGTTGTGTTGGGGGCCCAGGAACGAGGGCCAGTCCTCGGTCACCGCGCCTTTCGGCAGCGCGCCGGGCTTCTTATGCTTCAGCGCGTCGGCATTGGGCTGGGCGGTGGCGCGGCCGGCGTTGGGCGCAGTTACCTTGGGCGGGGCCGGGTCGGTGTACTTTTTCTGACCCAGCGCGGACAACGATGAGAAAAGAAGCGTGCGTCGTTTCATGTAGCGGCGGAACCTATTCTCTCACTACACTGGCAGCAGTTCCATGCGACTCCTTGCGCTGTTTCTCCTCTCCTTGCCTGTTTTCGCCGAAGACCCGGCCCGCACGCTGACCGAGCTGCTTTCGCTGCTCAAGCCGTCGCGCGTGCCGGCCGATGGGCGGCTGAATCCGTTCGATAAGACGTGGGAAGAGTGGGTCCGACGGACCGGCGAGTTGCCGCCGGACTTCGACAAACTGCGCTTAATCCCAGGGCTGCCGGATGCGCTCGAAGGCGTCACCACACCGGCCCAATGGCAGGCGCGTAAGCAACAACTCCGACGCGACGTGCAGCACTGGATTTTCGGCCAGTTCCCGCCGACGCCGACCAATCTACGGGCCGTGGTCACGGCCAGCCGCCGGGAGGGCGCCGTCACCGTCCGCGAGGTGCGCCTGGAGTTCGGCCCGGACCACCGAGCCACCCTGCGCGTGGAGCTCATCATCCCCGACGGCCCCGGTCCGTTCCCGGTGTTCCTGACCAACCACGCGCACAACCGCCCATGGGTCTACACCGCCGTTCGCCGCGGCTACATTGCCGCTATTTATCACGCCACCGATCCGCGATACGCCAACGGAGACGATTCCGATGCGTGGCTCGACGTGTATCCCGGGATCGATTTTCCGGTCCTTGCGCGGTGGGCGTGGGCGGCCTCGCGGACCGTGGATTATCTGGTTACGCTGCCGGAAGTGGACAAGGCGAAGATCGGCACCACGGGCCATTCGCGCAATGGGAAGAGCGCGTTGCTGGCGGCGGCGTTCGATGAGCGGATTGGCGCCGTTGTGCCGTCCAGCGGAAATAGCG
>JBIKOG010000103.1:0-25870 GCA_044358225.1 Bryobacteraceae bacterium | reverse complement strand
GGGGGGGCTGGGGGGGAGACGCGGCCGGGGCGGGGGGGGGGGCGGGCCCAGGGAGAGTCGGTGAGGAGTTTGTCGATGTGATCGGGGGACCAGTCGGGGAAGATGGCGCGGTCCCAGTTGCGGGCGGATAGGGGGGCAAGAAATGTTGCGGCGAGAAGGATTCGGCGAGAGATCATCACGCTCTTGTCGACGCGGTGGGGGGGCTGGGCGTTCCGCGCGGGGCTGATTGATAACACTTCTTTACAAGGTGGATGAGGAATGCAGGCGGAAGGCGGAGACGCGGGCGCCCATGACGTGATCGGTGTAGATTTTGTCGGCCCGGGAGGGGCCGGCGGCGACCATGAGCGGGATCAGGTGTTCCTCGCGGGGGTGGGCGTCGCGGGCAGAGGGGGCGGCGGCCCAGTGGGTGAGTTGGGCGTTGCGGTCTTCGGCGGTTAAGGCCTGGGTGAGCCATTGGTCGAAGGCTTCCGATGGGGCTGCGGCGCGGGGGCCGAATTGGCGGAGATTGTGATACGACATGCCGCTGGCGATGATGCGGACGCCTTCCCTTAAGAGCGGTTGCAGGGCGGCGCCGGCGCGGAGGTGGAGGGCGGGGTCAAGGGAGTTGTGGAGGGAAAGTTGGACGATGGGGATTTGGGCGTCCGGGTACATGAGTTTGAGGGGGATGAAGACGCCGTGGTCCCAGCCGCGGGTGGGGTCGAGGCGGGTGGGGAGGTTGGATTGTTGAAGGAGTTGGGCGGCGCGGGCGGCGAGCGCGGGGGAACCGGGGGCGTTGTATTCGAGTTTGTAGGTATGGGGCGGGAAGCCGGAGTAGTCGTAGATGAGGGGCGGGTTGGGGTGGGTGGTGAGGGAGAAGGCGGATTCTTCCCAGTGGCCGGAGACCAGGAGAATGGCCTTGGGGTGGGGTTGGGTGTTGTAGGCGCGGAGGAAGGCGGCCATGTTGTTCCAGGTGTCGGCCGGGCCCATGGTCCAGTCCATGAAGAAGCAGGGACCGCCGCCGTGGGGGATGAAGTCGATGGGTTCCATTAAATTAGTGCTTGGCACCAGTTTAATATTCACAGGGCGGCAAGCTGTTCATTTGATTAGGGACTGAATGGAATGGATCCGGGTTTTCCTAGAAAAACTGGGGGGAAAGATTAAATTGGTGCTTGGCACCAATTTAATGGGAGGCCCAGGTGGGGCCGGTGAAGTTTTTGCGGACGGCTAAGAGGTATATGGCGGTCAGGGTGAGTAGCACGCCGGCGAGCGTTTTGCCGGCCAGTTCGTTGGGAGGCATCACCAGGATGACGCAGGCGGCGAGGCCGTAGACGATCGCCAAGATGTTGACGATGGGGCCCCACTTGCCGAGCGTCCATACGGCCTGCCCGGCCCACTGTGCGCGGGCGCGGAGGCCGAGGATGATTGGGATCACATAGGCCAGATACAGGGCTACCGTGCTGAGCGACGTGACAATGGGGACGATGCCGCTCCAGACCATGGCGATCATCGCCGACAAGGCCGTGGCCCAGATGGCCGGGCCGGGGGTGCCGTGCTTCGGATTGACGCGCTTGAAGAGGGTCGCGAATGGCGTGCCGTTGTCCCGGGCGAGCGAATAGACGGTTCGGGAGACGCTGGTGACCGAGGCCAGGCCGCAGAACCACATCGCCATCGATACCAGCGCCGCCATGGTGTTGCCGAGTTTGGCGCCAAGCGCCGTTTGGAGGATGGCGATGGCGGCTGGAATGGCGTTGCCGCCAGCATCTTTGGCGGAGAGGACTTCGGGGATGCTCTTGATGGCGATGGTGAGGGCGAGGATCAAGGCGTAGCCGGTGATGCCGGCGATGGCGACGGCCATCACGATGCCCCACGGGGCGGTGCGGCGCGGGTCACTGGTTTCCTCGGACATGTGGGCGGAGGCGTCGTAGCCGGTGTAGGTCCACTGGGCTTGGAGCAGGCCGAGGAGGAAGGCCCAGGCGTAGGGCGAGCGGCCGTTGCTATTGACGGCTTCCATCAGGAACGCGGGAGGCTGGGTTGGCGCGAGGAAGAACACGCAGCCGACGATCAGGATGACGCCAACGATGTGGACGGCGACGCTGACATCGTTGAGCTTGGCGACCAAGCCGACGCCCCAGTGGTTGAGGGCGCCGTGGACGATGAGAGTAAACGCAAAGACGAGGAAGACGTTGAGCGGGGTGGCGGCGACGTTGAAGAACGGGAGGATGAACTGGGCGCAGCCGTAGTTGATGCCGGCGATGGCGGCGACGCCGCCGATGATGTTGAGCCAGGCGACGAACCAGCCGGTGGCGGGCCCGGCGAGGGCGGCGGCCCAGTGGTACATGGCGCCGGAGGTGGGATAGGCCGAGCAGAGTTCCGCCATGGAGGCGGCGATGGCGAGGGTGAAGAATGTCGCCAAGGGCCAGCCGATGGTCATCTGCAGCGGACCGCCCATCTCCAGGCCGTAGCCGTAGAGGGTGGCGACGCCGGTGAGGATGGAGATGGTGGAGAAGGAGATGGCGAAGTTGGAGAAGCCACCCATGCTCCGGAAGAGTTCCTGCGCGTAGCCGAATTTCCCCAGGTCCTGCGCGTCGTTTAAGGCCATGAGTCAGTATAGCCGGAGGGCTAAAAACTCTTCGGCCAAGTCGCGGTCTCCAACGCGGAGGGCGACCGGTTCGGTGCCGTAGTGGACGAAGCCCATCGACTCATACAGGCCGCGGGCGGCTGGCTGGGTTTCGGAGACGGAAAGGAGAATGGTGCGGAGATCGGGATCGGTTTTGGCGAGGCGGATGAGTTCGGCGAGGAGCGCCTTCCCTGCCCCCTGTCCGCGGAGTCGAGGGGAGACGTACATGCCCCAGACGTGGCCCTTGTGGCGGCGCTTTTCGCGGGTGTCGCGGTAGTAACCGGCGGTGCCGGCGAGGCCGGCGTCGTCGAAGGCGCCAACGATGAAATTGTGGTGGGTGGAATTGGCGAGGCGCTGGGCGAGGGCTTCGACTGTGGTTTTTAAGTGCTCGGCGGCGGATTCGCCGAAGGCTCCGGGGACAGCGGAAAGGGCTTCCAGGCGGAGGTTCCAAAAGGCGGGCGCGTCGGCGGCGGTGAGGAGGCGGATCGCGAACATCGTCTTGTGTTTGACGCTCACTCCACCGGTTGGGGAGCGATTTCCATCATATACTTGGTGACTTTCGGCGGGTAGGATTTCCGGGCTGGATTGTATTTCCGCAGGATGCCGAGGGCGCTCCGGCCGGCGTAGATCGGCGATTCGGCGAAACGGCTGGCGACGAAGAGAATCCCCGCCTCGACTGTGGCGAATCGGGTACGGCCAGAGTTCCAACCGAAGACATTGGACGGCGTGCCGCTTTTGCCCCCACCGGTTTCCACGATGGAAAGCGCGGGGAGAAGGCGCCAGTCAATTTTATGTTGATCGGCGGCCTGGAGGAAAACGTGCGCGACCTTGTGCAAGGGGCTTTGGTAGCGCATGAAGAAGTTACGCAAAGCCACACATCGGGTGTCCGTGTCGCATGAGGAAGCCGCCGGATCCGCATGAACCACACCCACAGTACAGGCGGTTAGCACAGCTCCTAGAACCAGGCGACTCACCCTGTCGGTCCAAGGTGACATTCATACATGGTAATACACCAGGCTGCCGTCTTGCCCTATGCCGTCCCCCCCGCTAGTCCCCGGCGGCGGATTCTGCTACGGTGAGGGAGAGCCCCGTGGCTCCAAAACAAAATGCACTATCTCTGTTTCGGACTCCTGCTTTCCTTTTCCCTTTCGGCCGCTCCTGGAATCGCCATCGTACTGAACTCCGGGGATGAAACCCTTTCGCTGATCGACGCCAACACGCAGCGCGAAACCAAGCGCATCGCGATTGGCAAAGAGCCGCATCATCTGATGGCGACGCCCGACGATAAATTCATCATCATCGCCAATGCGGCCTCCAACGAACTGGTGTTCCTGGACCGGACCACGGGCGAGATCAAGAACAAGGTCAAGAACATCTCCGACCCTTATCAGATCGGCTATTCGCCGGACAAGAAGTGGTTCGTCAGCGTGTCGCTACGGCTGGACCGGGTGGACATCTACAAGCCCGACAATTTCCAGATCGTGAAGCGGATTGCGCTGCCGAAGGCGCCGTCGCACCTGGCCTATTCGCCGGATTCGAAGACCGTGTTTATTACGCTGCAGGATACCAATCAACTGGCGGCGATCGACCTGGAGACGCAGACGATCCTTTGGAAATTGCCGATTGGCAAGCAGCCGGCGGGCATTCTGATGACGCCGGATTCGAAGTATCTGTTGATTGGGATATTGGGCGAGAACTATGTGGACGTGATCGATTGGCGGGCGAAGAAGCGGGTAAAGAAAATCTTCACCGGCAAGGGCGCGCATAACTTCGTGCGGCTGGGCGATGGGAAGCATGCGTTTCTCTCCAATCGGGCGGAGAACACGATTTCCAAGATCAATTTGGAGACGCTGGAAGTTGTCGATTCCTACCCGGCGCCGGGCGGGCCGGACTGCATGGACGTGACGAGCGACCAGCGGTATTTGTGGATGACATCGCGCTGGGCGCGGAAGGTTTCGATTCTGGATTTGCAGACCAAGAAGATCGTCAAGCAGATCCCGGTAGGACGCTCACCTCATGGGATTTATCTCTCTTCTCACGCGCCTCGCAAGTAGTGGTCTGCTGCTGGCGGCCGGCTGCGAGAAGACGCTGTATCTAACCATCGACACGGGCTCCATGGGCCCGGCCGAGCAGATTGCCGCGGTGCTGCGGAAGCACCAGGTGAAGGCCACGTTTTTCGTTGCGAACGAGAAGACGACGCGCGAAGACATGTCGATGGACGCCAGCTGGGCGCCGTTCTGGAAGTCGCTGGTGGCCGATGGACACGCGTTTGGGTCGCACACGTTTCGGCACCACTACTTCCGGGGCGACGTGGCGGGCGGGAAGGTGGCCTATGTCGGCAAGAACGGGAAACGGGAGTTGCTGGACCGCGCGGGGGTTTGCCGGGAGCTGAAGAAATCCGAGGACGTTTTCCGGGAGTTGACGGGCCGCGGGTACGACGGCATCTGGCGGGCGCCGGGCGGGAAGACGACGCCATTGGCGCTGAAGGCGGCGGCCAGTTGCGGGTATAAAGAGCATATTGGCTGGTCGCCGGCGGGGTTCTTGGGCGATGAGTTGCCGTCCGATAAATACCCGAACGCGACGCTGCTGCGGAACGCGGTGCGCGATATTCGGGACGGGGATATTCTGTTGATGCACTTGGGCATCTGGAGCCGGAAGGACCCGTACTGGCCGATGCTGGACCCGCTGTTGACGCAGTTGAAGGCGAAGGGTTTCTGCTTTGCCACGATCCCGGAGCGGAGGAAAAAGTAGTTGGTTACCGAGTGGTTCAACACGTGGCACCAGTGGCTGTTTGAGCAGGTTGTGCAGCCGTCGCTGTATTGGTTCGGCTGGATGAGTTTCGATGAGATGGCCTACGACTGGACGCACTTGTTTCTGCTGGGGGCGTTGGAGCTGGTGGCGCTGTGGGCGCTGATCCGGCCGCTGGAATTGTGGCTGCCGGTGGAGCGATGGGAGGACCGGAAGGCAACGCGCGTGGACGTGTTCTACACGCTGCTGGCGCGGCTGGGCATCCTGCCGATTTTCTTCTTCATCGCGCTGACGCCAGCGTTTGACTGGTTGAACGCGCAGATTCGAATGGCAGGGATCATTCCGCCGTCGTTCGACAACCTGTTTTTGTATTTCATCGTGCTGGATTTTGCCGATTACTGGCGGCACCGCTGGGAGCACCGCTTTCACATCTGGTGGGCCCTGCACGCGGTGCATCATTCGCAGCGGCAGATGACGTTTTGGAGCGACGAGCGGGAGCACTTGCTGGGGCAGTTGATCGCCGCGGCGGGGCGGGCGGCGGTGGGGTTGGCGGTGGGCGCGCCGCCGGCGGCGTTCCTGACGGTGACGCTGGTGACCGGGGCGATTGAGAGCTTTTCCCACGCCAATGTGAAGCTGAGCTTCGGGTGGCTGGGGGACCGGCTGATTGTGAGCCCGCTGTTCCACCGGGTGCATCACGCCATTGGGATCGGGCATACCGGGCGGGTGATGGGGTGTAACTTCGCCTCCGTGCTGCCGGTGTGGGACATCGTGTTTGGCACGGCAAATTTCACACATGCCTTTCTGCCGACCGGCATCGATGACCAACTGACGGGCCGGGATTACGGCGAGGGGTTTTGGAAGCAGCAGGTGCTGGCGTTCCGGCGGATGTTCTAAATCGCGGCTGTTATCCTGAACTGCATCAGGAGCACGTTATGATCAAATCCGCGTTTCTACTGCTCGTCTCTGCCTGCCTCGTCTGCGGCCAAACCAAAATCTCCCCCGAACGCGAGGCGGCCATCAAAGCCGACCTCACCGGCCGCATCGACCGCATGTCCAAGCAAGCGCAAGTCATGGTCGACTCCGTCTTCAGCTTCGGCGAACTCGGTTTCCAGGAATACGAAACCAGCAAGTATCTGACCGGCATTTTGGAAAAGGAAGGCTTCACGATCGAGCGTGGGATTGCCGGTATTCCCACTGCGTGGATGGCCACATGGGGGAGCGGCAAACCCGTGATCGCCCTCGGGTCGGATATCGATTGCATTCCGCAGGCATCGCAAAAACCGGGTGTCGCCTACCGCGCGCCGATGCTGGATTACGCGCCCGGCCATGGGGAGGGTCATAACTCCGGCATGCCGCTCAACATCGTGGCCGCGCTGGCGGTGAAGGAGATCATGCAGCGGGAGAAGCTGCCGGGCACGATCAAACTGTGGCCCGGCGTGGGGGAAGAGCAGCTCGGCACGAAGGCCTACTACGTCCGCGCAGGGGCGTTTAAGGACGTCGACGCCGTGTTGTTCGCCCACGTCTCTTCGGACTTCAACGTCTCTTCGGGGCCCGGCGGGCAGAACGGGATGGTGTCGGTGGAGTACCAGTTCAAGGGCGAAAGCGCGCACGCCGCGGGCGCCCCGTGGCGAGGGAAGTCCGCGCTCGACGCGGTGGAACTCATGAACGTCGGTTGGAACTTCCGGCGGGAGCATCTGCGTCTGGCGCAACGCTCGCACTACGTGATTACCAACGGCGGCGATCAACCGAACGTGGTGCCGCAGAACGCCTCCGTGTGGTATTTCTTCCGGGAGGCCGACTACAGCCACGTGATGGACCTTTGGCGGGTCGGCGATAACATCGCCAAGGGCGCCGCGCTGATGACCGATACCACGTTCACCTCGCGCGTTCTGGGCACGGCGTGGGCCGGGCATTTTTCGCCGCCGATCGCGGCGGCGATGCACGCCAATATCAAGAAAGTTGGCTACCCGCAGTGGTCGGAGGACGACAAGGCATTGGCGGTGGCGTTGCAGCGGGAGCTGAAGGTGCCGGTCACTGGGCTCTCCGAACAGGTGGCCGAGTTGCGGCGGCCAACGGGGAGTGGGGAAGCGGGCGAAGGCGGGCGCTCCATTGGGCCCACCGGTGGCGGCTCCGACGACATCGGCGATATCTCCTGGAACGTTCCGACGATCACACTCCGCTACCCGGCCAATATTCAAGCCGGCCCGGGGCACAGCTGGGCCAACGCCATCTCCATGGCGACGCCGATCGCGCACAAGGGCGTCGTCGCCGGTGCCAAAGCGCAGGCGATGACGCTGCTCGACTTAATCACGAAGCCGGAGTTAGTCACCGCCGCCTGGGATTATTTCAAGAACGTGCAGACCAAGGACACGAAGTATCAGACGTTCCTGCGCCCCGAGGACCAGCCCGCTCTGTGGCTGAACAAGAAGATCATGGACGAGTTCCGGCCGCGCATGAAGGAGATGTACTACAACCCCGATAAGTTCGGAAGCTATCTGGAACAGCTCGGCATTAAGTATCCGACGCTGCGGACGGCCGAGGCCGGGAAGTAATTTTTATGGAACGGCGCACACTCATGAAAACCATGGCACTGGCCGCGGGGGGCCCTGCGGGTTCGCGGCGGAAGGAGTTGTATTCGCTGCTGGGGGACCTGCCGGCACGAGACCGGAAGATTGGCGTGGAGTCGCGCGGCGTGGATACGTCGCGCGGCTATCACTTTGAGAAGTTAGTGCTGGACCTGAATGGGCTGGAGAAAGCGCCCGCGTATTTCATTAAACCGTTGGGAAAGAGCGGGCGGCTGCCCACGGTTTTGCTTCACCACTGGCATGGGGGCGAGTATAAGTTAGGCAAGGACGAGATGCTGCGTCCGAAGAAGGAGGTGCCGTCGTGGGCCGATGCGCTGGTGGCCGAAGGCTACGCCGCCCTGTGCGTGGATACGTGGGCGTTCGGGGAGCGGGCGGTACGCACGGAACTGGATATTTTCAAGGATTTTCTGTGGCACGGGCGGGTGATGTGGGGCATGATGGTCTACGATTCGCTGCGGGCGATGGACTATCTGGTTTCGCGGCCGGATGTGGATGCGGGGCGGATTGGGACCGTGGGAATGTCGATGGGGTCGACGATGGCGTGGTGGGTGGCGGCGCTGGATGAACGGGTGAAGGTGTGCGTGGATATCTGCTGCCTGACGGACTTTGACGCGTTACTGGCCGCCGATAACTTGAAGGGGCATGGCGTGTATTACTATGTGCCCGGGTTGTTGAAGCATTTTTCGACATCGCAAATTAACGCGCTGATCGCGCCGCGTGCGCATTTGGGCTTGGCAGGGAATCTGGATAAACTGACGCCGGCGGCGGGGTTGGACCGGATCGACCGCGAGTTGACGGAGGTTTACCGGAAAGCGGGGCATCCGGAACGGTGGAAGATGCATCGGGAAGACGTGGCGCACGTGGAGACGGCGGGGATGCGGACGGAGGCGCTCGCGTTTTTGCGGCGGTTTTTGGTCTAACGGTTCAGGTAGACGAGCGCGGCGTTCAGCGGCAGCAGGAAGGCGACCCAGCAGAGGTAGGCCAGCCAGAGACGGCCGGCGAGCTTATCGATGGGGTGGTATGTCAGCCAAAGGATGGCGGCGAGCAGGGCGACCAGGAGCAGGTCCGCCAGGCCCAGGAGAGGGCTTTGGAGGCCGTAGAATAACGTCGACCAGATGCTTTGAAGGAAGAGCAGACTGGCGAATCCGGCCAGCGTGAACGGGACGGTGCGGAAGGCGCCGGTGCGCCAGATGCGCCAGATCGAGACGGCCAGGACAAGGTAGAAGAGCGTCGACACCGGGCCGGTGAAGGCGGGCGATGGCGCCCAGGCGGGCTTGGCCAGCCGCGGGTACCAACCCCAGTTCCCCGCCCCGCTGGGCGCGTAGAGCGACGCGTAAAAAGCCGCCAGACCGCAGACGCCCGCGAAGAACGCCAAGGCGTGGCCTTGGCGTTGCTTGGGCGATTCAGCGTCGCCCTCCACTTCCATCCAGAACGGAAGGAAAGATGGGGGTAGCAGTTGCATGTCCCTCAAAGATCTTTGGCGATATCGGCTGGGGTGGGTACGCGGACGGCGGCGCCCGATTCGTGACTGCGGTAGGCGGCTTCTACGGCGGCGACGGTCACCAGATAGTCGCGGCCCGGGGTTTCAAAAGGGAGCCCGGCGGCGAGCGACCGGACAAAGTGTTGGGAAGTGGCGCGGACGCTGTCGCCGCGATATCCCGATGTTACCTCATTTTTCCAGAGTAAGTCGCCGCCGGTGGGAGTTACACGGAAGATATCGCCAGTGGCAGAGAGGCGGAGGGCGCCGTTTTCAAATTCAAAGAAGGCGTCGCCGAGCGGGGGCGAATCGGGGGCGAGGTCGAGGAAGCGATTGCCGTCGATGACGCCGTTGAGCCCGGACTGGTGGGAGGCGATGAGCAGCACCTGATCTTCGCCTTGGATGGTTTGATTGACGCGACGGAGGCGCGCGTACACGGTATCGAGTTCGCCGAACAGGAAGCGGCTGGTATCGATGTGGTGGACCAGGGTTTCAAAAAGCAGCAGGCGCGGCATGTTGCGGAAGTAGGGCTGGAGTAAGTAGGGTTCCGGCCCTGCGCCGTCGCGCTTGCGGGTGCGGAAGGTGTAAGTGACGGGGGCGCCTAAATTACCCTTGGCCGCTTCGGCGGCGATGACGCGGTACCACGGTTGCCAGCGCCAGTTTTCGTGGATCATGAAAGGGATTTCGGCCTTTTCGGCGATGCGGACCATCTCCAGGCATTCGTCCCAGCGCGGGGCCATGGGTTTCTGGCAGATCACCGGGAGCTTGCGGGCAGCGGCGATGCGGAGCATTTCGACATGCAGTTCGGGGCGGGTGGCGATGTCGAGGAAGTCGGGCTTCACTTCGTCGAGCATGCGTTCCAGATTGTCGAAGGCCTGGGGGGCGGACTGGCTGGCTTTGGCGAGATCGGTGTCGCAGGCGGCGACGATTTGGGCTTCATCGAGACGGCGCCAACCTTCGAGATGGATCTGGCCGAAGAAGCCACAGCCGACGAGGGCGCCACGGAGCGGGGTGGTCATTTTGAAAAGAGTAGCAAGGTTAGATGGCGGCGCGGGCGGCTTTTAATTGGGCGGCGATGGGGAGAATGCCGTCGCCGGTGTCGAAGGTGGCGGGAAGGCGAAGGAGCGCGGCGTCGATGGCGGCCAGGACGCGCGACCGGTCCGCGGCTGGCGTGCCGGCGAGATGTTCGGCGGCCCAGATGGGGCAGACGTATTCGGGATGGCGAATGGCGTAGGTGGTGAGCGGGTTCAGGGAGCGGGCGTGGGGTTGGAACTGGCAGCCGCCGCCGGCGAGTTGATCAAGGAGGATTTCCAGGCGCGGGCGGCGAAGGGCGTCGACGGCCGGGAGCAGCGCCCAGAGCAGCGGAGGGATCGTCAGGAGCAGAGGCCAGCGCATGGCGGCCTACAGCCCGAACTGCGGGTAGAAGCGCGCGGGCAGGCGCATGGGTTTCAGGTTGTGATCGAGAAACAGATGGCGAGAGAAGCCTTCGGCCAGCTTCTGCCCGGTCTCGGCGTGGCGCATCTCGTAGACGAAATGGACGCCGCGCGGGGTGGCCTTTTCGATGCGGGTTTCGATGAGGATTTCGTCGTCGTAACGGGCTGGGGAGACGTAGCGGCAGTTGGCCTCAATGACGGCCAGATGCAGCGCGCCTTCGTTCTCCATATCGCGGTAGGATAGGCCGGCGGCGCGGCAGAACTCCACGCGGCCGACCTCCATCCACACAATGTAATTGGCGTGATAGACAACACCCATCTGGTCCGTCTCCGCATAGCGGACACGGACGCGGGCCTGATGCGATTCCATAGCAGCCAATTATTGCAGGTGGGCTTCGATGAACCAGAGGTCTTTGTCGGCCTCGCGGCTGAAGCCGGTGAAGAGGTCGGCCGTGTCGGCGTCGCCGAGGGCGGTGGCGGTATCGATGGCGGCACGCAGGGCGGCGCCGTAGAGGGCCAGGCGGTCGGCGATGGCGGCGGCGTGTTCGAGGCCGGTGGTCAGGTTGGCCGGGAACTCCGGCAGCGGGGACGCTGCGGCCACCTGGCGAATGGTGCCGTGGGCGGTGCCGCCGAGCTGAACGGCGCGTTCAGCGAGGTCGTCAATCTGCGCGTCGAGCCGGCCGGCGATGCCGTCGAAGAGTTCGTGGAGCGGGAGGAACTGCGGCCCTTTCACGTTCCAATGGGCCTGTTTCGCCTGGCTTTTCAGGTCGGTGGCGGTGGCGAGCAGAGCGTTCAGCAACGGGACGAGCTGCTCCCGCGACGCGGCGGGGATGTTGTTGCGAGTGGGATTCATAGCACTTCGTTGGATGCAATCGCCAGTGAGTTGGAACCAAGGGAGTTCGAGATCAGTCTGTTAGGATGACACTGTGCGAATTCGAGTCCTCTTTTTCGGTGTGCTGCGCGACCTGACCGGGCAGCGGGAGTGTGATGTGGAACTGGCCGACGGCGTGACGGCGAAGGGCCTTTTCGACCATTTCGCGGCTCAATTCCCGGCGCTGGAAGCGGCGCGGAAAAGCGTCACCGTGGCGCGGAATCAGGAGTTCGCCGACCCGTCGGTGGTGCTGACCGATGGCGACGAAGTGGCGCTGTTGCCTCCCGTCAGCGGCGGGACGGGCCAGTGGATCCACCAGATTTCGAGCGAAAATACGGGCAATTTCTACGGCATCACGCGGGAACCGATCGATGCGGCGGCCGTGGCGAAGCAACTGCTCCAGGGCTGCGACGGCGCGTTCGTGAACTTCGAAGGCGTGGTGCGCAACAACACGAAGGGCCGGGCGACGCTGTACCTGGAATACGAGTGCTACGAGGCCATGGCGATTAAGATGATGGCGCAAATTGGCGATGAGATTACTGCCACCTTCCCCATCACCCGCATCGCGATGCTGCACCGCTTGGGGCGTATGGAGATTGGCGAAACCTCGGTGGTGGTGATCGCCTTTTCACCGCACCGGAAGCCGGCGTTTGAAGCGTCGTTAGAGGGCATCAACAAGTTGAAAAAGCTGGTGCCGATTTGGAAGAAAGAGTATTTCGCCGACGGCGAAGTGTGGGTGGATGGCGAGTGGGACGACCGGCTGAAAACACTATGAACCTGGCTTCGCGGCGGACGTTTCTGGCGACGGCGGGGCTGGCGGCGTTGGCCCAGCCTCCGGTGACGTTCCGCACCGAAGTGAAACTGGTCCGGCTGTTGGCGACGGTGAAGGACGCCAATGGCGGGCTGGTGGGCGGGCTGGAAAAAGGCGATTTTCAGATCTTCGACAATGGCGTGGCGCAGGAGGTGGCGGTGTTCGAACACCACACGGCGCAGCCGCTGTCGGTGGCCATCATGCTGGACATCAGCGGGTCTACGGCGAAGGATCTGAAGTACGAAGTGGATTCGCTGCAGCGCTTCGCCAAGGCGCTGTTCGGATCGGGCAACGAGCGCGACCAGGCGGCGCTGTTCACGTTTAACCACGATGTGGCGAAGGTCAGCCCGTTCACACGGCGGCTGAAGCGCCTGGAAGACGCGATGAAAGGGCTGAAAGCAGAAGCGGGCACGTCGCTCTACGACGCCATCCAACTGGGCGCCGATGAACTGGGTAAACGCGACGGGCGGCGCGTGATGGTGATCGTCACCGACGGCGGCGACACCACCTCGCTGACGACCTTCCACAAGGCGATGGAGTCCGCCCATCGAAACGATTGCGTAATTTATTCAAACCTCGTGGTGCCGATTGAGAACGACGCCGGGCGTAATATCGGCGGCGAACACGCCCTGGCGCAATTCGCCAGCGGGACTGGCGGAAAAGTGTTCCAACCCACGATTGGCGTGGCTTTGGACCGTGCTTTCGACTCCATTCTGCGTGACCTGCGGACGCAATATCTGGTGGGCTACTACCCGAAAAACGTGCCCTTGACGAAGAACCGTTTCCACACCGTGAAGGTGGAAACGAAAACGGCGGGTTTGCGTGTGCAAACACGAAGTGGCTATTATGGAGATTCCGCTCCGTAACTCTCACCGGATGGCATCCAAAGGCGCAAGTTCGAAGAAGAAGGCACCCGAGACGACGCTCCGTGAGGTCGAGTATTGGAAGGACCTGATTGCCCGGCAACAGCCGGTGCGGGTTCGTCTGATGGATAACCAGGAGCATTCGGGTACGGTCGAGTACTTCGACGTGGACGTGGTGCGGTTGACGCGCGTCGGCCAGGCGAATCTGTTCCTGTACAAGCACGACATCAAATACGTTTTCGAAGTTTGACCTCATGGCACCTTATCTTGAAACGGCAGTAGAAATCGCGCGGGAAGCGGGCGCGCTGGTTTTGAACATGTCCGAACGGGGCATTCCGTTTGAGCTGAAGGGCGACTTCGACCTGGTGACCGCGGCCGACCGCGCCTCGGAAGCGCTGATCGTCGAACGATTGCAGAGCCACTTCCCTTCGCACACGATCGTCGGGGAAGAGGGGGGCCAGAGGGACCGGCAAGGGGAGTATTGCTGGTACGTGGATCCGGTCGATGGGACGACCAACTTCGCGCACGGCTTTCCGGCATGGAACGTGACTTTGGCGCTCGAAAAATCGGGCGAGTTGGTGGCGGGCGTTGTCTTCGACCCGTCGCGCAACGAAATGTTCGCCGCCGAAAAGGGCGGCGGAGCGTATTTGAACGGGCGGCGCATCCATGTGTCGAAAGCCGCCAGTGTGTCCGAAAGCCTTGTAGCTACGGGGTTTCCGAATCGGAAACGGCCGGAAAACATCAACATCCATTTTTACTACCAACTGGCGATGCTCAGCCACGGCGTACGCCGTCCAGGGGCGGCCGCGTTGGACCTGGCCTACGTGGCCAGCGGGCGACTGGACGCATTCTGGGAATTCGGACTGAGCCCGTGGGATATGGCTGCCGGAATACTCCTCGTGGAAGAGGCGGGGGGGCGCTGTGCGGACATGCATGGCGCGCCACGACACCTCCGCGGGAAGCATGTTCTGGCCGACAATGGCTTGATTCATGAGGAGATGCTGCAGATTTTCGGTGAGGTATTCGCCGGGAAGTTCCGCTACCCGTTGCCGCAAATCAAGTAAGTAAACAGGCCGCTTCGCCATTGGATGACACCAGCGGAGACTGCCAGCAGGAGTGTGTCCTGACGACAAACCTCGCAAGAAGGTTTCCTTTCAATGAATTGGCGTGCTACGCTGAAGGAACTTATATGCGTACCGTCGACTTGATCACCCGGAAGCGGGATGGCGAGGAACTTTCCCCGGAAGAGCTTTCTTTTCTTGTGGATGGGTATACTCGCGGGGAAATTCCCGACTACCAGATGGCGGCATTCCTGATGGCCACGTTCTTTTCGGGGATGACGGACAAGGAAGTAGGGACGATGACGGAGCTGATGCTCCGCAGCGGCGAGACCCTGGACCTGTCCGAGATTCCTGGCCTGAAAGTGGACAAGCACTCGACCGGCGGCGTGGGTGACAAAACCAGCCTGATTTCGGCCCCGATTGCGGCCGCGGCCGGCGCGAAGATTCCGATGATCAGTGGCCGCGCTCTGGGTTTCACCGGCGGCACGTTGGACAAACTCGAAGCCATTCCCGGTTTCCGCACGAATTTGACGGTGGATGAGATCAAGGCGCAGGTCGCCAAGATCGGGTTGGCGTTCGCCGGCCAGTCTTCGCAACTGACGCCTACCGATGGTTTGATCTACGCGTTGCGCGATGCCTCCGGCACCGTGGAAAGCGTACCGTTGATCGCCTCTTCGATCATGTCGAAGAAGCTGGCCGAGGGCATCGACGCCCTGGTTCTGGACGTCAAAGTTGGCTCCGGCGCTTTCATCAAGCGGCAGATCCACGCCCGCGAACTGGCCCAGTTGATGGTGGCCATCGGCCGCCGCAACAATAAGAAGGTCATTGCACTGTTGACCGACATGAACCAGCCGCTCGGTTATGCGATCGGCAACGCGTTGGAAATCATGGAAGTCTCGCAGACCTTGCAGAACGGCGGTCCGGTCGACCTCACCCGCCTTTCCCTGGAACTCGCGGCTCGTATGATTCATCTCGGTAAAGTGACCGGGACGATTGAAGAAGCGCGCGAACTGGCGCAGGCGAAGTTACTCGATGGCTCCGGCTTCCGTAAGTTGAAGGAAGTGATCGCGGCCCAGGGCGGCAACCCGCAGGTGCTGGACCGTTTTGACCTGCTGCCGAACGCCACCGGGATGCGCGAAATCGCCACCCCCCGCGGCGGCTACGTGGCCGGTATCGACGCCCAGTTGATCGGGCAGGCGGCCACGTTGATCGGCGCGGGCCGCTCGACCAAGGAAGACGTGATCGACCCGGCTGTCGGCGTGATCCTCGACGTGAAGATGGGTGCCAAGGTAGACAGCAACACCGTTCTCTGCCGCCTGTACTACCGCGACGACGCCAACGTCGAAGAAGCGGCGGAACTGGTGGAAGACGCCTTCCGTATTTCGGCCAACGCGCCGGAAGAACGCGAATTGATCCTGGAAGTTGTCAGCTAGGCAAGCGATTTAGCATCTCCCCATTTCCCCTAAGGAGGCCCTATGGAGCGGTTCACCGGTCTATTGGGACTGGTCGCGATCTTAGCGACGGCGTACTTATTCTCTTCGGACCGGCGAAAGATACAACCACGCCTCCTCCTTTGGGGATTGGGATCCCAGTTTGCCCTGGCGTTTCTGGTCTTAAAGACCAACGTTGGCTTTGTCTTCCAGTCAGCCAGTATTGCCGTTAACGCCCTGCTGGAATACGCCGAGGAAGGCAGTAAGTTCCTCTTCGGACCGCTGGGCACCAAAGCCGGTCCCTATGGCGTAGTATTCGCCTTTCAGGTCCTGCCGATTGTTATCTTCATCGCCGCGCTGTTCGCGGTGCTTTATTACTTCGGCGTGATGCAGGTTGTCATCAAGGTGATGGCTATTGCCATGCGCCGAATCATGGGCGCCAGCGGCGCGGAGTCCACCTGCGTGGCGGCCAGCATCTTCATGGGCCAAACCGAAGCGCCGTTAACCATCCGTCCGTTTCTGGCGAACCTCACCCGCAGCGAACTGTTCACCATCATGACCAGCGGCATGGCGCACGTCTCCGGCGCCGTCATGGCGGCGTACGTGAAGATAGCCGGCGTCGATATTACCCACTTACTCACGGCCGTCATTATGACCGCCCCGGCCACCATCATGCTGGCGAAGATGTTTATCCCGGAGACTGGCGAACCGGAAACGGCTGGGGACATCAAGATCGAAATCGAAAAACCGGGCGTCAACGTCATCGACGCCGCCGCCCGCGGCGCGGCCGATGGGCTGCAGTTGGCGTTGAATATCGGCGGCATGTTGATCGCGTTTCTGGCGCTGATCGCCATGGTAAACGGCATGCTCGGCTGGGTGCATACACTGGCGCCGTTCATTCCCGATTCGCTGCAGAAGATCTTCGGACTCGTCTTCGCGCCGATCGCGTGGCTCCTCGGCGTGTCGTGGAAAGACGCCTCCATTGTCGGCAACTTACTGGGCACGCGGCTGGTGCTGAATGAGTTTGTCGCGTTCCTGAACTTAGGACCGGTGAAGGATCAGTTAGACCACAAATCGTTCGTCATCGCGACGTTCGCACTGTGCGGGTTCGCCAATTTTTCATCGATTGCCATCCAGGTGGGCGGCATCGGGGCGCTGGTGCCCTCCCGCAAATCGGACCTCGCCCGCCTGGGGCTGCGCGCGGTGGCCGCTGGTACCATGGCCAATTTCATGTCAGCCTGTATAGCGGGGCTCTTGTTATGAACCAAAGAATTCTTGTGGACGTCGCCGTGGCCGCAATTCAGGCGAAGATTGGCGTGACTCCGGCCGTCGGCGTTGTGCTCGGCAGCGGCCTGGGCGCCTTCGCCGAAGAGTTGCGCGACGCGGTGACTGTGCCCTACACCGAAATCCCGCATTGGCCGGCGTCAACCGCCATCGGCCACGCGGGACAATTAGTGGCGGGTTACGTGGGCGACGCGCCCGTGGTGGTGCTGTCCGGACGCGCCCATCTCTACGAAGGCTACACCGCGCAGCAGGCCGCCTTCGCCACGCGCGTGGTGCGCTCATTGGGCGCCCATTCGATGGTGATTACCAACGCCGCCGGCGGCATCAACCTCAGCTACAGCCAGGGCGCGCTGGTGGCCCTGAGTGACCATATCAACTTACAGGGCACAAACCCGCTGACCGGGCACAACGACGATCACTGGGGCCCGCGCTTCCCCGATATGACCGAGGCGTATTCGCTCGCCTACCGGCAGATCGCCCGCGAGGCAGCCAAGGAACTCGGCTTCACGCTGCCCGAAGGCGTCTACGCGGCGCTCTCCGGGCCCAACTACGAAACGCCCGCCGAGATCCGCTTCCTGCGCACCATCGGGGCCGACCTGGTCGGTATGTCCACGGTGCCGGAAGTGATCGTCGCCAATCATATGCAAATGAAGGTGCTAGCCATCTCCTGCGTCACCAACATGGCCGCCGGCGTGCTCGATCAGAAGATCGACCACGAAGAGGTTCTCGAAACCGGGCGCCAGGTGCGCAGCCGCTTCACGTCGTTACTCAAGGCCGTGCTGCCGCAGTTGAAGGGGTAACCGATGGACCCGCTGCTGTCCGCTGCGATCGCCGCGCGGGAACACGCCTACGCCAAGTACTCCGGCTTCCGCGTCGGCGCCGCCTTGGAACTGCACGACGGCCGGATCGTCACCGGTTGCAATGTCGAGAACTCGACGTACGGGCTCACCATCTGCGCCGAACGCGTGGCGATCGTCAAGGCGATCAGCGACGGCGTCCCACCGATGTCGTTCAGACGCATCGCCATCGCCGCCGACACCGAACGGCTGACGCCCCCCTGCGGCGCCTGCCGCCAGATCCTGTGGGAGTTCTGCGGCAACATACCAGTTACACTCACCAACCTGGCGGGAGTAACTCGAGAATTCACGGTAAGGGAGTTACTCCCGGAGGCTTTTGATGATTCGTTACTTGGCTAGCTTCTGCCTGGCGTGCGCGGCTTTCGCCGCCGAACCGGTGGACCTGATCGTCAGCGGCCGGCAAGTCGTAACCATGGACGCGACCGCACGCATCATCCCCAACGGCGCCGTGGCCGTCAAGGGCGCCCGCATCGTCGCCGTCGGCCCGCGCGCCGACATCGACAAAGCCTACAAAGCCAAACAGCGCATCGACCGCCCGGACGCCCTTATCACCCCCGGCCTCATCAACACCCACACCCACGCGCCGATGAGCCTCTTCCGCGGCATCGCCGACGACTTACGCCTCCAGGAATGGCTGGAAAAGTACATCTTCCCCGCCGAAGCCCGCAACGTTACCCCGGATTTTGTCCGCGCCGGCACCCAGCTTGCCGTGCTGGAGATGTTACTCGGCGGCACCACCACTTACACCGACATGTATTATTTCGAGGAAGTCATCGGCGAAGCCACCGCCGCCGCCGGCATGCGCGGCGTGCTGGGCCAGACCGTCATCGGCTTCCCCGTCCCCGACGCCAGGACGCCGCAATTGGCGCTCGCCCGCGCCGAAGCCTTCCTCAAACAGTTCGCCGGCCATCCGCTGATCACCGCCGCCGTCGCCCCGCACGCCCTCTACACCAATAGCGACGAAACCCTCCAGGCCACCCGCGCCCTGGCCAATAAATACAACGCCCCGCTGCTCATCCACGTCGCGGAAACCAAACGCGAATTCGACGAAAGCAAACAGAAGCGCGGGCTTTCCCCGGTGCAGGCCCTGGCCCAACTCGGCGTCTTCGACGGCCGCACCGTGGCCGCCCACGGCATCTGGCTGGAGGACGGCGACATCGCCACGCTGGCCGCAAAGCGCGTCGGCGTCGCCCACTGCCCGTCGAGCAACATGAAGTTATCCAGCGGCGTCGCGCCCTTGCCGAAGTTACTCAAACAAGGCGTCGCCATCGGCCTCGGCCCCGACGGCCCGGCGGGCTCGAACAATGAGTTCAACTTATTCGAGGAAATGGACCTCGCCGCCAAGTTACAAAAAGTAACTACGATGGACCCGGAAACCTTACCCGCCAAGGCGGCCTTCACCATGGCCACCATCGGCGGCGCCCGCGTGCTCGGCATGGAAAAACAGATCGGCTCCCTCGAACCCGGTAAGCTCGCCGATCTCATCGCCATCCGCATGGACGGCCCTCACACCTGGCCGATGTACAACGTCTATTCGCAACTGGTCTACGCCCTGAAGGCCTCCGACGTCAGCGATGTTGTCGTCAACGGCAAGACCCTCGTGCGCGACCGCAAGCCGCTCACGTTGAACAAAGCCAAGGTCCAGGCCGACGCCGAACGTTATCTCGGTGTCGTACAAAAGAGCCTGCAGTAACGGACATTTCAGTAAAACGTACTAAGGGTTTACCTCTCGGCATAAACCTAACAACGTCTTACGAGAATCTACACCGCATTCCGCCACTTCCTTATTGAAACGAAAAAGGAGTGCACCCGGCGTATTCGCAAGCAACGTGAGCTTGCCGGATCGATGAGAGGTGTGCCCGCTTTTCGCAAGAGAGAGGACCACCGAATGCAACGAATTCTCATCAGTTTCGGCGCGCTGGCACTGATTACCGCAACACCCGCGGCCGCCGGAACGCTCACCTACTCCGACCGGACCCAATGGACGACCCTCGTCACAGGCCTGTCTAATTTCGACAGCGGAACCCAAACCATCGGTACAAACACGAACTTTGGCGTGGGCGGATTGGTGTTCACCAGTCTCCAAATCCAGGGAGTCAATATTGTCAGCCTTTCCCCGCTCAACACCCAGTACAGCCTTCTGCGCGTGAATGCCGGCGCAAGTGAGTCCTACTATAACTGGAACAGCGGCGCGGTCCTGCGCACGGTTGACAAAACGGCGACCAACACCGTTTTCGCCCGGCTCAACTTCGCCACCCCGATCAGCGCTTTCGGCTTCAACTATGGCGTCGGCGGCTGCCAGACCTTCTTCGTCGGCTGCACGCCAGGCGCCGCCGCCAGCGTCACCATCTCCCCCGGCGGCATGACACCCATTAACATCAATACCTCGCAGGGCAACACGCTGGCTTTCTGGGGCGTTGTCAGCGACACCCAGACCTTCACCTTCGCCGACATCTATATCAACGACACGAACCGCTACATCGTGCTCGACGACATCGCCATGGCGTCCTACTCCACTGAACCGCCCCCGGCGGAAACGGCCGAACCGGGCACGCTCCTGCAAATTGCCATGGGCGCGGGTCTTCTGGCCCTCGCACGCCGCCGTTTCCAAACGCAATTCATCTAGATTTTCCTCCGAAGGCGACCAAGCCATGCCGCGGGAAGGCCAATGCTTTCCCGCGGCGATTTTTATTGCAGCTGTCGTTGTTAAAATTGATATCGCATCATGCGCACTGTCCTATCGATCCTCCTCACCCTCACGCTGCTCCCCGTCGCGCTGCAGGCACAGAAGAAAAAGAAGAAAAAACCCGAAGTCGAAATCACGCAAACCCTGGAAGTGATTCCGGACCCGCCCGCTTCGGTCACGGTAGAAACAGCGAAACTCGAATTCCTCGCATCGCCCCTCTCCGGCAAGGGCCTGCTCTCCCAGCAGATTCGCGACGCCCTCAAAGCCCTCCGCACCCAGGCCGGCCCCCGCCAGATCGTCAAAATCCGAGCCTTCGTCGCCGGAACCGGCGACCAGCGCCGCGTCCAATCCATCGTCGCCGAAACCTTCGCCGAAAAGAAACAGCCCATTCCGGCCGTCGCCACCATCCAGGTCGGCATGCTGCCCATGGAAGGCGCGCAAGTCATCCTCGAAGCCGTCGTCAGCGGCAAAAAAGCCGTGAACCCCAACGGTCTCGGCTTCCTCAGCGGCATGGGCGGCGGCAGCAAGGAAGGCCCGGAAAAGCTCCTGCCCATGCTCGACAAAGCCATCGCCGATCTCTCCCACGCCGCCACCGCCGGCGGCTCCAGTCCCGCCGATGTCCAACGTGTCACCTGCCTGCTCTCCGCGCTCGATTCCGTCGCCGAAGTCCGCACCCGCATCGCCGCGGCCTTCCCGGCCGCCGTCCTGGTCGCCGTCCAGGCCCAACGCCTGCACGACACCGCGCTGGCCGAATGCGAAGCCGTCACCCGCCTCCGCACCCGCCCCGCCGAAGCGCTCACCATGCTCAACCCGCCGGAGATGAACCCGTCGCCCATGTACTCCAAAGGCGCCCTCATCGGCTCGGAAAAGCTCATCCTCACCGGCGAGCAAATGGCCTTCAACAGCGAAGACAAGGACGTCCACCTCGCCTTCCAGCGCATGTCCAAAGTACTCGAAGCCGCCGGGTCGTCCATGAAACACGTGGCCTTCTCCAGCCTCCACGCGCTCACGAACCCCATCATCGCCAAGATCCGCGCCACCCGTTTCGACTATTACGACAAAGCCAAACCGCCCGCCGCCACCCTCCTGCTCTACGAAGGGCTCCCCTCCATGGACGCCTCCTTCGCCATCGAGCTCGTCGCGGTGCCCCGCTAATGGACGAAAAACGCGACCTCGCCCGGGAACTCGCCCGCCAGCATTATGCTCAGGGCGACCCCCTCGGCTGGTTCGACGACCTCTACCAACAGGCCAATCGCGACTTCGAAACCATCCCCTGGGCCGACCGCGCCGTCAATCCCCACCTCGCCGCCTGGTGCGAACGCGAATCCCTTCCCCGCCCCGGTGCCCGCGTGCTCGTCGTCGGTTGCGGCCTCGGTGATGATGCCGAATACCTCGCCGCCCGCGGCGCCCACGTCACCGCCTTCGACCTCTCCGAAACCGCCGTCGCCTGGTGCCGCGAACGCTTCCCCGAATCCACCGTCGACTACCAGGTCGCCAACCTCCTCACCTTCACTGGCCGCTTCGATCTCGTCGTCGAAATCTACACGCTCCAAGCCATGCCGCTCGACATGCGCCCCCGCGCCCTCGACGCCGTTGCCGAACTCAGCGACGAACTCGTCATCATCTGCCGCGGCCGCGATGAAACCGACCCGCCCGGCCAGCTACCCTGGCCCCTCACCCCCGCCGACATCCGCCACCTGGAACAAAGGGGCCTCTCCATCGTCCAATTCGAAGATTTCGACGACCCCTTCGATCCCGGCAAACGACGCTTCCGCGTCTACTTGCGCCGGTAACGCCGCGCCAGCATCAGGCCCACGCCGCCAGCCGTCAGCAGCCAGGTCCCCGGCTCCGGCACGCCGGTATTGGCCGCCAGCGGCTCGCCGTAAATGAAGTCGTCCAGCATGACGATATCTCTTCCGCGGACAGGATTGTCCAAAACCCCCGCGCCAGCCACCGTGTTGCCGAGCTGGATGATGATCCGGCTATAGCGATCCGGATCCGTCAACCCCAGAAACGACAGTCCCCCATCCGGGCCAACGGGAATCGCAAACTGCCCGCCGTTATTTCCGTTTCCCAAAAAGACAGTGAAAATCGTTGTCGACGTCAGCTCTACGTCCGTAAACACCGCGCCAAAGCCCGCAACGGAGGTCGGGATATTGGTGCCCGGCACGAAAAAATCGATTTGCATTGTGTTGCTTCCAATCGGAGTAAACAGCCGCTCCGCGCTGAACGTCTGGAACTGCGACGAGTACGATGGATCGATATTGCTAAACAGGACACCCGTCCCACTGGCGGCATTCGCACTCACCGCGAACCCGCTCCCAGCGGTGGAAAACACGGCGCCTCGCGGTGAATTCACATTGAAGAAGTTGCCAGGCAGCGAGTTCGGCGCCGAAAACGCGTTCGGCACGCCATCCCAATTAATCTCGCGCCGCCCGGTGGCGAAGGACCCGCCAACCCCGTTATTGGGCCCCAGCGCCGCCCGGAAATTGTCCACGGCGGTTTGTATATCGCCCGGCGCCGCACCGGTTGCTGTAAACACCGCGGCGTCCGCTGTCAGGGCGAAAAAGACCGCAGAAAAAAAGAGTGATTGTTTGATCGTCATAGTAACTCCGAGACTCAGTATCAAGTAACACTCCCCGGAAAACGGTAAGGGAAAGGTAAGCAATTTGTCAGCTTTCGGTCTACGCTAGAAAGACAAACGCCATGAAAACCCTGCTCTTCGTCCTCGCCGCCGCCACCCTCGCCGCCCAATCCCCCATCCCCGCCGCCGTCGAACGGATGGAGCGCTACCGCATCACCCCCAACATCACCTACCTCACCGCCAGCGGCTACGACAACAAACTCGACGTCTACCAGTTCCAAACGCCCACCCCCAACGCCACGCTCATCTACATCCACGGCGGCGGCTGGGCCGGCGGCCCGTCCAAGGAGCAGTACCAACACTGGTTCCTCCCCTTCCTCCACATGGGCTGGAACGTCGTCAACGTCGAATACCGCAGCTCCGCCATCGCCCTCGCCCCGGCCGCCGTCGAAGATTGCCTCTGCGCCCTCCGCTGGGTCTACAAAAACGCCAAACAGTACAACATCGACACCACCCGCCTCGTCACCATGGGCCACTCCGCCGGCGGCCATCTGGCCCTCACCACCGGTATGATCCCCGCCTCCGCCGAACTCGACCGCCAGTGCCCCGGCCCGGAAGACCTCAAAGTCGCCGCCATCGTCAATTGGTACGGCATCACCGACGTAGCCGACATCATCGACGGCCCCAACACCAAAACCTACGCCGTTAAGTGGCTCTCCTCCCTGCCCAACCGCCGCGAGATCGCCAAACGCGTCTCCCCGCTCACCTACCTCCGCCCCGGCCTCCCGCCCGCCATCACCATCCACGGCGATGCCGACCCCACCGTCCCCTACGCCCACGCCACCCAACTCCACGACGGCCTCAACAAAGCTAAAGTCAGCAACGAACTCGTCACCGTCAAAGGCGGCAAACACGGCTCCTTCGGCGTCAAACCCACCCAGGACGCCTATGTCGCCATCCTCGAATTCCTCGGTAAGTTAAACCTCCGCGCCACGGAGTAACCCCTAAGGTCACCGCCCGTTCCGGCCGATAGTCTGGCAGGAGTCCCCGTGGCCAATCCTTCCAAGAAGCGCCAGCTTCTCTATTTGCCAGCGATCAACACCGGCACATTCCTCTTCTTCTTCCAAAAGGGAGACGACCAACGCTCCTGGAGCCTTCGCGACTATTCCGAACCCCACCGTTGCGGCGAATGGTACGCAAAAGACTATGGCGTCGACGCGACGGAAATCCTCGCTCAGGCCCGCCACGCCTACGATGCCGAAACCGTCTCCACGAAGGACCTCGCCTACTGGCATCAGCGGATAACCGAACTCAATCGACGCCACAATCTCGCCCCACATGCCCCGTCCGGCCAAGTCGCGGCCGCCGAGTTCCCAATCCTGGCCGATGCAGCCCTCCGCGCCCACGCCAAAGCGGCCAAGCCGCAGGACATGCGCCGAATCCGAACCTCCCCCAACAGTGAGGATTGGGTCACCTGGAATCTCCTCCAACTCTTGCGCCAACGGCAACCGGACAACTGGTGGCTACACCTCTCCCCAAACCTCTGGACTGCCGGCGAACTCCCCAGCCTTCATTTCTGGCGGCACGTCGCCGCTCCACCCGCGTACGAAAAGGCCAGCCGCCACCGAATGCGAAACAGCCCGTTGGCAACCGACAGGGACCGCGCAGCCGACCCGCAGCCCGTGGAAGGCAAGTCGGAAATCGACGTCGTACTGGAGTCGGCGAACTATCTCGTCTTCCTCGAAGCCAAACTCGGCTCCGATATCAGCGCTTCTACCAGCTACGATCCATCTCGCAACCAGATCGCCCGGAACATCGATTGCGCCATCGAAACGGCGGGCTCGCGGGAGCCAATCTTCTGGATGCTGGTCCGCGACTGCGACGCGAAACGGGCCTACGTACAGATGATGGACGCCTACCAGCAACACCCGGACCGACTCCACCGCGATCTGCCCCATCGCCCACTAGCCCAGCTGCAACGCATCGCCCAGCGGTTGGCGATTTTCCGCTGGCGCGACCTCGCCGGCGAATGGCTACAAGCCCCGGATGCAGACCCGCTCACCGAATCGGTAAGGCAAGAATTACTCCGCAGAATCTAGCGTCTAACCGCCGCGCAAGCCCCCTTCACCACCGGCGCCAGCGTACGATTGGATTGCGCGAACACCAAATCAGCCTCCTTATTGAACACCGCCACCTTGTTGCCCCGCACAAATGGCGTCACCGGGCTCGGCCCCTCCCGGTCCAGCCGTACAATATAGTCCGCCTTCTCCCGATCCGCCGTCACGGCCACAGAAGGGCAGTGCTTCTGAAACGCCTTCATCACCTCAATATTCTCCGCGCTCGTCGGCCCGGTGAACGACATCGAGTGGCCCGAAACCAGCATCGCGCCACTCTCCGTGACAAAAATCCGAATCTTCGGTTCAGCCGCTGCCATTCCAGCCACGGCGCACAGTAGAAAAACGAGTCGCATAGCGGGGCGAATCTCCTTTGCCGCTTTCGACGCGCCCCCGCCGCCCCCGGTTACAAAGAGCACGAGGCAACCGAGTCGGCCCCCAATTCCTCGCCCTAACATCTCTTAACAAAC
>JBIKOG010000069.1:0-32117 GCA_044358225.1 Bryobacteraceae bacterium | reverse complement strand
CCCCGGTTTGCGCGTCTATACATGTAAGGGCCCATCGGCCCGGAAAATTACCCAATGCGCACAACCGACATAGCCACTGACCGGCGGCGAGGCCCGATGAGCGATATGGTGCTTTATACCGAGCACCCCTACCTCCCCATCCACGCAGCCCTGTTTTCGAATTTCGACGGTACCTACTCCGTAGTCGTCAGTGGTCTCGATGGCCGCAACTACGACGATGCCTACACCGTCTCCCTCGCCGGAGCCAACCGCGGCGCCAGCGCCATGGAAATCGTCCTCCGTCCCGGTAAGACCGGTACCGAAGCCGACAACCTCACCTTCGAAGACAACGGCAGCCAGTTCACCGGTATCCGCTTCGATCTGCGCCCCACGCAGATCCCGACCCAAGTCGTCTAAAACTTCCCTCCCGCAAAAGAAAAGGCCCGGGCTCCCCGCACAACGGAGAACCCGGGCCTTTTCACATCCACCGCTTACGGCAACAGTTCCATCACCATCGTCGCCCCGCCAGCCTGCGGCAATACCGCCGACGCCTTCACATTCTTCCGCGTCTTCGTGTCGATCCAGAACGTCATCGTGTCGTTCCCCCCATCCAGCGCCGAAACCTCCACCTTCCACGCCGCAAACGTCCCCGCCGGCACCACGACGGATTCTTCCGCCATCACCTCCAATTGCATCGCCTTCACCCGCTGCCGCGTCAGGTCGAAATTCGCAAACGCCACCTTGTAGCCCTTCGCCAACGGCAGCGCTCCCAACACGTTCGGCCCGCCGGCGCCATCCGCGAACAGCGGCCCAGGCAGCTCTTTTTCAAACGGCCGCTCCTGCCCGTTGGCTTTCACCATCCCCTTGGCCTTCCCGCCCGCCACATCTATCGTCATCTCCGCCGCGCCCTGCTTCATCACCCGCTTCTTCAACTGCAGCGTCGCTTTGTCCAGCGTCACCGTGTCCACCGAGTCCCCGGCCGGCGAACTCATCACATCGCTCGCTTCCCAGTTCCCGTCCACCTCCCGAATGGTCGAAGTAACCACCCTACTCATCTTCCGCTCGCCCATCGAGATCGACACCGAATACTTACTAACTCCCGGCGCCAACGCCGCCACCGGCGCCGCCACCACGCCCCCCGCCGTCTTCGTCTTCAGCTTCACCGTCTTCGGATCCACCGTAATCTCAGCCAACCGCGTTACCACCTCCGGCTTGGCATCGTCCTGCGCCCGCCCGCCCAGGTGCTTAGCCAGAAACTTCTCCGCCGCCAGAAACATCGCCATGTTATTCACCGGACGCTGGAACCCGTGCCCCTCATCGGGAGCCACTAAGTACTCCACCGGGAAGTTACGATCCCGCAAGGCAATCACAATCTGGTCACTCTCCGCCTGGTTCACGCGCGGGTCATTCGCCCCCTGCACCACCATCAGCGGGCTCTTAATCTTCCCCGCCGAATTCAACGGCGATTGCCGCATCAGCTGCGCCTTCCCCTCCGGCGTCCCCGGATCGGCCATCCGCGTGTGGAACATCTTCCGCCCCGCTTCCCAGTACGGCGGAATCGAATCCAGCAGCGTCAGCAAGTTCGAAGGCGCCACAATCGCCACGCCCGCCGCATACAGATCGGGCGTAAACGCCACCCCGGCCAGCGTCGCATACCCGCCATACGAACCGCCCATAATGCCAACCCGCTTCGGGTCCACGGTCCCATTCGCCACCAGATGCTTCACGCCAAACGTCAAATCGTCCTGCATCGTCTCGCCCCACTTGCCATTCCCGGCATTCAGAAACTTCTTCCCAAACCCGGTGCTCGCCCGGAAGTTCGGCTGCAAAACGGCATACCCGCGGTTGGCCAGGAACTGCGCCAGTCCGTTATATCCCCACATATCGCGCGCCCAAGGCCCGCCATGCGGCAACACAATCAACGGCAACGGCCGCTTGGCGCATTTCGGAATCGTCAAATACGCCGGAATCTCCAGCCCGTCGGAGGACTTATACCGGATCGACTCCATCGCCGCCATCGCCTCCCGCGGCAACTTCTCCCGCACCTTATACTGCGGCGCCGTCGCCTTCGTCTTCCGGTCAAACAGGAACACTTCGCCCGGATCGGTGTCCGAAGAAACGCTAATCAAACACTTCTGCTCATCCCGCGTGCAACCGGCAAACCCCACTTCCCGCCCCGCGAACTTCTTCCGCAGCAGGTTGTAATCGGCCTCCTTGGCCTTGTTCCGGTAGTACATCCTCGTCCGGTCTTCCGTATAAGAGGTAGCGTCCAGCTCATCGGTAATCTCGGAAAACCGCGCACTGCCAAAGTCCACCCGCTTATTCGGATCGCTCTCCACCAGCTCCGTCTTCCCCGTCGCCACGTCCAACAGGTACAACCCCGTCAGGTCCACGTTCGCGCCACCGTTCGATTCCAAATACGCCCGCTTGCCGTCTTTATGGAACCGCACCACCCCGCACCCTTCAAACACCGTGCAGGTGTAGATCACCTTAAACCCATCGGCGTCCACGCGCAGAATCTCCGTGTCCCCGTTCCCCGCCGTCCGCGACGCCAGCCGCAAGTTCCCCGCCAGGTCAAATGTCCACGCCCCGATCCGCTCCGTGTTCTTCCGCAACAGCGTCTTCTCGCCGGTGGAAACCTTCAGCCGATACAGGTCATGCCAGGCCTTATCCCGGTCATTGATGCCCATGAAAAACGTGTCCGGATCGTTCTTCGGCGATCCGTACAGAATCGTCGTCACACCCTTGGCATTCGTCAAATTCCGCGGCTCGGGCTTCGCCTGCGCCGGGTCCAGCGCATAGACATTGAAGTTCTCATCCCCGTCGTTATCCTGGATGTACAGGACGAACTTGGCATCTCTCGTCCAAAAATACGCCGGAATCGGCCGTTTGGCCGAAGCCGTCAGCGGCCTGGCGGCCGTGAAGGGCTCAGCAGCCCCCTTGATCCAAATGTTGCGGACGTTCTGATACGGCCGCATAAACGTGATGTATTTGCCGTCCGGCGATATCTGCGCGCCGGAGATCTCCGGATCCCCCAAAAACAGCTCCCGGTCCAATAAAGGGGGCTGCTGCGCGAATGCAAAAGTCGCCGTAGCAGCAAGCAAAAGCAGTGTTCGGTCCATCATGGCTATACCCTCCTACGAGTCCAACATATTTTTCGTTCCCTGAAGAGGGATAAAGTAGAAAGGCCGACTATGCATCGCCTCGCTCTCCTCCTCCTCGCCCTCCCCGCCTTCGCCGCCGATTACGACGTCCTCATCCGCAACGCCCGCGTCATCGATGGCGCCGGCAACCCCTGGTACCGTGCCGACGTCGCCATCAAAGACGGCAAAATCGCCAAAATCGGCACCCTCCCCGCCGCCACCGCCACCAAGACCATCGACGCAGCCAACCGCGTCCTCACCCCCGGCTTCATCGACGTCCACACCCACATCGAAGCCGGCATCTTCCTCGTCCCCCGTGCCGATTCCTTCCTCCGCGACGGTGTTACCACCCTCGTCACCGGCAACTGCGGCATGTCCGCCACCAACATGAAGGTGTTCTACGATCGCCTGGAAAAGCAAGGTATCGGCCCCAACGTCACCGCCCTCATCGGTCACAACGCCGTTCGAAACGAAGTCATGGGCAGTGCCAACCGCGTCCCCACCGCCGCCGAACAAACCAAGATGAACGAGATCGTCGCCCAGGCCGTCCGCGATGGCGCCGTCGGCTTCTCCACCGGACTCTGGTACGTCCCCGGAACCTACTCCAAAACACCCGAAGTCGCCGCCATGGCCCAGGCCGCGAAGGCCGCCGGCGCCCAGGTCTACGCCACCCACATGCGCGACGAAGGCATGACCGTCGAAGACGCCATTCGCGAAGCGCTCGAAATCGGACGCCAGTCCAGCCTCCCCGTCCAGATCTCCCACTTCAAAATCATCGACAAGCGCCGTTGGAGCAACTCCACCAAAACCCTCCAAATGGTCGAAAACGCCAGAAAAGAAGGCATGGACGTCGTTGTCGACCAATACCCCTACACCGCCGCCAGCGCGACGATGGACATCTTCTTCCCCCGCGACGTCTTCGCCGACGGCCCCGCCGCCATCCGCGAACGCCTCACCTCCCCCGCCAGCCGCAAACGCATCGCCGCCCAAATGGCCAAGGAGTCCGGCCTCCGCCAGGGCCAGGCCGATTACGCCTTCGCCGTCATCGCCAGCTTCCCCGAAGACCGCTCCCTCGAAGGCAAATCCATCAGCGAAATCAACCTCGCCCGCGGACGAAAAAAGACGCTCGCCGACGAGATCGAAACCATCATCGACATGCGCCTCAAGGGTCGCCCCGCCATCGTCTATCACACGATGAGCGACGAAGACGTCGACCGCATCATGCGCCATCCGCTCTCCGCCGTAGCCTCCGATGGCAGCCTCGTCCCCTTCGGCGAAACCATCCCCCACCCCCGCAACTACGGCACCAACGCCCGCGTCTTCGCCAAATACGTCCGCGAACGCCAGGTGCTCACCCTCGAAGACGCCGTCCGCAAAATGACCTCCCTCCCCGCGCGCACTTTCGGCCTCCGCGACCGCGGCCAGATCCGTGAAGGCTTCGCAGCCGACCTCGTCCTCTTCGACCCAGAAAAGGTCCAGGACCGCGCCGAATTCAACAAGCCCCACCAGTACAGCACCGGCTTCGATTTCGTCCTCGTCAACGGCGCCATCGCCGTCGAGAATGGCGTCCAAAACACAACGCGCCAAGGACGCGCCCTCCGCCACAAATAGGTTTTGTGGCAAACTCAAACGTTCATGCTCATTTTCCGCCTATCGTTCGGACTCCTCCTGACCGCGGCGGCGCTCTGTGCCCAAACCTCCGAAGTCTTCTCCTATCAGGTCGAGTGGCGCCTCATCAACGCCGGCCGAGCCGACCTCCTCTGGGACCGCGGCCCCGCCGGATACAAAGGACAGCTCAAGCTATACTCAGCTGGCTTAGTATCCCGCCTCTTTAAGGTCAACGACATCTACGACGCCCAGGGCACCTCCGAACTCTGCGCTCAAAACGCCCGCCTCCAGGCCGAAGAGGGCTCCCGCAAACGCGATACCACCATCCGCTGGTCCGATAAGAAATCCTTCTACCGCGAACGCGACCTCCTCAAAAACGAAACCATCCTCGAAAAGGAAATGGACACGTTCGGCTGCGTCCACGACGTTCTCGCCGGCCTCGCCAAACTGCGTAGCCTCACCAGCCTCCAGCCCGGCCAGAACACTACCATCCCCATCAGCGACGGCAAGAAACTCGCCCAGGCCCGCGTCGAAGCGCAGGAGAAGGAAAAGATCTCGACGAAAGTCGGCACCTTCAACACCATCCGCTACGAAGCGTTCCTCTTCAACGACGTGCTCTTCAAACGCAACGCCCGCCTCTTCGTCTGGATCACCGATGACGCCCGCCGCATCCCCGTCCAAATCCAGGCCCGCATGCGCATCCATATTGGCACCGTAACGTTCACGCTGGACAAAGTCGAACCAGCCGTCGAAGGACTCAAAAAATGAACCGCCTCCTCCTCCTCTGCGCCCTCAGCCTCCCGCTCGCAGCCCAATCGGAACTCCTCAGCGGCCCCGACGCCCTCGCCCTCAGCGACCGCATGGTCCAACTGGCCGAGTCCACTTCCATCACCGCCCCCGGCCTCGCCCGCGCCGCCGCCCCGATGCTCGAAAACATCCGCCAGGACGACAAGGCCATCAAAATCGCCGGCCGCCTTACCATCTCCACCGCCTACAGCCTCCTCATGGACACGAAGTCCTACCTCGCCCTCGCCGACGGCCTCCCCAAGTCCTTCCCTCCCCTCCCCGCCGCCAAGCAACAACTCACCGAACTCCGCGACGCCGTCGAACGCCTCGAAATCCACTTCCGCGCCCAGTTGACCGCCACCGAAATCCAAATGCGCGGCGCCGATCGCGATAACCTCCGCCGCTACGCCGAAGCCAACAAAACCACTCCCGCCGCCACGCCCCAGCGCGTCCTGTTCTTCGGGGACTCCATCACCGATGGCTGGCGCCTCAACGAGTACTTCCCCGGCAAGGACTTCGTCAACCGCGGCATCAGCGGCCAGATCACCGGCGAAATGCTCGGCCGCATGCAAGCCGACGTCATCGCGAACAAACCCGCGGCGATGCTGATCCTCGCCGGGACGAACGATATCGCCCGCGGCGTCGCCGTCGAAACCATCCAAAACAACCTCAAAATGATCGCCGATCTGTGCGAAAAGCACCAAATCAAGGTCATTTTTGCATCGATTCTGCCCACTTCCGATCACCACAAAGACAAAAACCCCCGCTTCGAGATGACCAAAGGCCGCCCGAATACCGTCATCCGCGAACTCAATCAGTACCTGGCAAGCCTCTCCCAAAAGCGCGGTTTTACGTACCTGAACTACTTCGACGCCATGGTCGACACGACCGGCCAACTCAAAGCCGAGCTGGCCAACGACGGCCTCCACCCGAACATGGAAGGCTATAAAGTCATGGCGCCATTGGCCTTAGCCGCCATCGACAAAACGCTGGGGCCCGCGAAAATCCCGCAACAAACCGGGAAGAAGAAACGTCAATAAACTATGCGTTGGTTAGCGGTACTCCTGTTGCTCGCGGTCCCGGCGATGGCGCAAACGCGCCTCACGGTGGACCAGTTGCGCGCGTTCCTCAAATCCTCGGTGGACCTCCACCAGTCCGACAAACAGGTGGCCGACTTTCTCCGTAAATCGAAGATAACGCAGAAGTTGGACGCCGCCGCCTTCGAGGAATTCACCACCATGGGCGTGGGCCCGAAGACCGTCGAAACCCTCCGCGACATGGTGACGCTCACCAAAGACCTCCCGCCTCCGCCCGCCAAAGTCACCGCCGCCGCCAAGCCGCCGGCCCCCGTCATCCCGCCCCCCTCGACCGAAGCGCAGCTCGAAGTCATTGAAAAGGCACGCGAATACGCCCTCGGCTACTCCAAGCGCCTGCCGGACTTCATGTGCATGCAGGTCACCCGCCGCTACATCGACCCCTCGGGCCTCGAATTCTGGCGCAACGCCGACACCATCACCACCCGCCTGTCCTATTTCGAGCAGAAGGAAGACTACAAAGTCATCACCATCAACGGCCGCATGACCGACGTCAACTACCAGAAGCTCGACGGCGCCACCTCTTCTGGCGAATTCGGCTCCATGATGCGCGAACTCTTCGAGCGCAACACGATGGCCAAATTCGAATGGCAGCGCTGGGCCACCCTCCGCGGCAAGCGCAACCACGTCTATAGCTATTACGTCGCCCAGCCGAACTCCAAGTGGACGGTCTCCTACCAGCGCGTCGACGTCACCACGCCCGGCTACCGCGGCCTGCTCTTCGTGGACCGCGATACGAACGAAGTGAGCCGCATTACCCTGGACGCCGACCTGCCGCCCAGCTTCCCCATCCAGATGGCGACGACGGTGCTCGACTACGACAGCACCGACATCTCGGGCGTCAAGTTCATGCTGCCCCTGCGCGCCGAAGTCCGCATGCGCGCCGGCAAGGAACTGGTGAAGAACGAAGTGGAATTCCGCATGTACCGCAAGTTCGGCACGGACACGTCGATCAAGTTCGACATCCCCGAACCGCTCCCCTCCGACGCCACCACCGAACAGCCCCCCAAACAATAACTTTTCCACAGGGCCGTGCTACCGAGTTGTCCTAGGGGAGGAGTGCCCCGAGAACTCGGATTCCCCTTAGGCTCAATCGTCCGTCCGCGGAAGTAGCGTCCCATCCGGCCGCACCCGCGCCAACGGCCGCAAATCAAACACCGGCTTATCGTTCCCCTTCCGCCGGTAGCGCTCCGCCGTCCGCAACAGCGCCTCCTGGTGCGTCTTCCAAAACCCGTCCTGCGCGAGCAGAGTCACAACAAACCCCTCCTTCGCCTGCAGCACGCAAAATGCCGTCCCCTCCCCGCCCTTGTACGCCGCCCCGGCAACGAATTGATCCTTGTCATGCCAAGGCCGCGGATCCACCCATCGCACCCCCAACTTCGCCCCACTGCGCCCCAACAGCGTCTCGCACGGCACCCCGGCCGGATAGGCATGAATCGCAATCCGCCCCGTCCCGTTGTTCGTCGCCACATTAATCTCCGTCGCCGTCCCGGGCAACATCTTCCAAAACGGCGGCATTTGAATCCGGCTGCCATACGCGTCGTCAGACGACGTCGTCACCGTACAACCCGCCAACCCGAGAATGACAAAAATGAAGATCCGCGCCACCGTTCCATTCTCCACGTAACAAGTGCCACTTACAAATCCCTGACAACTCGCTGAGAACTCCCTGCCAAGTAACTTCCCCGCTCCGGTTTGAATAGATCCAGGAGCTAACACCACAATGAAACACTTACTTCCCTTCTTCTTCCTCGCCCTCGGCCTGAGCGCGGCGGACACCCCGGTCGTCGTCAACAACAGTGTCAAAAACCCCGTCCCGGTCCTGGTCCAGGCGCCGCACGAGCCCTTCTCGTTCACGAAGAAGATCCTCAATCCCCCCGGCAGCGGTCTCATCGAATACGACCTCTTCACCGTCCCCGCCGGCAAACGCCTCGTCATCGAGACCGTCTCCGTCTTCTCCCGCGCCACCGGCCTGTACGAACTCCGGCTCACCTACCCCGGCGTGGGCTTCACCAACATGTTCGCCCTGCCCATGACCCTCTGGCCCGTCCAAAACCCGCTCCCCTCCGAAGGCGTCATCCTCAGCGGCCTCCACAACATGCGCCTCTACGTCAACGGCAATCTGCCCGTCCGTCTCCGCATGATCGGCGGCCCGGCGCTGGCCGCGCCCAACCAAAACTCCCC
This sequence comes from Bryobacteraceae bacterium, assembly GCA_044358225.1. GTDB lineage: Bacteria > Acidobacteriota > Terriglobia > Bryobacterales > Bryobacteraceae. The sequence continues at coordinate 23,323 of JBIKOG010000069.1, read as the reverse complement.
CACCTTCCTCGACATCTCCATCTCCGGCCACCTCGTCGACGAAATCTAGCCTGATAAAATCGCCAGAACATGGCGAAGAACTTCAAATCGGAACTGGTTGCCTGCTTCGGGCAACCAGTCGCCGAAAACCCCACCGGCGAAATGCAGGAAGCGGCCTTTCAAAAGGCTGGCATGGCGTGGCGCTACCTCACCATCGAAGTCTCGCCGGAAAACCTGGAAGCCGCCGTCAACGGCGCCCGCGCCATGGGCTGGCAAGGGTTCAACTGCACCATCCCCCACAAGGTCGCCGTCATCCCGTTACTCGACGGCCTCTCTCGCGAAGCGGAACTCATCGGCGCCGTTAACACCGTCCGCCGCGATGGCGATAAATTCATCGGCGAAAACACAGACGGCAAAGGCTTCCTCCGCGGCATCCGCCAGGACGCCAAAATCGACCCGCAAAACAAACGCGTCGTCCTCCTCGGCGCCGGTGGCGCCGCCCGCGCCATCGCCACCGAACTCCTCCTCGCCGGCGTGGCCGACCTCCTCGTCCTCAACCGCACCATCGATCGCGGCGCCGCCATGGTCGCCGATCTCGCCGCCAAAACCAGTGGCCCCATTCGCTTCGAACCCTGGCTCGAAAACCACGAAATCCCCGCCACAACAGACGTCCTCGTCAACGCCACCTCCATCGGCCTGTACCCCGACGTCGACGCCATGCCGTCTATACAACTAGGAAACGTCCCACCGCATTGTCTGGTTTGCGACGCGGTTTTCAACCCGCCCGAAACCCGGCTCCTCGCCGCCGCCCGCGCCCGCGGCCTCCCCGTTTTGGACGGACTTTCCATGTTGGTGTACCAAGGCGTCACCGGCTTCCAGCTCTGGACCGGGCACGATTCGGACGAAGCGGCAATGAAAGCCGCACTTCGCACCGCTCTGGATGTATAAAATAGGCAGAAGCATGCACTCCCGTAGAAACTTTCTGGGCAACGTGGCAACCGGCCTCGCGGCGGCGGCGCAACCCTCCGGGCGCGTCCTCGGCGCCAACGATAAAATCCGCGTCGGCATCATCGGGCCCGGTGCCCGCGGTATGGAACTGGTCCATCAGGCCATGCTCTGCCCGAACGTCGAAATGGCCGCGTTCTGCGACGTCTACACCGCGCGACTGGAGGCCGGCAAGAAGGTCGCCCCCGGCGCTAAGACGTACATGGACTACCGCTACATGCTCGACGACAAGTCCATCGACGCCGTCCTCATCGCCACCCCGCAGCACCTGCACAAAGAGCACTTCGTCGCCTCCATCGAAGCCGGCAAAAACGTCTACCAGGAAAAGACCATGGCGTTCAGCCCGGAACACGCCAAGGCCATGCGCGCGGCCTACAACAAGAACCGGAAGCTCGTCGTCGGCATCGGCCACCAGCATGTCTCCACAGGCATGGTGGAAGACGCCCGCGCGTGGTTGAAGGAAGGCGGCGTCGGCAAAGTCACCGCCATCGTGGCCGACCACTGGCGCAACACCCCCGCCGGCAAAGCCCAGTGGGCCCGCCCCGTCTATCCCGACATGACCACGGAAAACGTCCTCTGGAATAAGTTCCTGGGCGACGCTCCCAAGCGCGACTTCGACCCCAACCGCTTCATCAACTGGCGCTTCTTCTGGGACTACTCCGGCGGCAACGTCTACGAGAACATGTGCCACACGCTCAGCATCTGGTACAAACTCCTCGACCTCCAGATTCCCAAACAGGTGAACATGGTCGGCGGCCTCTATCTGTTCAAGGACGGCCGCGAAGTGCCCGACACCATGACCGTCACCATGGAACACCCCGAAGATATTCTCTTCTCCTGGGTCTCCGGTTTCGGCAACGACCGTCGCGGTTTTGCTGAAGATCTGCTGGGCACCGAAGGCACCATCACCCGCGCCAACCAGGTCCGTTACTGGCCGCAAAAGGTCAACCGTCCGCAAGGCGCCGAACGCGTCGGCACGACGAAAACGAACCCCAACGGCCACATGCAAAACTTCATGGATTGCGTCCGCAGCGGCAAGGAACCGAACTGCCCGTTCGAGATCGGCTTCCGCATCTCCATCGCCTGCCGCATGGCCGTGGAAAGCTACCGGCAGGGCCGGGCGATGCGTTGGGACGCAGCCAAGGAAGAGATCGTATAGCAAAGGCGGTCTCCCCGAAATGGACTTCTCCTACACGAACGAACAGCAGCAGTTGCGGCGGGCGGTACGAGAGTTCGCCGAGGCCGAGATTCTGCCGCATGTCCGCGAATGGGATGAGCATTCCACCTTCCCGGCGGACGTCGTGCGAAAGTGTGGCCACATGGGGCTCATGGGCTCCATCTTCCCGGAGGAGTTCGGCGGTGCAGGTTACGGCTACATCGAATACGCACTCGTCATCGAAGAACTGGCGCGCGTCGACCCATCGGTTGCGCTGATCGTCGCCGCCCATACGTCGCTCTGTTCGAACCACATCTACATTGCCGGCACCCCGGAACAGAAGCAGAAATACCTGCCGAAACTCGCGTCAGGCGAATGGCTCGGCAGCTGGTCCTTAACGGAGCCCGAGGCCGGTAGCGACGCCGGTGGCACCAAGACCACGGCTGTCCCCGATGGCGATAGCTGGATCCTGAACGGCTCCAAAACCTTCACTACCAACGCCCACTATGCGCAACTGGGCGTGGTAATGGCGGCCACCGATAAGAGTCGCGGCCACCACGGTATCTCGGCCTTCCTCGTTGAGGCCAGCATCCCCGGCTGCCGCCCGGGTAAGAAGGAAGACAAGCTCGGCATGCGCGCCTCCGATACGGGAGAGGTGATCCTCACCGATTGCCGCGTCGGGGCAGACGCGCTGTTGGGCGCGGCCGGCGAAGGCTTCGTCGACGCGTTGCGCGTGCTCGATGGCGGGCGAATCTCGATCGCGGCGCTCTCGCTCGGCATCGCGCAGGGCGCCTTTGACGCGGCATTGAAATACTCGAAACAGCGCAAACAGTTCGGCCGCCTGATCTCCGATTTCCAAGCCATTCAATTCAAGCTGGCCGACATGGCGACGGAGATCACCGCGGCCCGATTGCTGGTCCAGCGCGCGGCCTGGCTGAAGGATCAAGGGCGATCGGTGAACGCGGAGTCGGCCATGGCGAAACTCTACGCCTCCGAGATCGCCGTCAGGGCTGCGAATGAGGCCGTGCAGATCCACGGCGGCTACGGATTCACGAAGGATTATCCGGTGGAGAAATTCTACCGGGATGTGAAGTTGATGACCATCGGAGAAGGTACCAGCGAGATCCAGCGAATGGTGATCGCCCGGCAACTGTTGAAAGCCCAATGAGCCGCGCACTCGCCCAGGCGATCAGCGCCCTCGAACGCGGTGGGCCCTCGCCAGTCGCGGCTCGGCCGCCTTTGGTCATCGGCATCACCGGCCCCCCGGGCGCCGGAAAATCCACCGTCATCGACGCCTTCCTGGGTGCTATCGAAGGCCCCGTCGCCGTCCTCGCCGTCGACCCCTCCTCCCCCTTCACCGGCGGTGCCCTCCTCGGCGATCGCGTCCGCATGACCCATGCCGGGACCAACGTCTTCTTCCGCTCCATGGCCAGCCGCGGCCACGGCGGCGGCCTCGCCCCGCGCATGCGGGATGTCCTGTCCCTGCTGGCCGCGCATAGCTACCCGCTTGTCCTCGTCGAAACCGTCGGAGTCGGCCAGGAAGAGATGGACGTGGCGTCATTGGCCGATGTCACCGCAGTCGTCGTCACGCCCGCCGGTGGCGATTCCGTACAGGCCGAAAAGGCCGGGCTCCTCGAAGCCGCCGACGTCTTAATCCTCAACAAAGCCGACCTCCCCGGTGCCGACCGCGCCGAACGCGAACTCCACGAAGGCACCGGGCTGCCAGTCGCCCGCATGGTCGCCAAAGACGGCACCGGCGCGGCCGAGGCGCTCGCGCTGATCCGCTCCGTCGGGCGCCGCGATCGCCCGGCCGCGCTGGCCGGCTTCGCCGTGGACCATCTGGGCATTGCGGTGGAAAGCATCGAAGAGTCGCTCCGCTTCTACGTGGGCGGCCTCGGCATGCGCGTTGTGCATCGCGAAACGGTGGCGCACGAAGGCGTCCACGTGGCCATGCTCGACGCCGGTGAATCGCGCATCGAACTGCTGGAAGCCATGACGCCGGAATCGACCGTCGCCAAATTCATCGCCAAACGCGGCGCCGGAATTCACCATATGGCGCTGCGTGTGCCGGACTTCGCGGGTACCATTGCTACACTGAAGGATTCTGGCGCACGGCTGTTGAGCGAACCGCGCATCGGCGCAGGCGGCCACCGGTATGTGTTTGTACATCCGGCCTCGGCGGGCGGCGTGTTGCTGGAACTGATTGCCCATGAGCACCCCTAACGCAAAAATCGGAATTATTGGCGGCAGCGGCCTGTACAACATGCCGGGCTTTACTGAGAAAAGCGAGGTCCGGCTGGAGACGCCGTTTGGCGATCCCTCCGACGCCTACGTCGTCGGCAAGCTGGCCGGCAAGGACGTGGCGTTCCTGCCCCGTCACAGCCGCGGCCACCGCATCTCGCCCAGCGAACTGAACTTCCGCGCCAACATCTACGGCATGAAGATGCTGGGTGTGGAGCGGATCATTTCGCTCAGCGCCGTCGGCTCCTTGAAGGAAGAACACAAGCCCACCGATTTCGTGGTGGCCGATCAGTTCTTTGATCGCACCGCCGGCCGCGTCTCCACCTTCTTCGGCGAAGGGCTCGTCGCGCACGTCTCCATGGCCCACCCGGTCTGCTCGGAGATGGGCCCGCTGGTGAAACAGGCGGCCGACGCCGCGGGCATCACCGCCAAGCTCGGCGGCTCGTATCTCTGCATGGAAGGCCCGGCCTTCTCCACCGTCGCCGAGAGCAACGTCTACCGCTCCTGGGGCATGGACGTCATCGGCATGACCAACCTGCAGGAAGCCAAGCTCGCCCGCGAAGCCGAGATCTGCTACACCACCGTCGCCATGGTCACCGATTACGACTGCTGGCATCCGGATCACGACGCGGTGACCGTGGAACAGATCATCCACGTGCTGCACACCAACGCCGATAACGCGGCGCGCCTGGTGGCCGAAGCTGTCGCGGCGGCGCCGGAAACCCGGAACTGCAAATGCGGCTCCGCGCTGGCCCACGCGATTCTGACCGACCGGACCACCGTGCCGGCGGCGACCAAGGCGAAGCTGGAGCTGATCGTTGGCAAATACCTCGGCTGAGGTTTTGGCACTACTGCGGGCGGGCGAGCGTGTCGAGTCCATCGACGCGCTGGCTGCCCTGCCAGCCGCGGACCTCTTCAGCGGCATAATCGAGCCGCTGTCGGACGCCTTCGACCCGGCGCTCATTCCAGCCTACGTCGACGTGTTCTCCCGGCTCATGGAGCGAGCCGTGCCGTCGTTCTCCGCGGCTGCTTTGGCCATCCGCTACGAAGCCCTGCGCGCCTCCCGCCCGGTCTTTGAGCCGTCGCGTGTCGTGGTGTTGTCCCGCGTCACCTTGGGCGCGGATGTCGCCATTACCTCCACCTTCCTGGCCGGGGCGATGCAGCGCTGGCCCAAGGCGGAGATCGTGTTCGCCGGGCCGCCCAAAAACTTCGAGCTGTTCTCGGGCAACGAGCGGCTATCGCTGCTCGAAGTCCGCTACGGCCGCGGTGCGGCGCTCGCCGACCGTCTCCGCGCCGGCATGGAACTGGCGCCGCTCCTGGCTGACGAGAAAACGCTGGTAGTAGACCCCGATTCCCGCCTCTCCCAACTGGGCCTGCTGCCCTTGGCCGATGTGGAACGAACCCTGTTTTTCGAGAGCCGTGGGGTGGGCGGGCCGTCGGACTCACTGGTATCGTTGGCGGGTTCGTTCGTCGGTTCGATATGGGGAATCGAAGCCCGCCCGTGGGTCCAGCCACCCGCTCCCGACTGGGTGCCGCGAGCGGACGTGGCCGTGAGTTTTGGGGTAGGCGAGAACCCGGCCAAGCGGGTCTCCGACGCCTTCGAGCAGGATCTGATCCAAGGCCTGCTGGACCGCGGCCTGAGCGTGCTGTTGGACTCCGGCGCCCCAGGCACCGCCGAAGCCGACCGCGCCGCGGCGCTCGAGTCGCGTTGTAAAGGCGCCCTGATCCTCTGGTCCGGCAGCTTCGCCCCCTTCGCAGCCGCCATCGGCCGGAGCCGGCTGTATGTGGGCTACGACTCCGCCGGCCAGCACGTCGCCGCCGCCTGCGGCGTCCCGCGCGTGACCGTGTTCAACGGCTTTTCCGGCGAGCGTTTCGTGGCCCGCTGGCGCCCCGACGGCCCCGGTTTCTCCCGCATCGTGCTACCAGGCGAGGACGCCTGGGGCGCAATAAAATCAGCGATACTGTAGGCATGGCGAGTCATCCCGTTCAGCAACTGAGCGTAGAGCAGTACCTCGAACTGGAGCGCGCCGCCACCGAACGCCACGAGTACATCGACGGCGAGATGGTTGCCATGAGCGGAGGTTCGCCACGGCACTCACTGATCGGGCTGAACATCGCATTTCAGATCAAGGCAAAAAAGCGCGGCTCTGGTTGCGCGACGTTCAACCCGGATGTAAAGGTATTCCTGGACCGCAGGAAGATTGCCTACCCCGATGTCACGGTCGTCTGCGGAGATCCTGAGTTTCTGGACGCAAGAAACGATGTAGTTAAGAACCCCTCGGTCGTTGTGGAAGTCCTCTCTCCCTCCACGGAAGACTACGACCGCGGCAAAAAGGCTACTCTCTACCGGCTTCTGCCTTCATTACAGGAGTTCTTGCTCGTTGGCCAGGACCCCGTCTTCGTGGAGCACAACCGCCGCCTGCCCGACGGGACATGGCAGATCATCCTGCACCAGGAGATGGAGTCGACCGTCGACCTGCAATCAATTGGCGTCGAGCTCTCAATCGCCTCGATCTACGAGGACCTCGGCAAATACTAGTGTTCCCGGCACTCGGGGTATTCGGCTAACATTGACGCGCCCCTATAACCGAGGGTTTGGGCCATGCCTACCTTGGACGTCCAGTAGCCGTCGGCGGTGAGGGACTTCATCGCCTTGAACCAGCGCTGCTCGGGGGTCTTCAACTGCCCCTTGTCGACGGCGGCGCAGAGCGGTTCCAGCGCCTTCAGGTCGTGCCTTTTCAGCCACGCGAGGCCTGCGGTGAAGAGCTTCTTCTGCGGCTCGCTGCGGCTGACAACGAAGTCGATGTAGGCCGGGACGCCGGCGGTGATGGCGCCCGGTGTATCGGTTGCGGGGATGATCAGCTCGGCCACTTTGGCGATCAGCGCGAAGTCTTCCTTGGAGAAGTACTTCGGCTCCGGGAGCTGCGCCGTGACGCCTTCGGTGTGGGTGTGCTCCTGCTGGGCGTAGAGCTCGTCGGCGGCGAAGGGGAAGGCGCACGTCGCGCCGATGGTGCCGATGATCTTGAGTGAAGTGCGGCGTTCGCTGCTCATAGTTCTCCCTTTTTGCCGCGGTCGGCGAGGTGGTCGGCAAGGCGGGCGGCCAAGGCCATGATGGTGTGCGTCGGGTTCTTCTCCGACGCCGAAGGGAAGACGGAGCCATCGACCACGAAGAGGTTCTTGATGTCGTGGGTCTGGCAGTTGGCGTTGACGACGCTGGTCTTCGGATCCGACCCCATGCGGGCGCCTCCGAGCTCGTGGTTGGGCCGCGGTTCCTTGTAGACCTGGAGGATATCGGCGCCGGCGGCGGTGAGGATCTCCGTCGCCCAGCGCTGCATGTCGGCGAAGATCTTCAAGTCGTTCGGGCCCCAGAACTGGTTGCGTCGAGCGGATGGCAGCCCGAACTCGTCCTTCTTGTCGTAGTCGAGATCGAGGAACGACTTGGGGTTGGGGATCATCTCGCCGTAGGGGCTGAAGACGACGAAGGACGGGTAGTTGGCCTTGACGGCCTGTTTGTAGCCGGCGCCCATGCCGGGGATCTCGCGAGCCCAGCCGACACCGCGGCGGTTCTGGTAGCCGAACTGCGCGCCGAAGGAGCGGGCATAGTCGCGCTTGCGCTCGTGCATGAAGCTGGGGAGGTAGGCGTGGTCGAGGAAGCCTTCATCATCCTTGAGCGGCGTGCCTTTCAGGCCATGCAGGAACGCCTCGACGCCGCCGGTGAAGTGGGGGATGAAGTGCTTGCCCAGGTGGCCCGAGGAGTTGGCGAGGCCTTCGGGATAGAGGCGCGATTTGGACATCTGCATGAGCGCGACGGACTGGGCGCAGGCGCAGCTGATGACAACCGCTTTGCCTTGCACTTCGCCTTCGGCTTTGGTTTCGCGGTTCAGGTATTTGACGCCGGTGACCTTGTTATCGGCGTTGACGACTACCTCGCGGACGACGGCGTTGGGGATGAGTTCGAGCTTGCCGGTTTTGAGGGCCGGGACCATGTGGACGTCGTAGGAGTTGTACTTGGCGACGACGTCGCAGCCGGCCATGCAGTTGCCGCAGTAGTGGCAGGCGGGGCGGCCGAACTTGGCGCGGGAGAGGGTGGCTTTGCGGACGTGGATCGTCTTCAAGCCGAGCTTGCGGGCGCCTTTATCTATCAGCTTGTCGGAGCACTTGTAGGGGACGGGCGGGAGGAAGACGCCGTCGGGGAGATCCTTCAGGCCGTCGTAGTTGCCACAGACGCCGACTTCGCGTTCGATGCGCTCGTACCAGGGGGCGAGGTCGGCGTAGTCGATGGGCCAATCTTCACCGGCGCCATCGATGGACTTGCCCTTGAAATCCCGCTGGCTTTGGCGCCAGGCGACGGCGTTCCAGGTGAGCGATTTGCCGCCGAGGCCGCGGGCGCGTTCGCTGGCCATGCCGTCCTTACCGGGCTTCATGCGGGGAATTTGACGGTTGGCGAACTCCCAGGGCATGGCGTGGGTGTTGAAGTCGGCGCGGGTGTTGATTTTGGGGCCGCCTTCGACCACGGCCACATCGACACCGGCGCGGGCGAGGTGGGCGGCGAGGGTGCCTCCGGCGGCACCGGATCCGACAATGACGACGTCGTAGGTTTTCATCTGTTTAGCCAGGATTTTATCGTTTTCGAGACCAGTTCCGAGGCGTCCTGTTGGACGAAGTGGCTGGCGTTGGGGATGGTGACGAGGGTAAGGTCGGCGTCGAGCCAGTCCCAGGTGCCGTTGAGCGCGGGGGAGAGGAGGGCGGTGTCCCTGAGGCCGTGGATCATGAGGACGGGGACGTTGAGGCGCTGGGGGGCGGCACTTTGCTGGTAGGGCTCGCGGGGGTAGTTGCGCCGGTAGTAGTTCATCATGGCGTCCATGGAGCTGCGGCCGAAGGCTTCGATGTATTTGGGCTTGGCGGCGGGGTCAGTGACCCAGCCGGCGAGGCGTTCGGGGGTGAGGGCTTTGTGGGCGTCCGGCGTTTGGAAGCGGCGGGCGTAGGCGGAGGCTTCCTGCTGTTTGGCGTTGGTGGCGAGTTCGCGGGAGAGGCCGTTGGGATGGGGGAGGTTGAGGATGACGAGGCGCTCGACCATTTGGGGCACGTGGAAGGCAAACTGCCAGCTGATGGCGCCGCCCCAGTCGTGGCCGACGATGATGGCTTTGTCGCGGCCGAGGTGTTTGATGACGGCGGCGACGTCGGCTATCAGCAGGCGCATGTCGTAGTTTTCGGCGCCTTCGGGCTTGTCGCTCAAGTTGTAGCCGCGTAGGTCGATGGCTGCGACCTGGTACTGCGGGGCGAGGGCTTCCATCTGGTTGCGCCAGGTGTACCAGAAATCGGGGAAGCCGTGGATCATGACGACGAGCGGGCCTTGGCCGGCGGTGACGTAGTGGATCTTGACGCCGTTCGAGTTGGCGTAGCCGTCCTTGTACTCGATGGCCGGGAGGGCCGCGGCGAGGAGGAGGGCGAGGACGGCTGCGCGCATTAGAGGGCTCCTGCGTTACGAGTGGCAGCCGGGGCCGCTGTGGGCTCTGCGGGTTGGGCGATGGTGCGTTCGCGTGGAACTTGGGCCAGGGTTGGCCGGGCTGGGATGGCGTGCGGGCGAGGGGTTGGCCGGGCTGGAATGGCGTTGGCTACAGCCTCGGCGGTGGGGGAGTGTGGGGGGCGGGCGATGGTGCGCACGCGTGGAACTTGGGCTACGGTTGGCGGGGCTGGGATGGCGTTGGCGGCGGCCTCGGCGGCGCGGGAGTGCGGGGGGCGGGCGAGGGTGCGTTCGCGTGGAACTTGGGCTACGGTTGTCGGGAATGGAATGGCGTGGGTGGCGGCCAGGAGGGCGGGGAGCATTACTTGTCCCCCGCCAGGATCCAGTCGGCGTTGAAGTGGGCGTGCTTGATGGACTTGGCTTGCTTGCCATCCTTGCTTTCGAAGATGGAGTAGGTGAGGTGGAGCGTGCCGTCGGCGGCTTGGATCAGCGATGGGTAGTGGTAGTTGCCGACGCCTCTGTCCATAATGCGTTTCCACTTCCAGGTTTCGCCTTCGTCGTCGGACATGGAGATTGCCAGGGAGGTTCTTCCCTTCTCCAGATCGTTGTAGGCGATGACCCAGCGGCCGTCCTTCATGGCGATGGCTTCGACGCTGGTGCCGGGGTTGGGGAGGTTGATGTCCTCGGCCGGAGACCAGGTTTCGCCGCTATCCTTCGAGATGCTCTGCATGACCCGTTTGGGGGCCGGGCCGTTGTCGCGCATGAAGGCGACGAGGTCGCCGTTTTTGCGGCGGACGACGCTGGGCTGGATGTTGCCGTAGCCGACGATGGGCTCGCTGGCGTGCCACGTCTTGCCCTGGTCGTCGGAGATGGCCATGAGGCCGAAGCTGAAACCGTCGGAATAGAGCGGGACGATGTAGCGGCCGTTGGGCAGCTCGATGGGGTGCGTGCGGGTGAACCAGCCGAGGCGGGAGAACTGCTTATCGCCGGCAAGGCCGATCATGCGGGTAGCCCAGTCTTTGAAGGGGCCTGGGTCCTTGAGATCCTTGGCGAAGACCTCTTGCGTGCGCTCCTGCATGCGTTTGGGGATGAGCAGGAGGTTATCCTGCCAGTCCCACTTGGGCGGGCCTTCGGGCTGCTGGAAGTCCGTCGAGATGCGGTACTTCATGATGGCCGATTCCCAGGTGTTGGCGAGGATGGTGGGCCAGAAGAGCCAGAGCCGTTTTTTGCTGTCGACCCAGACGACGCAGTTGGTATCGGGGAAGCCGGGGGTGTCGGCGAGGTCGAAGCGTTGGGACCAGGTGCCGGTGGCTTTGCGCCAGCGGGCGCCTTCGATTTTGACGTCGTCGGACTGGCGTTCGCCGGAGCCGTGGAACCAGCTGACGAAGAAGTCGCCGTTGGGGAGTTCGACGATGGAGGAGCTGTGGTTGTGCCAGTGTTCCGGGGTGAAGATGAGTTCGGTCTTCAGGAACGGCTGGGCGGTGAGCGCGGCGGCCGATAAGAGGAGGAGTTTTAGGGCTTCCAAATCGTGGCTCCGATGAAGCGTTCGCTGCCCTGGTTGGTGTTGTAGTAGTAGGCCGTGACGAGGTTGCCATCGGGGCGGCGGACGGTGCGGGTGTAACCGAGATCCCAGGAGCCGCCGTCTTCGCGGAGCATGATGTCCTTGGACCAGGTTTTGCCTTCGTCGGTGGAGGTGCGGGCGCGGATGGAGTAGGGGGTGTTGCGGAAGCCGTAGGTGAGGACGAGCTTGCCGTCGGGGAGTTTCAGGAGGGCGGGCGGGTTGCCGCCGCCGGTGTCGTCGACGGGCTGGCCGACCATTTTCCAGCTGGCGCCGTTGTCATCGGAGCGCCAGGCGGCGATGAACTTGCGGTGGCGGATGGTGGTGAGGATGGAGTTCTTGTTCAGGCGGACGGAGGACGGCATGATGGCGAAGTCGTTGTCGGCCGGTTCGGGGCAGACCCAGTTGACCATTTTCCAGGTTTTGGCGCCGTCAGTGGTGCGGGCGCAGAGGACGCGGCCTTCCTTGAGGTTCGTCTTGGCGGCGGTCATGAAGACGGTCATTTCGTGTTTGCCGTCGATGATGGCGTCGGTACGGGCGGCGATGCCGGGGGTGCCGAGGCTGGGGAATTCGAAGGGGCCGGCCCAGGTTTTGGCCTTGTCGTTGGAGATGTAGAAGCGGGAGGGGCCGGTGTGGATGGAGGCCATGCGGGCGGTGAAGGCGAAGCCGGGCTTGGTGAAGTCGAAGCCGCCGGGGGACTGGGACATGGGCTTGCCGCCTTCGGCGCAGGGGACGCCGGCCTGTTTGGTGCCGGGGGGCGCTTTGAGGGTTTCGGGCTCTTCGATTTTCCAGGTTTCGCCGCCGTCGAGGGAGCGGGCGAGGACGTGGGCGGCGGGCTTGGAGTAGTCGATGGCGTGTTCGCGGGTCTTTTCGGTGTTGGTGCGGAAGTAGCCGGCTTCGAAGCCGACGACGAGCTCGTTGCCCCAGGCCCACATATGGTGATTGGCGGGCCAGCCGCCGAAGCGGCCTTTTTCGCCGAAGACGATGTTGTGCTTGGGGGCGGCGGGGGCGGCGATTGCCAGGGCGGGCAGTTGGAGAAGGGTACGGCGGAGAATTCGCATCGTCCCCAGTATATTTCGACTGGGGGTGATTTGGCTTTGATTTGGTGAATTGGGGCGGGGGGGGTCTGGCCGCGGTGTTCGCGGGGGTGCTTTCTTGCTCTGTTCCGCTGGCGGGTGGTGTCGCGTCTTTGGGGGACACCGCTGTTGTTGGGTTACAGGCCGATTTGTGTCGGACGGTTTGCCCGCAGTGTCCCCGGATGGGTTGCGTGGTTCTTCGTTGCTTTGTTCCTCCGGCGGGAGCTGTCGCGTCTTTGGGGGACACCGCTGTTGTTGGGTTACGGGCCGAATTGCGTCGGACGGTTTGCCCGCAGTGTCCCCGGGTGGGTTGCTTGGAGCCTTCTTGCTCTGTTCCTCCGGCCGGTGGTGCCGCGTCTTGGGGGTGGATATTCAGTTGTCAGAGATCGATGCCGGGCCGGCGGCGATGGCTTGGGCCAAGACCGGGGCGCGGCGGGTTCATAGTTGTTAGTTGACTGGCTGCGCGGGCTCGGCTTCGGGATCGGGCTCGCAGGTGACGCCACAGGCGGCCAGACGGGCGGCTTCGTACCAATCGACGAAGTCCAGATTGCGGTAGAACCGCTCGCGGTCGCGGCGGTCGAGGAAGTAGTTGCCGAACTGTTGGCTGGCGAAGACGCTCGCGTCCACCATGGGGCCGATGGCTTTTTCTTCGCTGGCCGCGAGATGGGCCATGCGGCCGAGACGGAGGAGTTGGAGGTCCATCAGGGCATCGATGGCGCGGTAGAACTGCATTTCGGCGGCGGCGCGGTAGCGGTTCAGTTGACGCACGGCGGCGGCGGTGTCGGGGTGGACGAGCGGGTCGGCACCGTGGGCTTCGTTCAGCTGGGCCAGGATCTTACGGATCTGGCGGAGGCGGAAGAAGGCGTCACGGAGTTCGGCTATGGCGTCGTTTTCGAGGGCGCCGGCGGGTTTGGCGTCCTCGCGCAGGGCTTCGTCGATGGCGTCGAAGTAGATCTTATCTTCGGCGTCGACTTGGAAGACACCGGTGGTGAAACCGTGGGTGGTGGCGTTGCGCGCGGTGGCGGCTTTGCCGGCTTCGGTGCGCGGCCCGGTGGAGTGGGCGGCGTTGGCCTGGTTGGCGAGAATCTGGGCGGCGGTGGCCATGATTAGTTCATCTCCTGTTCGGGCTCGATGTCGAGGTCGATGGGTTTGGGGAGCCGAGTGAGATCGGCGAGCGGGCAGGCGGCGAGGCGGCTGCGGGCTTCCTGTGAGAATTGGGTGCAGAGCTGGCTGGCTTGGGCGCGCTGAACCTTTTTGAGGAATTTTCGGGCGCGGTGCCAGTTGCGGGAGGCGCGGGCGTTGGCGGTGGCCAGGCGCGGCTCGGCGTCGCGGTGGTGGGCGAGTTGGCGGACGCGCTCGAGTTCCCAGCCGGCGTGGATGAGTTCACTGGTGAGCATTAGCTCGATAACGTGTTCGGGCTTGACGTCGGCGCGGACCGAGGCTTCGCGCTGCTGGAGGAGCGCGAGGGTTTCGGGTGTGGTGATGGCGAATTCGGCGAATTGAAAATCAACGTCGGGAGTGGCCATTTGGATTCCTTTCCTGGTGCCAGGTGGGGAGATCCTCTCCCGGTTTTGGGCAGCGGCGAGGCGCTGATCCTACTTACATTATAGAATTTTGTCTAGTTTTTCCGGCTTTTGGGGGTGGGCGTGGCGGGTTGGATGTGGTTTGGAATGATGGGGTTAGAGATTATTTTCGAGTGTTGTGACTGGGTGGTGACAGGGAAGCGTATTATTGAGGAAAGACTGGGGGCTGGTGTGGAGTGCAACGTCTGCGGAGGCGGGGTGGGTATCGTCCGTTGATAGCGTGCCGGAGCGTTTTTGACCAACGGGTTTCAGTCTGCTATTCTGGAAGTCTTGTAACGATTGCAGGGAGATCGTCTGTCCATGAGCACTGTAGTTCCGTCTGGGAAAAACATCCAGAGAAATTGGTACGTGATTGACGCCGGCGAGATGGTTGTCGGCCGCGTTGCCACTGAAGTTGCCCGCATTTTGATGGGCAAACATAAGACCACGTATACCCCATACATCGATATGGGCGACCACGTCATCATCGTCAACGCCGATAAGGTTCGTTTGACCGGTAAGAAAGAAGACCAGAAGCTGTATCGCTATCACTCCGGTTATCCGGGTGGTTTGCGCGAAGTTGCCGCAAAACGCATGCGTCAAACTCGGCCGATCAAGATTCTGGAAGAAGCCGTGTCGGGAATGTTGCCGAAAAATAAACTGGGCAAGCAGATGTACCGGAAACTGAACGTCTACGCCGGCCCCCAACACCCCCACCAAGCGCAGACGCCGCAAGCGTTGTCGCTGTAGTATCCGAGAGAGGACAGTAGAGAAGTGGCTGCATTGACTCAATGGCTTGGCACCGGCCGCCGCAAGCGCGGCGTTGCCCGCGTGTTCCTGCGGAATGGTTCGGGCGCGATCGTGATTAACGGACGTCCGTACGATCAGTACTTTACGAATGAAAGCTCGCGGCTGCTGTGCCGTCAGGCCCTCCAGGCCACCGAAACGTCGGACAAATTCGACGTTCTGGTGCTAGCCAATGGCGGCGGCATGACTGGCCAGGCTGGCGCGGTTCGGCTGGGTATGTCCCGTGCGCTCATCAACTTCAACGCGGAACTCCGCGGCAAGTTGAAGAGCATGGGGTACCTGACGCGCGATCCTCGCGAACACGAGCGCAAGAAATACGGGCAGAAGGGCGCCCGCAAGCGGTTCCAGTTCTCCAAGCGCTAATTTGCGCCTGGATGGGATCCGTTTCCATCAACCCGGATATTCCGCACATCTTTGCCGGCAGGACAAATCTCGTTTGGATGGTCCTGCCGGTTCGTGTGTGAATTCCACAAAACCTAGGAGCTACATTGCCTGCAATTTCCATGAAGGAATTGCTCGAAGCCGGCGTTCACTTCGGGCACCAGACCAAGCGCTGGAATCCAAAAATGAAAGAATACATTTTTGGCGAACGAAACGGGATCTACATTGTCGATCTGCAGAAGACCTTGAAGTTGTTCAAGGAAGCCATGGCGTACGTGGCCGAGATGGCGTCGCAGGGGAAAAACGTCCTCTTCGTCGGCACCAAGCGGCAGGCGCAGGAAGCGATTGCTGAAGAAGCGGGCCGTTGCTCGATGTTCTACATCAATCACCGCTGGCTGGGCGGATTGCTAACGAACTATTCGACGGTGAAGCGGTCGATTGAGCGTCTGAAGATGCTCGAAGACATGCACGAGACGGGCAACTACGGTGGCCGGACGAAGAAGGAAATCGGACAGTTGGAGCGGGAACGCAAGCACCTGTCGCAGAACCTTTCGGGTATCCGTGACATGGGTCGTTTGCCGGACGTGCTGTTCGTGATCGACTCGAACAAAGAAGAGATTGCGGTGGCGGAAGCGCGGCGGCTGGGCATCCCGGTTGTGGCCGTGGTGGACACCAACTGCGATCCCGACCAGGTGGACTACGTGATTCCGGGCAACGACGATGCGTTGCGCGCGATCCGGTTGTTCACGAACAAGATTGCCGAAGCTTGCATTGAAGGCCGCCAGCAGGTGACCGAGAGCGAGCTGGGCACGATGGTGCAGGACGGCGACGAGAGCGTTGACCTGGAAAATGCCGAGCAGTATCTGGACCCGCAGTTCAGTGCGCAGCTGATGTCGGAAACGACGGCGGAAGCGCAGGACGACGAACTGGCTGGCGTGCCGGCGAAGTACAAAGCAAACCTCGTCGACGAATAAACGTCGAACCACTCCATTGGGCGATTGGCGATTCCCTTCCCGGGGCGGAGCCAATCGCCCTTACTCCCCCCTTTTTCATACCGTTTCCAAACCAAGAGAGGCATTATGGCGGAAATCACCGCATTGATGGTGAAGCAACTGCGCGAGCGTACGGGCGCAGGCATGATGGAATGCAAGAAGGCCCTGGAAGAGGCCAATGGCAGCATCGACGACGCTGTGGACGTACTGCGCAAGCGCGGTATAGCATCGGCGGCGAAGAAGGCCACCCGTTCGACCAAGCAGGGTTCGATCACGGTGGCGCTGAGCGGCGACCGGGCGGCGGGCACGATTCTGGAATTCAACTGCGAATCCGACTTTGTGGCGCGCACGGAAGACTTCCAGACGATGGTCGGCGAGCTGACGCAGCAGGCGTTGGAAGCGCCGCTGGGCACGACGCGCGATGCAATGTTGGAACAGCCCTACCGGGCCGACGCGACGCAGACGGTGCAGCAGATCATTGCCGGCAAGATTGGCAAGATCGGCGAGAACATGCAGATCGCGCGTTTCGAGAAGATCGAAGGCGGATTGTTGGGCACCTACATTCACCCGGGCGCGCAGTTGGGCGTTCTGGTGCAGGTGACCGGCGCTTCGCCGGCGACGGCTTCGAACGAAGAGATCCAGGAACTGTTGCGCGACGTGGCGATGCAGGTTGCCGCGGCGGATCCGCAGTTTGTGCGGCGCGAAGAAGTAACGACGGCGACGCTCGACAAAGAACGCGAAATCCAGCGCGAGCGCGCACGGCAGGAAGGCAAGCCGGAGAAGGTCATCGATAAGATGATTGAAGGCCGGATGTCGAAGTACTTTGAAGAGTTCTGCCTGTTGGAACAGCCGTTCATTAAAGACAACACGGTGACGGTGGGCCAGCTGGTGGCCGATAAGGCCAAGAAGATTGGCGAACCGTTGGCGGTGGCCCGCTTCGTGCGTTACAAGGTTGGCGAAACGGCTCCGGCCGATGCGCCGGCTGAGGCCTAATCGAACGTGGCACAGTACGCTCGAATCCTTCTGAAGTTGAGCGGCGAGGTACTGGCCGGTGGGGGCGGTTTTGGTATTGACCAGGACTGCCTTCACCGGCTGGCAGCCGAAGTAGCGGAAGTCGCGCGAACGGGCGTGCAGATTGGCCTCGTTGTCGGCGGAGGGAATTTCTTCCGCGGGGTAAGCGCGGCGGCGCGCAATATGGACCGTGTGGCGGCCGACCACATGGGGATGCTGGCGACGGTGATCAACGCGATTGCGTTGCAGGACGCGCTGGAGAAGCAGGGCATTCCGACGCGGGTGATGACCGCGATTTCGATGGCGGCGGTGGCCGAGCCGTATATCCGGCGGCGGGCGATTCGGCACTTGGAAAAGGGCCGGATTGTGATTTTCGGCGCGGGGACATCGAACCCGTATTTTTCGACCGACACGGCGGCGACGCTGCGCGGTTTGGAAATTCACGCCGATGTGGTGGCGAAGGCGACCGGCGTGGACGGGGTGTATGATAAAGACCCGCGGAAACATGCCGATGCGGTGCGGTATGAGACCGTGTCGTTCCAGGACGTGCTGGCCAAGCAGCTGGGCGTGATGGATGCCTCCGCGGTGGCGATGTGCCGGGATAACAAGTTGCCAATTTGCGTATTCGATTTGCGGCAGCCGGGGAATATCATGCGAGTTGCCATGGGCGAGACCGTCGGCACTATGATCAAGTAAGCGAGATACCTTCTATGTCAACGTTTCAAAACACCAAAGAAGTGGAAGCGAGCGCGAAGACGCGCATGGAAAAAGTGCTGGCCGATTTCCAGCACGACATGACGACGATCCGGACGGGCCGGGCGTCGGTGAACATGCTGGAGCCGGTGCAGATTGAGGCGTATGGTTCGATGATGCCGATCAACCACGTGGCGACGCTGCATGTGCCGGAGCCCGCGATGATCACGGTGCAGCCGTTTGATGTTTCGCAGATCGGCATGATCGACAAGGCGATCCGGAACGCCGGACTGGGCCTGAACCCGTCGAACGATGGGAAGATCATCCGGATCCCGATTCCGCCGTTGAACGAAGAGCGGCGCAAAGAGCTGGCGAAGAAGTTGCACGTGATTGCCGAAGAGCATCGGGTGGCGTTGCGCAATGTGCGCCGCGACTCGAACGAAGGCGTGAAGAAGCTGTTGAAAGACAAGCTGATCAGCGAAGACGAAGACCGCCGGGCGCATGATGAGATCCAGAAGCTGACCGATGGGACGATCGCGAAGCTGGACGCGCTGAGCAAGGCGAAGGAAAAAGATATCCTCGAAGTGAAGTAAGCCCGGGGATCAAGAGAAATCGGGGCAGTTCTTTTCGGCCCGCACCGAAAAGAATTGCTTCGAAGACGAAGTCGGGGTGGAGTATCGGCCCCGACTTTTTTATGCTCTATAGAGCGATGAAAAAACAGGTCTACCCTTCGAGCGGCCCGAAACCGGCCGGCCCCTATTCCCCGGGCGTGTTGTGCGGTGACTTTTTGTACGTGAGCGGGCTGGCGGCGCGGCCGGCGGCGGGGGGCGATACGCCACCTGATTTTGCGTCGCAGGTGCGGAACAGCCTGACCAATGTGAAGCTGATTGTGGAGGCCGGCGGGTTCTCCATGCGCGATGTGGTGTATTCGCAGGTGCACCTGGCGGACATGAGCCAGTTCCCTGCCCTGGCGGGGTTGTGGAAAGAGTTCTACCCGGAGGGCGGGCCGGCGTTCAGCGTGCTGGGGATGGCGCGGATGCCAACCGATACGCCGGTGCAGATTAACGCTGTTGTGGCTAAGGGCGCGGGGCGGCCGCATGTGGATGTGCGGGAGGCGGGCGGGCGGTTGTACTTCAGCGGCATTGGCGGGAAGACGCCGGCCGAGGCGATGGACAATCTGGCGAAGCGGGCGAAGCTGGCGGGGATTGACTTGGGGCACTTCGCGTTTTTGAATGCGTATTGCGCGAATGGAGTGACGCTGGGGCAGTTGAACGAGGTGTATGCGCCGTATTTTGATGCCGGGAATGCGCCGGCGCGGGCGTCGATGCTGGTGGATTCGTTGCCGCCGGGGATGAGTGTGGAGTTGACCGGGGTGGCGGTGCGGGATTTGTCGATGCGGCGGGTGGTGCGGCCGCGGAACATGGCTCCGAGCCGGACGTCGAGCCCGGGGGTATGGGCGGGGGATATGTTCTACCTGTCGGCGAAGAGCGGGTTCATTCCGGGGCCGAATTCGGGCATCTATACGGGCACGGTGGAGCAGCAGTTGCGGCAGACGATGCGGAACCTGCTGGATGGGTTGGAGGAGACGGGGTTGGACTTGTCGCACGTGGTGGCTACGGGGGTGTATTTGGACGATGTGAACGAGTTCGCGAAGATGAATTCGGTGTATGCGTCGTTCTTCAAAGACATTCCGCCGACGCGGAGTACGCTGCAGCCGATGAAGCCGGTGGAGCGGAAGTTTTCGGCGGCGGGGACGCATCCGATGGTGGAGCAGGTGTCGATGGTGGCTTGGCGGGGGTAGCTTGTGAAGCGGTGGCTAGGGGCAGCGCTATTGGTTCTGGCGTTGGGGGTGGCGCTGCCCGATGAGATGCAGTTGCAGGGTTGCGTGGGAGGAACTTCCTACCACGGGTGGGTGTTTTATCGGGCTGCCGGTGACGACGATTGCGAGGGTGCATTCGGACGGAGTGAGCGGCTGCGGGTGACGTTCGACAGTGTGGACCGGTGCGTGGGGTGTTCCATTTTGTGGGCGCATGACGAAGTGAGTGAAGGGGAAAGGCCAGTCCTTGCGGTGCGGGGGCGGGTGCGGTTGGCGAAGTTGGCGTGGTGGGTCCAGCACCGTATTGCCTACGAGTTTGTGGTCTCGGAGGTACGGGAGCGGGGGCTAGTGCACTAGGCTTGGAAGATTTCGGCGCGGGTGAGTTCGAATTCGTTGCGGGCGGTTTGGAAGGAATCCGCCGTTAGCGTTTGCAGCGAGCCGGAGTGGAAGACGGCGAGTTGGCGGCGACGAGGATCGATGACCCAGATGTTGGGGATGCCGCGCTCGTCGTATTCCTGGAGTTTCTCCATGATGGCGGACATGCGGTCGGCCTCGCTGAGGATTTCGATGGCGATGAGGGCGACGCCGGTCAGGTAACGGCCTTCCGGAGCTTCGCGCAGGACGGTGACATCGGGGACGCGGAAGCGGGTGGGGGTGGTTTGGGCGCGGAGGCCGGGGACGGTTTTCAGGTGTCGGTATTTCGTTCGGAGTGCGAAGAGGATGTTGCTTTGGGTGAGGCTGTGGGTCCAGTCGCCTACGTTGCGCTCCACGAGCGTGCCGTCTACGTATTCGACATCGGGATCGTAGCTCGTGTTTAGATAGTGCTCGCTCATGCTTTTACGATAGCGCTTGAACAGCCCGGGAATTCCGTAGTACCGGACTTTCCTGGTGTCACGGTAACCAGGGAAATCTGGGGCTAGAGCGTCCAGCTGGCCAGGCGGAGTTCTGAGAACGGAGGCTCCGGCAGGGTGGCGGTGACGCTGCCGGAGCGCTTGGATTCGTACCAGAGGGTGAGGAGTTTGCCGGGGGCGACTTCGACGGTGGAGGGGTAGCCGATGTCGCCTTTGCCGTCGTTGGAGATGATGATGGGCTCCGACCAGGTTTGGCCGTGGTCGCGGCTGACGCGGGCGTGGTTGCCACGGGGGTCGCGGCGGTAGCCGTAGGTCATGACGAGGCGGCCGTCGGCGAGGCGGAGGAGATGGCTGGGCAGGCCCCAGACGCCGATGGGGCGAGGAGTGGACCAGGTTTTGCCGCCGTCGGTGGATTCCGATTGGAGGGTTTCGCGGTCGTTGGGGGTGTTGTGGTTGCGGATGTGGGCGATCAAGCGGCCATCGGCGGCTTGGACTGCGTGGAGTTCGTGGTATTGAACGGCGGTGTCGCCGGGGCGAGTGGGGATTTCTGCGAGCCAGCGCCAGGTGAGGCCATCGTCGGTAGATTCGCAGACGCCGATTTCGGCCTTGGCGTCCCAGAGGCGTTTGCCGGCGTAGAGGAGGCGGCCATCGCGGAGGGCGACGGGCCCGTGGGGGCTGTTGAGGGGGACGCGGTAGGGGGCGGACCAGTGGAGGCCGCCATCGGTTGAGCGGAGCATCCAGGTGCCGAGGAGGGCCTTGCGTTCGGCGGCGGTGGTGGCGCGTTGGACGCTCTGCCAGCGTTCGATGCGGGCGGGGTCCCAGGATTTGGCTTTCGCGTCGGCGAGATAGGTTTCGTAGGCGAGGGAGGTGAAGGTGGTGGCTAGGAGGGTGCCGCGTGGGGTTTCGACGATGCCGGCGTCGCGGTCGTCGATGGGGGTGTCCATGATGACTTGCGGCCAGCTCCAGGTTTGGCCGTTGTCCTTGGAGCGGCTGAACTCGACGCGGCCGAAGGGGTCGACGTGGCCTTCGCGGCCGCCGGAGTAGGCGATGACGAGTTCGCCGTTGGCGCGGCGGGCCATGGTGGGCCAGGCGTGATAGTACTGGGGCTGTTTGGAGATGACGGTGATGAGGGGAGCTTGGAGGAAGGCGCGGCGGTGCATCTTTGACATGGTATCGCGGGGGGTGGGGCGGAGAATGCGTCTGGCGCTTTGGTGCGGTGTGGACGAGCCGCGCTGGGGAACTACCGAGGTATGATTCTGATTCGCAGAGCGCGGCCTGCGAGCACAGAGAATCGATCGAGAAGGGCCGGTCCGTGCTGATTCACTGCGGCGAGGGTGTTGGCCGCATTTTCGTCGGGACCATCTTCTGGCGAGCGAATCAGAAGGACACCACAATGGGACGCACGGCTGCGGAAGACCAGTTCTCCAAAGTCCTTGTCGGCAGTCAGGAGGAATGCCTGTTCGCGGCGTGCGAGATCGAGTACTTCCGCATCTCCGATTCCGGGTGAGGTCTCGGCGATGAATAGAACAACATGACCGGCGGCGCGAAGAGCAGAAACAGTGGGGCCCTCAACGCTTTCGTCGGCCACCACTTTCACGATGCCACTCGCTCCAGGGGATACACAACCGAGGCCTGCAGCGCCTGCGCGGCGAACGCCAGAGCGGCGCGTATGCCCTCGCGTGTGATATGAGGATGCGCCCGGAGGATCTGGTCTTCGGTCTGCCCGGCCGCTAATTTCTCCAGAAGCAACTCAACCGTAATTCGAGTACCGCGAATGACCGGTTTCCCCATCATGACATTTGGATTTGAAACGATTAGACCAGAATCTTGCATGACCCGCTCCTACTTCTGAGTTTAGTTTAACGCTAGCGCACTCCGCCGAGAGGGCCGAGTCATCAGGCCACTACCGCCTTCACCACCTGGCCATGCACATCGGTAAGGCGGAAATCCCGGCCGGCGTAGCGGAAGGTGAACTTTTCGTGTTCGAAGCCGAGCAGGTGTAGCAGCGTGGCGTGGAGGTCATGAACGTGGACGCGGTCGACTTCGGAGCGGAAGCCGAACTCGTCGGTGGCGCCGTGGGCCATGCCGCCTTTGGCGCCGCCGCCGGCTAGCCAGACGGAGAAGCCGTAGGAGTTGTGGTCGCGGCCGGCGGTGCCGGCGTTGGAGCCGAACGCGGGGAGTTCCACCACTGGCGTGCGGCCGAATTCCCCGCCCCAGATGATCAGCGTGTCGTCCAGCATGCCGCGTTGTTTGAGATCGGTGAGGAGGGCGGCGATGGGTTGGTCCGACTCCACGCCGAGCTGTTTGACGCGTTTGGCTACGTCGTCGTGGGTGTCCCAGGGTTGGCCGGCGCCGTGCCAGACCTGGACGACGCGGACTCCCTTTTCCAGCAGGCGGCGGGCCATTAACATCTGGCGGCCGTGGAGCGTATCGCCATACATGTCGCGGATGTGTTGGGGCTCCTTCGAGAGGTCGAAGACGTCCTCGGCTTCCAGTTGCATGCGGAAGGCGAGCTCAAACGACTGGACGCGGGATTCGAGGGCTTCGTCTTCGGCGCGGGTCTGTTGATACTCGCGGTTCATGGCGGCGAGGAGGTCGAGTTGCGCCTTCTGCTGGGGGCGGGTGGTGAGGCGGTTCTGGACGTTTTCGACGAGCTTGTCGAGATCGGTTTCGCGGGTATCGATGTGGGTGCCCTGATAGGCTCCTGGAAGGAAGGCGGACTTCCAGTTTT
>JBIKOG010000119.1:0-22923 GCA_044358225.1 Bryobacteraceae bacterium | reverse complement strand
CCGCCGGGGCAGAGGGAGATGAAGCCGGGGAGGTTTTGGTTCTCTGAGCCCAGGCCGTAGACGACCCAGGAGCCGAAGCTGGGACGGCTTTGTTGTTGCGCGCCGCAGTTCATCATCATCAGCGACGGTTCGTGGTTGGGCACTTCGGTGTGCATGCTGCGGATAACGCAGAGGTCGTCGGCATGTTGGGCGACTTTGGAAAAGACGTCGCTGATTTCGAGGCCGGATTTGCCGTACTTTTTGAAGGCGAACGGGGACGGGAGGGCGGTACCGGTTTTGCGTTCGGTGCGGAGGTGGACGGGCAGCGGCTGGCCGGCGTATTTCTGCAGGGCCGGTTTGTAGTCGAACGTGTCCATGTGCGACGGGCCGCCGTTGGCGAAGATGTGGATGACGCGTTTGGCTTTGCCGGGGAACTGGGATTTGCGGGGGGCCAGGGGGCCGGCGAGGCCGGCTTGTTCAAAGACGCTGGCCAGGCCGACCAGGCCGAGGCCGGCGCCTACGCGGCGGAAGAGATCGCGACGGTTTACTTGGTGCATGGGGTTAGTCCAGGAACGCGAATTCATTGGTTAAGAGCAGCACTTGCGCGAGTTGTTCGCGGGGGGTGAGGTTACGGATTGCGGGGCCCGAGAACTGGGCGCGAGCGTCCCATTTTTGGGTGCCGATGGAGAGAACGGGGCTCCATTGGAAGTCGTCGGCTTCGTAGTCGCCGACCGAATCGACGACGAAGTCGATGATCTCGCCTTGTTCGACTTCGATGGCTTTCAGTTCTGTATCGACGCTGGGGTTGGCTTTGTAGGAGATGCCGTCGGCGGGGGCGGGTGGCGGGTTGACGCGCCACTTGCCGAGGACGCCTTTTTTGTTCGAAATGGCCCAGCCCCGGATGCCGTTGGAGAAGTGGAAGCGGATGGCCAGGGCGCCGACGTTGAGGACGAGTTTGCCTTCGACATTGAGCTTTCCAGTGGCGGGGGCGACCCAGCGGCGGACGGCGGCGTTGGAGAGATCGTCACCGGGAGCGCCGCCGTTGGCGGTGAGCTTCGCTACGCCGGTTTTGGCGTCGAGACCGGCGGAGGCGTTCTGCCAGGCGCGGCCGGTGAAGAAGCGGAAGGGGGCGAAGTTCGACGTTGTGCCCGCGTCGGGATCGAGCGTGGCGGTGCCGTATTGCCAGGGATTGGCGGGTGCTGAAAGGACGGGCGGATTTGCGGACCAGAAGGGGGTGGCCTGTTGCCGTTCGGCGGCGGACGGCGGGCGGTGGAGGACGGCTTGGTAGAGGCTGTCGAGATCGCTCGAGCGGGCTGCGACCGATTGCGCCATTTCGCCGATGAAGGGGCTGTTGAGGAGAAACAGACCTTGTTGGGGGACGGTGGTTTGGTAGCGCTGGGGGGAGTGCTGTTCGGGGTCGGCGACGTCGAAGGTTTTGAGTAGGGCGAGCGGGCGTTCGCGTTCGATCATGGCGTAGATCGTCCGGCGCGGATCGGCCGGGGTGGCGACGATGGAGATGGGCTGGCCGCCTTGTGCGTCATCGAGTTTGCCGGCGGTGGCGAGCATGGCGTCGCGCATGGCTTCGAAGTCCAGACGGCGGCGGGGCATGCGCCAGAGGAGTTTGTTTTCGGGGTCCTTGGCGCGGGCGTTGGGACGGTCGGCACTGGATTGGCGGTAGGTCTCGGAAAGCACGATTTGGCGGATCAACTGTTTGATGGACCAGGTTTGGCGGAAGTTGGCGGCGAGGGTATCGAGGAGTTCGGGGTGGGTGGGGAGGTCGCCGCGGATGCCGAAGTCCGAGGGGGTGCGGACAAGGCCTTCGCCGAAGAGGCGTTGCCAAACGCGGTTGACCATGACGCGGGCGGCGACGGGATTTTGTTCACTGGTGATGGCGCGGGCGAGTTCAAGGCGTCCGGAACCATTGGTGAAGCAGGGTTGGGCTTTGGTGAGGACGGAGGGGAAGCAGCGGTTGACGGGGTCGCCCAAGTCGTTCTGGTTGCCGCGGGTGAAGACGTAGGCGGGTTTGATGACGGGTTTATCGTTGGCGCCGACGGCGACGGCGGGGGAGCCTCGGTAGGCGGCATCGTTGAGCATGGCTTCGTACTGCCATTGGAGGTCGCGGGTGGTGTTGGCGTCGCCTTCGGTCATGATGGACGGGAAGTCTTCGACTGGGACGTCGGTGGGGCCGTGGAGGAGCGCCTTGTATGCGGGGGTTTGGAGGCGGGCGAGGTAGGTTTCGACGGGGGATTCGGTGGCTTTGCGCCAGTCGGCGAAGAGGGGGTTTGTATCGACGGCGTCGGCCCAGCGGGCGAGGACGAGCGAGTTCAGATTCTTTTCGCGGGCGAAGTTATCGAGGCGGGCGCGGGTGACTTTGCGGCCGTCCCAGAGGGCTTGCAGGTAGCGGCGGAGTTCGGCGGGGGCACGGAGTTCGGCGCGGAGGACTTCGAGACGCTCGTTGATGAAGTCTGCCAAGATGCGCTTGCGGGTGGCGGCGCGCTGTTCGTAGAAGGCCGGGAGCTGGGCGATTTGCACGGGTTCGACGCCGTAGCGGGTGTTGGCGAAGACGCCGTAGAGGCCGTAGTAATCCTTGGTGGGAATGGGATCGAATTTGTGATCGTGGCAGCGGGCGCAGGCGACGGTGAGGCCGAGGAGGCCGCGGGTGACGAGATCGATTTTGTCGTCGACGACGTCGGGGAGGTCGACGGCGCGATTGGGGTTGTAGCCGAGGGAGAGGAAGCCGAGGGCGGCGTGGTCCTTTTTGGGTGTGTTGGGAAGCTGGTCGGCGGCGAGTTGGAGGGCGATGAATTTGTCGTAGGGGAGGTCTTTGTTGAAGGCGTCGATGAGCCAATCGCGGTAGGTGAAAGACAGGAGGATGGCGCGGCTGAGGAAGCCGGTGTCAGCATAGCGGGCGACGTCCATCCAGTGGCGGGCCCAGCGTTCGCCGAAGCGGGGGGAGGCGAGGAATTTATCGGCGGCTTGTTCGGGGGTGAGTTGGTAGTCGGAGGCTGCGGGGGGGAGGCCGGTGAGGTCGAAACTGAGGCGGCGGATGAGGGTGCGGTGGTCGGCCGCGGGGGCGGGGGTGAGGCCATTTTCGGCGAGCTTGGCGCGGATTTGTTGATCGATATTGCCGGAGGCGGGGCGGAGGGGTTGCCAGGACCAGTGGTTTGTATTTTGAGTGGATTTGACGGCGGCGATGGTGGGGGTGGCGGGGACGGGGGCGCCCATTTCGGCCCACTTTTCGAGGGTGGCGATTTCGTCCGGTTTTAGCTTGCCGGTGGGTGGCATGCCGATGGATTCATAGCGGACGGCGGGGAGGATTTTGGCGGCGGATTTGTGGGCGATAGCGGGGTCGTCGAAACGCAGGCCGGCCATGGGGGCGGCCGATTTGGCGCTGTGGCAGGCGTAGCATTTAGCGGCCAGGAGGGGGCGAACTTTGGCTTCGAAGAAGTCGGCGCCGGGGTCGGCGAGGAGGGGGAAAACGGCAGCCGCCGCGAGCAGGAAAATGCGCACGATAGATAGCATATGCTATTCGCCCACCGAACCCCTTGCGGGGCGCGGTGGGCGATGGTTTTGGAGTTGATAGTTCGGTCTAGAAGTAGTACTTCAGACCGATTTGCATGTTGCGCGGACCGACGCCATTGCGGAGGCCGGTGATCTGGCCGAAGTTGGTGGCGCCGAAGCCGGTGGCCGGGTCGCCAAACATCGGGGTGTTGGTGAAGTTGGTGGCTTCGAGACGGAACTCAAAGCGTTGTCCTTCCCAGGTGTTGAAGTTCTTCAACAGAGCGGCGTCGAGGGTCTTGATGCCGGGCCCGCGATAGTTGAGATTGCGGGGGGCGGAGCCGGGGACGTCGGCAAGGGGCTGCGAGAAAGCGGCCCGGTTGAAGTAGTTGTTGATGCGGTCCTGGATGGCGCCGGAGGTGCTGGGGTCGCCGATCAGGTTCGGACGCTGAGTGCCGTCCCAGATGTTGCCACCGGTCTGGGTGACCTGGAGGGGCATGCCGCTTTGCATAACGGCCATACCGCTCAAGTTCCAGCCACCGGCGATCCAATCCATCACTTTGTTCATGTTGGCTCCGAACTTCCGCTTCTGACCGAAGGGGAGTTCGTAGGCGCCGGAGAGGACGACGCGGTGGGCGACGTCGTGGGAGGAGAGCGAACGCTCGCCACGGAGGTCCCAGATGTTCTGGAGGGCGGTGGAGCCACCGAGCCAGGAGACGTTGCCGGAGCTGTGGGAGACGTTATCGATCATCTTGGACCAGGTGTAGTGGGTCAGCATGGTGAGGCCCTTGCTGAAGCGTTTCTCCCACTTGACCTGGAGGGCGTGGTAGTTGGAATCGCCACGAGCGGGTTCGGCGGTGCCGACGCCGGCGCCATCGAACTGCGGCATGGGCCGGAGCAGGCGGCTGCGGGCGACGGTGGCCAGGCTGAGGGGAGAACGGGAATCGGTGATCTGCCCGAGGAAGGGGTTGGGAACCAGCTGCGCCAATGCCGTACGACCCAGGGTCCAGTTGGACTGGGCCAACGGGGAGAGGGTGGTGATGGGCATGAACAGGTGGGTGCCGCGGCTACCGGTGTAGTTCAGCTCGAGGACCGATTGCAGAGCGAGTTCGCGCTGAATGGAGAGGTTCCAGGAGTGGTATTCGGGGTTGCGGTTGTTGGAGGCGACGATGGTGCTGGCGTTGAAGCCGAGCAGGGTGTTGTCGCCCTGCGCGCGGCCCGGGGGCAGGAGCAGGCCGTTGGGGAACGGATTGTTCAGCCGGGCGTTGAGGGTGGCATTGGAATCGAGGGTCCAGATGGCCGGAGAGTTGATGGTGAACCCGGTGCCCGGGCGGCCGAAGACGGTGGCGCGGGAGAGGGTGTAGAAGAGGCCATAGCCGGAGCGGATGGAGGTCTTCGAGTTGGCGGCGTAGGCGAAGCCGATGCGCGGCTGCCAGTTGTTGCGATCGGAATCGAAGGGCGAGCGGCGGTCCTTGTCGACGAACTTGATGACGCCGCGGGTGTCGTAGCCGGTGGCTTTGACGGCGGACTGCTGGTTCAGATCCCAGTAGCTATAGCGATCGAGCGTTTCCCAGCGGGGAACGTCGAAGTCGTAGCGAAGACCGAGATTGACGGTGAGTTTGCGGGAGAGCTTCCAGTCGTCCTGGAAGTAGAAGCCCCAGTAGGCGGAGCGGGAGAAGGCTTTGGGTTCGATCTGGAACTCGCTACCGGTGGCCCAACCGACGAGCATGGCGGCGAGGCCGTTGCCTTCGTTGCCGGGGCAGGTGAAGCGATCCTTACAGGTAACGCCGCGGCCGAAGTTGAAGCGGCCGGAGGGGTTGCCGGGCTGGAGATAGTCCAGCTGATTGAAGCGGCGTTCGCCACCAACTTTGATGTTGTGTGCGCCCATGACCTTGGCCATGGAGCCGGACCAGTGATGGACAGCTTCCTGGCGATCCATGATCCAGTAGGGTTCCGTACCGAACTCCTGGAAGCCTTCGGGAGCAAAGCGCGGGAAGACCAGGTTGGTAGCGGTATCCTTCATGTTTTTCGGCAGACCGAGAGTGGTCAGGTCGAAGGAGGTGAAGGGATCGCGATGGAAATCAGAGTAGGTAAGACCGTAGCGGAAGGTGAAGACGGTGGTGGCGTTTCGAATGTGGGTAAAGTCCGCGACCATCGACTTGGTGTTGGTTTGGTTGGAGCCGCCGGTCCAGTAGGTGGGGTTGTTATCGCCAAACAGATTGGGGTTTCTCCCGGTGCTGAGCACATTGCTGTAGCGGCCGCTGACGCGGTTGGCCGCGTTGAAATTGTGATCAACCTTGGAGTTGAGCTGGTGGTTGCTGCTGGTATTGATGCCTTGGCCGAACCAGTTGGCGGTGTTGGTGAACGCGGCGCCGGGCTGGTTGGATTTGGGGAGAAAGGAGAGGGCCTTGACGGCGATGGGATCGAACATCGACTTGGGGACGATGTTGCCCGGGAAGGGGCGGCGATCGATACCGTTGGCGGCGTTGGTGGCGGTGTCGAAGGGGTTGTAGACAGTCATCAACTGGCCGGAGCCGTTGAGGGTCTGGGAGAAGTTGCCATCGCGTTGGATATCGGTGGGAAAGGAAACCACGGAACTGGTGGGGCTTTCCTGTTTGGTGTATTCGTAGCCGCCGAAGAAGAACGTGCGGTTCTTGATGACGGGGCCGCCGATGACGCCACCGTACTGATCGCGGTGGAAGGCGGGCAGGGCGCGGCCGGCGCGATTGGAGAACCAATCGTTGGCGTTGAGGGCCGCGTCGCGGAGGAAGTAGTAGCCGGTGCCGTGGAAGTCGTTGGTGCCGGAGCGGGTGACCATGTTGACAACGGCGCCGCCGGTCTGGCCGTATTCGGCGGAGAAGAAGTTCGTTTGCATTTTGAACTCCTGCACGACGTCGACGGAGGGGGAGAACTTAAGATCGGTGATGCCGGAGTTCTGTTCGACAGTGGTCACGGTGACACCGTCGACGAGCACGTCGGAGGTGGAATTGCGGGAGCCATTGGCGACGAAGTTGGTGTTGGAATCGCCACGGCGGCCGCCGGAGCCGACGACACCGGGGGTGAGGTAGGCGAGGCCCATGGAGTTGCGGGCGAGGTTGGGCAGGGAGAGGATGTACTTGTTGTCGATCACCTGACCGAGGTTGGAGATGGTGGTGTTGATGAGCGAAGCCGAACCTTCGACTTCGACGGTTGTGGTGACATCACCAACCTGCAACTTGGCATTGATGGTGGCTTGTTCCTGAACGGCGACGGAGAAGCGTCCAGAGGAGAATCGCTTAAAGCCCGGTGCCTCCGCGGTGAGCACATACGTGCTGGGCGGGAGAGCGGTGACGACGAAGCGTCCCGAGGCGTCGGCATCGGCGCGGAATGTAGTGCCGCGCTGCTGATCGATGACGACGATTTTGGCGCCAACGATACTTGCGCCGGATTCGTCGGCGACGACGCCGTTCACGCTGGCGGTGAAGGACTGCGCCATGGCTACGAAGCCTAGAAAGGCCGCTAAACCGGCCGTCTGGATGCGTCTACTGAGACTCAAACTACTACCTCCTGAATCCACAGATTCATTCTGTGGCTCGGGACAGTATATTACAGGGGAATGGCCGTTCAGTTTACTTTGCGAGAGTGGAGAGGGCGTCGCCGGTAACGCGGAAGATGGTCCATTCGTCCTGGGGTTCGGCGCCGAGGGATTTGTAGAAAACGATGGCGGGCGAGTTCCAATCGAGGACGGACCATTCGAGGCGAGCGCAACCGCGTTCGACGGCGAGTTTGGCGAGTTGTTTGAGCAGGGCTTTGCCGACGCCGTGGCCGCGGCGTTCGGGGAGGACGTAGAGATCTTCGAGGTAGATACCGGGGGCGGCGCGGAAGGTGGAGTAGTTGTGGAAGAAAAGGGCGAAGCCGGCGGGTTCGCCATCGTATTCACCGAGGATCACCTCGGCATAGGGGTGGGGGCCGAAGAGGGTTTGGCGGAGGGAGTCTTCGGTGGCGACGCAGGCGTGAGTGAGTTTTTCGCAGTCGGCGAGGCCTTGGATGTAGGCGAGAATTTGGGGGACGTCGGCGGCGGTGGCGGAGCGGAGAGAGACCATCTACACAGGCTAGCGCGCTAGGAACCGAGAGAGGTAAGCTGCCGGACCATGTTATCGAGGGTATCGGCGCTGCGGCGCAATTCGGCGGCGGCGCCTGATGACTGCTGGGCTCCGGAGGAGGCGCGGCGGGTTAGGTTCTGGAGGCGGGTGAGTTGGGCTTCGGTTTCGCCGAGTTGTTGGAGTTGGCGGGCGCTGGATTCGGCGAGAGAGTCAATGCGTTTGTGGAGAATCTCATCGGCGGAGACGACGCTTTCAATGGAAGCGCGCATGGAAGTACTGAGGCGTCGCGCGGTTTGCGTTTGTTCGAGGATGAGTTGGAGCTTCGCGGTGGCCTGATTGGCGGCTTCGGCAGAGCGGAGCGCCAGGGAGCGAACCTCATCGGCGACGACCGCAAAACCGGAGCCGGCCTCACCGGCACGAGCGGCCTCGACCGCGGCGTTGAGGGCGAGGATATTGGTTTGGAAGGCGATTTGATCGACAGAGGAGGCGATGGCACCGACGGCGGCGGCTTCGCGGACAAGACTGTCGAGCCGGCGGTCGAGTTGGAGCATGCCTTCTGCGCTCTGGTTGAGGGCGTGGGCGGACTCGCTGGCCAATCGGCGCGCGTGGCTGGCGATTTCGGTGACCTCACGAACGCCCTCGCGCCGTTGTGAAAGCAGTTCAGCGGATTGCTGGATGGCGTTGGCCTGCTCGGCGGCGCTTTGCGCGAGTTCCTCACCGGCGGTATAGAGCGTCTGGGCCTGGGCGTTGAGCTGGGCACTTTGCCCGGTCATTTCTCCCGTGGCGAGGCCGTGGGCGAGTGAGGAGGAGAGAACCTGGCGAGCGAGAAGACAGGCAGGGATGATTTCCGCGATGACGAAGGCGGCGTGGATGAGCACGACGGGAAAGCCGGCGGCATAGTCGAAGATACTGGCGGGCCAGAGGAAGAAGAAGGCGATGTGATGGGCAGCGATGGTGGCAGCGGCTAAGAGTAACGCGATCATGTCAGCAAGAACGATGAGGATGGATATCGTAACGAAGACGTGGAAATGGGCTTCCGAGGCGCCGCGGGCGGAGTGAATAAAGATGGCGCTAAGGAACATAGCGGCGACGGCGACAACACGGGCGGCGGCGCGGGACTCCGGTTGCCATCTGCAATAGAGGACTGGAAGGAGAAGGGTGAAGAGGGTCCAGCCGATGATGGGCCAGAGCGGCAGTTGGTTATAGGCGGCGGTGGCGAAGAAGATGGGAGTTTGCGCGGCGAGAATGGCAAGGACGCGAGAGTTGGTACGCCGGCGGTAGGAATGTTCGTATTGCTCGAAAGTCATCAGAGTTCACTCAAATTGGGGTTGACTCGCGGACAGCCGAAGACGGGGACGGGGGCCGGGAGTTGCCCTATAGAGACGGCACGCATGACAGATAGATCGGCCAGGTTGGCCGTGCCGCGGGGTTTCCGGGGGCTGTAACCACCGGACCAGGCGAGGGTTCCATCGGGGTTAAAAAGTAGCAGCCGGGGGCCACCGGTGATGCCAGCGGCCTGGGCACGGGCGGGGGTGAGCAGCGTGGTGGGCAGACCGGGCACGGCGAGATGACCGGCGGAGTTGAGAATCCAGACTTCCTCCACCCAGCCGGGTTGGGGACCGCGGTGGGCCAGGTGTTCGGCGACGGCGCGCGAGCAGGCGCAATCGTCCACCAGCACGTGGACGGCGCGCCATTTGGGACTTGGAGATAGGGAGACGGATAGACCGGCACTTTGCAGCGGGATGGCGTGGGCGGCCGACCAAGTGCCAATTTGTGTAATCAGAATGGCAACCCAAAGAAAAGTAGCCAGATGCAGAACCGCTTTCACCCTTGGCTTATCGGCGGAGTAGTGCCCTTCATTAAACATTCCATGCAGCCGAGACGCCGGGAGCGGCGCAAATGAGTCGTTACTTCGCGGCGGGGACGTGGATGGGGGTGAGCGCGTTGATTTCGGCTTCGATGGCGTCGGCGAGGTCGAAGCGGACTTGCTGGGCGTCTGTGTTTACGGTGCGGCTGGTGGTGTGTTTGGTGACGCTGGGAGTGCGGCCGCGGCGGCGGGGCGTGGTGGTGTAGGAGTTGGAGGTGACCGTGTCGGTGCGGCTGGCGCTGGTGAAGTCGAGCGGGAAACCGCCGATGGGGCGGCCGGTGGCGAGAGAGAACGCGATGACGTCGCCCTGGAAATCGTGGTCCGTAAACACGCGGGTTCGGAGGATGAAAATGTATTCGATATTGATGCAACTGTCCAGGCGGGTCTTGGCAACGGCGGGGATGGCGTCATCGGCGCCGCGGCGGAGGAGTTCGCCACAGTCTTCGAGCAACTGGGCTTGCGGGATGCGGGTGCGGTAGTGAGGGCCGGCTTCATTGAGAACGCGCAGATCGGTGAGCGCCTGTTCGTAGACGACGGTGGCGGTGGGGAGCCCTGTGAAGGTGAGCGGGGTGGGGCCGAGGGTGAGGCTGGCCGCTGTGACGGGCGGAACGGAGGCGAGCGCGGCGCGCAAATTCTGGACGCGATCGAGCTTGGCGGAGACGGCGGCGCGGCGTTCGTTGAGGATGCGGGTGCCTTCGCGTTCGCAGGCGGCAAGGCAGAAGAGCGCGGCGACGAGGGTGAGGCGGCTAGGCGTCATGGCGCGGGGTTCCCAGGAGTTTATCGAGGACGAAGGCGACGAGGGCGAAGACGGCGATGAGTGCGGCGGCGACGAGAAAGGCGTCGATGTAGGCGATGGTCCAGAGGGCGCTGCTGATGACGGCGAGGAGCGACCCGGCAACTGCGACGAGAGCGAGAGGGATGGCGAGGCCGATCTGTAAGGCATCCATGACGGCGCGGGAGATGGCGGCGGCGAGGCCGATGAGAGCACCGGCGACGAAGCCGGCGTAGGGCAGTTTGTCGGCCACCGGGGGCGCTAGGCCAGCCTTGACGGCGAGAGGAATGAGATGCACGGAGCCGAGGCCGATGGCCACGCTGAGGCCGAGCATGAGGGCGATCAGTTTGCCGATGCCGAAGGCGGCGAGGCGGGCAAAAACCGAGGCCTTCCCTCGCGCTTTTTCGGCGCGGTAGCGTTGCACGCGATTCATAGGGACTCCATTGGTGGTTCGTCACTGTCTCACGATGGCGCGGATTCGTCAAGACGGCCGGGGCGCCATGTTATTCTCATGGAGCGAATCCGGGTTTCGATCGATCTACTTTTGTAACTGCGTAGATACTGAGGAAAACCGACGACTTGGAACCTGGACGTAAGTCAATCGCTGCCCACAAGAAACCCAGAACGGCGGCGAAGAGCGGGCATTTGATGGATGGTTTTGGCTGCGCTGCCCGGCAACGGCGGCGGAAGCATTGTGAATGATTGAAGACCGGAGGAATAAACAAATGAGAACAAAAACGATTTGGACACGGATTGCGGTTTGCCTGCTGGCGGTTGCGGCGGCATACGGAGAAACGGGAGCGCGGCGGATGGCGGCGAAGGACAGGGGACGGCAACTTGCGGTGCTCCCGGACGTCGATCACGTGTTCCCCTATTTACTGTCGAGCGGCGCGTGGACCAGTACGCTTTACCTGACGAACCTGGAGGACCGCGAGATCAACGTGGGCTGCGAGTTTGTGGGGACGAATGGGGAGGAACGCCCGTTGCAGTTCAGCTTCTCGGGACCGGACGAGCGAACGGGGTATACGGAGTCCCGCATTGCGAAGTTTTCGACCGAGTCCTTCAGCACGGTGAGCACGGCGACGGCGCTGACGACGGCGTGGGTGTACTGCGCGGCCGAAACGCAGACGGACCGATTCTCGGGGTACGTGGTAGTGCGCAACACGGCCACCAATGGCGCGGCGCGGGAGTTCATTACGCCGTTGCAGCCGGACGTGGAACCGGTGTTTTCCGTTCCGTTGTCGGATACGGCGACCAGCACGACGGGCCTGATTCTGGTGAACACGTCTTTGGACGCCGAGAGCAATTTGGGTCTATGGGCGTTCAACCGGGATGGGGAAAACGTGGGTACGAGCACGCTGACATTACCGGCGGGAGCGCTGCGCGTGGTGGTGCTGAATGAAGCGTTCAAAGAATTGAAAAGCGGAACGGTGCGGGTAGTGGTGGTGGATGGGACGAAGGCGGTGACGGGGTTGGCACTGCGGACGAACGCGGCTGGGTTTGCGGCGTTTGCGCCGTTGGCGCCGCGCGAGGCTCCGCCGGCGCCGCCGGAGTAGGGCGCGTTAGTACCACAGTGCCGCGCCGACACCAAAACCAAGCGTGAGCAGAAGCGTCTTTTCGCCGTCCGCGGGCGGGCACCCGCGGGCGGTGAGAATGGCGTCGTTTCCATATAGCACCGGGGCTTGGCCGAAGAGCCCTTCGAAGATGGGTTCGACGGGGCCGTAGAGGCCGGGGTAGGTGGAGGATTCGGCGACACCAGTGGGATCGATCGCGTTGGGCAGGGCGAGCAGCACGCCATCGAATTCGGCGGGCAGATGGGCATGGAGCCATTCGCGGAGACGGGCGCGGGCCTTGGCTTCGGGCAGCGCGGCGCGGCCAAAGGGAAGGTGGGCTTCGTCGCGTTCGATAGCGCGATTGGCGTGGGGCGTGAGGATTTTGAGACGGGTCTGACCGAGGTCGATGGCGATGGGGTTCCGCCAGCCCTGTTCGCGCCAGATGGCTTCGGCACCGGCGCGCAGGGCGAAGGGGCCGGGGGCGGCGAGTTCATTGGGCCAACGGAGGACGGACGCGGCTTCGGCGGCATCGCCACCGGCGAGGAGGAGTCGTTCGAAACCCGTGGCGGGGGCGAGAGAGTCGGCAGCGGCGGTTTGCGCGGAGCCCGAGTGGAGCTGGGAGAGAAACTCGTCGAGACCGGCGAAGTAGGCCGGTTTATCGTGGCGGAGCTGGTGCAGCGTGGAGTGGCGGGCGATGCCCTGCCAGACTTCGAGACCTTGCAGATCCGGGTGGCGGTAGGGGCGCACTATTCGAGCGGCTCCTTGGTTTCCTGAACGGGACGCCAGGTGGGGCAGGGCTCGTTGGAGAGGTGGGTGTAGTAGATGCGCTGGGCGGAGTAGGCGAGTTTGCAAAACACCAACGCGGCTTGGAAGAGGCCGTAGTAGAGCTGTTCGGAAAGCGGGGCCTGACGGAGGAGAGAGCGATCAAGCGCGCGGCGGCCGAGACGGCTGTGCGTTTGCCGGGAATCGGGAAAATAGTGATGCATTCGCTCAATTTCCAGGCACATGCGCTGGTATTTGTGGAACATGCCGCGCAGTGTTTCCGGCGGGCGGTAGCGAACGGCGGCGGGCACGCATTCCAGGCCCGCGGGACCGTGGCGGCGAAGCACACCGCGAGAGAGAAAAATATCGTCGGTGCGGATGCCGGCGGCCAGGTTGAGGAATGGGTTATCGGCGGCGATGTCCCAGTGGAGTTCATCGACCGTGGGGATGTTCCAGTGGCGAATGGCGAAGCACTGGCCGTTGCAGTAGTTGCGCGTGGTTTGATATCCCTCGTTGAGGTTATAGAGATAAAGGGCGCGGGCGAGGGGCGTGCGGCGTTTGGGCTGGACGGGGAGCTTGGCGGCGTAGGCAATTTGGAGGCTGGGGTTGGATTGGAGCGCGGCGGTGAGTTGGGTAATGGTGTCAGGGTGAAGGAGGATATCGGCATCGGTGAAGATGACGAAGGGCACGCGGGGGCTGGCGGCGACGAGGGCACGCTGGGCTTCGACGAGGCCGCCGTGGGTTTCCCAGAGGAAGAGATCCGGTTGCGAGGCGAGGAGGTCGGCGGTGTTGTCTTCGTTATCGTTCAGCAGGACGTGGACTTCGTACTCGACGCCGAGGGTTTTGGTGGCTTGTGAAATGGAGACGCGCAGGGAGGCGATGAGGCCGAGGATGGTGGCCGCTTCGTTGCGCGCGGTGATGCCGATGGGGATCTTCATGGGCGGAGTTGCTCGATCAATTGGGCAGCGCGAAGAGCGCCGTTGGATTGATAGGTGCGAGACAACGCGGCGAGGTTACGGCGAATGGGACCGGGGGTGAGCAAGGCGTCGAGGGCGGCGGTGATCTCCGGTTCCGGCAGGGTTCGGAGGTCGGCGGCGAGGCCGATTTGGGCTTGCGAGAGGAAGTGCGCCTGGTGGAACTGATCGTTGCACATGGGCGACAGGAGCATGGGGACGTTGGCGGCGATGGCCTCCATGAAGCTATTGGCGCCGCCGTGGGTGAGGAAGGCATGGGCCCTTTGGAGGAGCGCCTGTTGGGGGGCATAGCGGTAGAACTGGCAGTTTGGGGAGGGCGGGAGATGGTCGACGAGGTCGCCGACGGAGAGGACCAGATGGACGTGGCGGGCGGCAGATTGGAGCTTGGTGAAGAGTTCGGGCCAGTGGTAGATCTGGCTGCCGAAGGAGGCGTAGACGATGGGTTGATTGTCCGGGAGGGGCAGAAGGGGCACTTCGTCGCCGCGCTGGTGGAGCGGGAACGAGGGGCCGACGAGTTCGACGCCGGGGACCGGGCCGCAGAGGGCGTCGGTGGTGAAGGCGATGGTGAGGAAAGGAGAGAGCACGTCGGCGCCGCGGAAGGCGGCTTGGAGGCCGAATTGCGCGAAGATTTCGTCGCGTCGCGGAGAGAGGGCGCGGGTGGTTTCGAGGAGCGCGCTGGTGAGCGTGGGCGGCAGGACGGGGTTGAGCGAATTGGAGACGCTGGCCCAGGGGAGGCCTTCGGAGTGGGCGGCGAGGGCGGCGGGGTAGTAGAGCGGATCGATGACGACGATATCGGCGTGGAGGCGGGCGATGGCGCGGCGAAGTTGCGAGACCTGCGGAGGAATATCGGTGAGGAGGAGTTGTTCGATCCAGGCTGCCAGACGCGGGGCGTCCTGGATGAGCGACACCAGTTCGGCGCCGTGGGTAGGACGCGGGCCCTGGGTTGGCGGGACGAGATCGGGAGCGAAAGAAAGGCCGGCGGCGGCGCACTGCACGGAGATGTCGCCGGGCGCGAGGACCGTGACCTGGTGGCCGCGGGCGGCGAGCGCCTGCGCGGGGCCGATGTAGGGATTGACGTGACCTTTTTCGGGAATGAGCGCGAAGAGGATGTTCATACGTCGAAGCGGGCGAACCAGGTGAGCAGGGCGGCGGCGCGGAAGCAGAGACCGGTTTCCCGATCGGTGGCGGGCAGCGGGAGTTTCGCCAGGCTGTCGGGCGGGAGGTAGGGAGTGAGAGATTCGCCGTGCAGCTTCCAGCGTTTTTGGAAAAGCCGGTAAATGGCGCGGCGGGCGTTGAGATTCTTGGTCAGCGCCGACTTAGGACGCCAGGCGATTTCCGGCGGCAACACTTCGGCGGCGGCGCGGCGGACGTGATGCTTTTCGATGCCGTTTTCGAGGCCAGTAGCGGCGGAAACCTGCGCGGCGTAGGCGAGGACGGAGGGGTCGGCAAACGGGACGCGGCCTTCGACGGAATGCGCCATGAGGTGAATGTCGCCGTTGTGCAGCAAGCGGGTGAGCCAGAAGTGGCGAATGAGGCAGGTGATGGCCAGTCGTTGGTCATCGGGCGTACGCCAGTTGTGCCCTTCCGATTCGGCGAAGGCGCGGTATTTATCGACAAAATGGGCGGGGCCGATGCGGGCAGGCAGACAGCCGAAGTAATCCAGCAGCGGCGCGGGCGAGGCGAGTCGTTCGGGGTGCAAGAGGAAGGAGTAGCCGAAGTGGGTTTCATCGGCGGCGTCGCCAACCAGCACCGCTTTGACGTGCGGCGCGGCGGCGGCGGCGAGGAGATTTTGGGAGACCTCCTGCTCCCAGGCGGCGATGAGGTCGTTGGTGCGGAGCGTGCGCTCGAGAGCGGTGTCGAAGTCCGGCGAGGTGACGATGTGGTGGGGGTGATGGTGGCGGGCGGCGACCTGGCGGGCGAAGGGGACGTCGTCACTGCGAACGATGAGGGAGTTTTCGAAGTGTTCGGGGCGGAGATCGTAATCGATGGTGAAGGCGGGCATGGGCGCCGGGGCGAGCGCAGCCAGAAGGCTGGAATCGACGCCGCCGGAGAGGAAGAGGCCGACGGGCTTGGCGGCGTTGGACTGGGTGGCGACGGCGTGACGAAGGGCAGGCAGGAGCGCGGGCGGCGTGGCGGCGGCGCAGCGGTAAGTGCCGAGGAAAACGGAGTTGCCGGCGAGCTCCAGATAGTGGCCGGGGAGGAGGCGTTGGAGGTTGGCGAAGGGGAGCTGGTGGGAGCTGCTGAAATACGGGGCGACGAGGTACTCGGCGATGGCTTCTTCGCGTGGGCGGAAGGGAAGCGCGCCGGCTTCAAGTAGCGGACCGGCTTCGGAACAGAAAGCGAACTGGCTTTCGGAGGCGTGGTAGACGAGCGGCTTTACCGAGAGCGGATCGACGGCGGCAAGGCCGTGGTGCTGGTGGGAATCCCAGAGAAACAGCGCGAACATGCCCTCGAAGCGGGAGAGGGCACGGGGGCCCCAGTGGACGAGCGCGGCAAGGACGACTTCGGTATCGGTAGCGGTTTGGAAGTCGTGGTGGTGGCGCAGTTCGGTGCGCAGAGCGGCGTGATTGTAGACCTCGCCGTTGTAGGTGAGAGTGTAGCGGCCATCCGGCGATTGGAGGGGCAGCGGATGCGGGTCGGGCTGGACGAGGGCCAGACGCGTCTGGACAAACACGGCATTGGGGAGAGCGACGATGCCTTCGTCATCGGGGCCGCGGTGGCGAAGGAGCGACTGGAGGCGCGAGGCGCGGGAGCGGTCGGCGAGGGTAAGACCGTGATACCGAATCAGCCCGGCGATGCCGCACATTGCAGGGCCTCCAGCATTTGTGTCGAGTGAGTGAGAATGTGACTGCCAGGATAGAGGGTGGGGCGTTTGGGAATGGGGGGGATCCCGAGGGCGGCGGCTAGTTCGCGGAGCGGGCGTTTATCGGGGTCCGGAACGGTGCAGAGGGCCCGGACTTCGGGCGCGAGGAAGGGCGTGATCAGTTCGACTTGGCAGTGGCGAAAGCAGGCCTGAGTGAGGGGCAGGAGGTCGCAATCCGATTCGCAGCGAAAGACCTGATCGGCCGCGTCGCCGGTGACGATGTGGGCAATCCCGCGCGCGGCGAGGGCCTCGGCGAGCAGGAGCTTGGAGACCGGGTGGAGGTTGTAAATGGGAGTCCGGGTGACGGTGAGGAACCGAGGCAGAGCCGCGTCGAAACTGGCGACTTCGATGGGATGAACAGGGACGTCAAACTGGCCGGCGAGGGAGAGGGTTTGTTCCCATTCGCAGTAGCCCTGGACGCGGGAGACGAGCGTGTAACCGGCCACCTCGCGGCCGAGGCGGCGAAGCAGGAGAGCGAGCACCCAGGAGTCCAACCCGCCACTGACGGCCACCGGGATTCCCGCGCCGGCTGGTAGGCGGGAGAGTGCGGCCAGTAGTGCGTCGCCGAGGGGGCTCATGGTGTGATCTGGGTGGTGAGGGAGACGAGCAGTTCGCGCTTGTCGCGGATGGCCTGCGGGTTGAGTTGGCGATGAGTATCAAGATGAGCCTGGCCGCCGTTGCACAGAAAACAGGAGTGGAGGGGCTCGGTCTGCGTGAGGTGCTCTCGAATGGTCGCGGCGAGCAGGGCGGCATCTTCAACATGAACCGGGATGCCGTCTTCGGCGAAGAGAGGACCATCGGCGGCGAACTTCTGGATGTACTGCGGGCGGGTACAGGAATAGAATCGGCCGTTCTTGATGGAGTTACAACGGTGGCGGATCCAGCAATCGGCGAAGGTATCGCGGGCTTCGTCGCGGGTGGCAAGCACCGTTCGATCGAGGCAGGTGAACTTATCCTGCATTTTCCAACTGACTTCGATATTTCGCCGGGCGGCTTCGCGAGCCACGTAGCGAATAAGGTCTTTCGGCAAGGCCGGCTCCGGATAGAGCGAAACCGAGAGCATCTGAATGCAGTCCCAGGAGCGGGGCGTGAGATTGCGCAGGAGGATGCCGTTGGTGGTGAGCTGAATACGCGCGCCGACCTGCAGTTCGTGGGCGGTGACCAGCAGTTCTTCAAGCGCCGGGTGGAGGAGCGGCTCGCCGCCGACGATCTTCAGAAACTCCGGCCGAACCACGCGGCGAACGGCGATTAAATCTTCACGGAACGCCACCGGATCGGCGAGCCATTTTTTAAGGATGGGCGAGAAGGAGCAGCAGTGATCACAGCGCAGATTGCAGTGATCTGTGATGTGATATTCGAGAGCCCGGGTTTGTACCCGGCCGTCTACGATCGGATATTCCACTATCCATTCAGTATATGGCGAACCGTTTCAATGCCGCTTGCGAGCGCCGCGCGATAGACGGCGTAATCGATACCCCAGCTGATGACATTGAAGCCGAGGTCGCGCCACTGTTGGGCGTCTTCGACGCGGCCGGGCTGGATGCCCGCCTGCTTGCCGTGCCGGCGAGCGGCAGCGGTGACAGCGCGGAGCGCACCAATAAAATCGGGGTGTTGGAACTGCGCGGGGATGCCCATGGCCTGCGTCAAATCGTAGTGGCCGACCCACAGAACGTCGACTCCGGGCGTGGCGGCAATCGCGTCGATATTCGCCAGACCGATGGGCGATTCGATCATGGCGATAACGGTGGTGTTCTGGTTGGCGTAGTGGAAATACTCCACCGGGTCCGGCATAACGAAGTCGTTGTGCGCGCCGCCAAGAGCCACGCCGCGGCGGCCAAGCGGGGCGTATTTGCAGGCGTCGACGATCTCCCGGGCCTGCTGCGCGGTTTCGACATTGGCCACCATGATGCCCAGCGCGCCGGCGTCGAGCGTGCGGGCGCAGAAGTGATAAAGACCTTGCGGAATGCGAACAAACGGGGCGATATCGGTGGCGCGGAACCAGGCACAGAGATCGGCAATGCGTTCGGTGTCGTAGCCGGTGTGTTCCATGTCGATCATGACGAAATCGGGATTGGCGCCGGCGACGATGCGGGCTATGTTGCGCGTACCGAAGTCGCTGATCATATGGCCGGCGGCGGTTCCGGTGGCGGCGATGGACTGTTGGAATTTATTGACTTTCATGCGCGGGATACTCGGTTTCGGTTTCGCCGGGTAGTCTATCACGAGGCTTCGCCCCTTGAAGATTGGTGACCAGCCCCGGCCATTTGTTAGAGTAGGGGCCATGAAACGGCTCATCGTTTGGACTGGCGTCGTGATGGCAGTGGCCTTCTCCGAAGACCTGCAGGAAGCGTTCAAGAAGCGCAGCCTGGCGGCGGAGCAGACGGGGTTGAAAGAACCGTTCCGCGGCGTCACCGCGAATGGAACCGTGGAACCGGGACTGTTTCCGGTGAAATCGACGGGCGTTTCGACCGAGCCGGTGCGGAAGGCCGCGGTGGCGTTTCTGGCCGGGTTGACCGACGCGCAACGCGCGAAGACGAAGTTCCCCATCGACGACAGCGAGTGGCGCAAGTGGATGAACCAGCACTTCTACGTGCGGCAGGGCGTGAGCTTCCTGGAGATGAACGAGAAGCAGCGGGAGCTGGGCTTCGCCTTGCTGCGCGCGTCGCTGAGCGCCAACGGCCTCAAACTCTCGCGCGACATCATGAAGCTGAACGAGACGCTGGGCGAGCTCAACAACAACGATTTCGTGCAGTACGGCGAGTGGCGCTATCACATCACTGTGATGGGCGAACCGTCGAAAGATAAGCCGTGGGGCTGGCAGATTGACGGCCACCACCTGATCATCAACTACTTCGTCCTTGGTGACCAGGTGGTAATGACGCCGACCTTTGTTGGGTCAGAACCGGTGATCGCGACTTCCGGCAAATACAAAGGAACGTCGATCCTACAGGAAGAGCCGAAGTTGGGGCTGGCGCTGATCCGCTCGCTCGACGCCGGGCAGAAGAAAAAGGCGATCCTGGAGACCGCCAAGCCCGCGAACAACAACGTGGGAGAGGCGTTCAAGGACAACGTGGTTCTGGATTACGCCGGGGTGCAGGGCGCGGAAATGACCGCGGCGCAAAAGAAGGCGATGCTCGGCGTTGTGGCTAAATACGTAAGTAACATGGACGACGGCCACGCGAGGGTAAAAATGGCGGAAGTGGAGAAGCACTTAGACAAAACCTACTTTGCCTGGATCGGCGGCACCGACGACGCCAGTGTCTTTTATTACCGCATCCACAGCCCCGTGATTCTGATTGAATTTGACCACCAACGCCCGGCCGGCCTGCGCGGCATGATGAAGGACCAGTCGCCCAACAAGGAGCACGTCCACGTCGTCATCCGCACCCCCAACGGCAACGATTACGGCAAGGACCTCCTCCGCCAGCACTACGCCAAGCACAAGCACTAACCACCATGAGCCAATCCCTTTCCCGCCGCGCCTTCCTGGCGCTGGGCGGCGGCCTGTTCGCCCAAACGCCGCAAAAGCCCAATATTTTGCTGATTCTCTGCGACGATCTCGGCTACGGGGACGTCCAGGCCTACTACCCTGAATCCAAGATCCCGACGCCGCACATGGACAGACTGGCGCGCGAAGGCATGCGTTTCACCGACGCCCACTCGCCGTCCTCCGTCTGTACGCCCACCCGCTACGGCCTGCTGACCGGACGCTACTGCTGGCGCACGCGCATGAAAAGCGGCGTCGGCAACGGCTACTCCCCTGCCCTGATCGAGCCCGGCCGCGCCACCATCGCTTCCCTGCTCAAATCGCAACGCAACTACCGCACCGGTGGCTTCGGTAAGTGGCACTTAGGCCTGGGCAACGACGAGAAAGTAGATTTCGCAAAGCCATTTACCCCCTCGCCGAATGACTTTGGTTTCGACGAGTTCTTTGGCATTCCAGCGTCACTCGACATGCCGCCGTATGTCTTTATCGACAACCACCGCGCCGTCGAGCCGCCCACCTCCACCATCGCCGACAACGGCGAAATCAAACGCGGCCCCTACTGGCGCGGCGGCCCGCGCGCGCCCTCGTTCCAAATGGAAGAAGTAGTGCCGGCCATCGTCAAACGCGCCTGCGAGTTCGTGGAAAAGGAGAAGGGCCCCTTCTTCGCCTACGTCCCGCTGCCGGCGCCGCATACGCCGTGGGTGCCATCGAAGCCCTACCAGGGCAAGTCAAAAGCCGGGCTATACGGGGATTTCGTCGAAGAGACCGACGCCTCGATCGGCAAGATTCTGGAAAGCCTGGAACGCACCGGGAAGGCGAAGAACACGCTGGTCATCGTCACCTCCGACAACGGCGCCCCATGGGAGGAACGCGACTCCCGCGAAGCCATCGGCCACTGGGCCAACGCCACCTGGCGAGGCCAGAAAGCCGACATCCAGGAAGCCGGCCACCGCGTCCCCTTTATGGTTCGCTGGCCCGGCATGGTGAAGCCCGGAACCACCTCCAGCCAGACCATCTGCCTCACCGATGTGTTCGCCACTATCGCCCAGATCCAGGGCATTCCATTGACCGACACCATGGGCGAGGACAGTGTCAGCCTGCTGAACATCCTCACCGGCAAGCAGCGCGGCGCCGCGCGCGAAGCCGTCGTCCACCACTCGGCCTCCGGCGTCTTCGCCATCCGCCAGGGCGATTGGAAACTGGTCCTCGGCCGCGGCTCCGGCGGCTTCTCCGCACCCGTGAAGATCGTTCCCAAACCCGGCGAGCCGACGGTTGAACTCTACAATCTGCTGAACGACCCGCACGAGGATCACAACGTCTACGACTCGAATCCCAAGATCGTAGCCCGCCTCACGGCCCTGTTGCAGCGCTACCAGGACGCCGGCCACAGCCGTTAAAGGGCCAACTCCAAGTACAACGCTCCCTCAATCGGGTTCGCCGTATAGGGCGCGATGTCCACAAACCCCAACCGCCGGTACATCGCAATCGCGGTGCCCATCTGCGGCAATGTATCCAGCCGCAGCCGGGAGTACCCGCGCGTGCGCGCCACGTCGATCGCGGCTTCGGCCAACGCGCGCCCCAGCCCGGTCCCCTGAAATTCCGGCCGCACAAAAAGCCGCTTCATCTCCGCCGTAAACGGATCCAGCGCCCGCAGCGCGACAACACCCGCCCCATCGCCCGCCAGCAATATCGTCCCCTGCGGCGGCGCATACCGGCCAGGCAGCCCGGCCAACTCTTCTTCAAAACTCTGGAAGCACAGGTCGACGGCGATATAGGCCTGATACTCGCGGAAAAGCGCGCGCACCA
Source organism: Bryobacteraceae bacterium (assembly GCA_044358225.1). Classification (GTDB taxonomy): domain Bacteria; phylum Acidobacteriota; class Terriglobia; order Bryobacterales; family Bryobacteraceae. Next base: position 1,280 of record JBIKOG010000119.1, on the reverse strand, counting down.
GGTCCATGTCCTCCGCCTGCGCCGGTCGAATCTCACACGCGGCCGGCATTACTTCTGATACCCCGGCCCGTAGATCGCCCGCCCCGGCCGCGCCGGCAGCATCTTGCCATCCACCAGCACCGGCGTGCCGTTGACGATCACATGCGCGAACCCCTCGGCATACTGGTGCGGATTGCCGAATTCGGACTTATCAATCACCGTATTCGCGTCGAAAACCGCGACATCGGCCTTCATCCCCGGCCGCAGCAACCCGCGGTCCATGATGCGAAAACGGCCGGCCGGCAGCCCGGACATCCGGCGCACCGCGTCCTCCAACGTGATCACTTTCTTCTCCCGCACATAGCGCCCCAGCACCCGCGCGAACGTTCCATAACTGCGCGGATGCGGCACGTCCTGGCCGAACACCGGAATGCCGCCATCGGAGGCGATCATCGTCCCCGGATACCGCATGATGCGCACCACGTCGTCCTCGGAGATCGCGTGGTAAATACACGAGCACCCGCCCAGCTCCTGCAACCGCACCACGTGTTCGGCAGCCTTCTCAAAGTCGTCCGATCCGGTCAAATCCCGCAAGCTCTTCCCCGCCAGCGTCCGGTCCCCTGTGCAACTGGCGAACACCACATTCCGCAGGTCCCCGGACCCGCGGTCGACCTTCAAATTGACGACAATATCCTGCTTCATCCGCGCCCGCGCCTCCGGCGACGCCGCCCGCTCCTTGAACGACTTCTGCCCGCTCTCCAGCGCCCACTTGGGCACCAACGCCGCTAGTCCCGTCGACGACGCCGTGTACGGATACTGATCGATCGAGATATCGACGCCCCGCGCCCGCGCCTCCTCCACCAGCCGCAGCGTCTCCACCGATTGGCCCCAGCTCTTGCCGCCCATAATTTTGTGGTGCGTAATCTGCGCCGGCAGATGCCCCTCTTCGCCAATCCGAATCAACTCTTTCACCGAATCGACACTCTTAGCCGCCTCGTCCCGCATATGCGACGTGTAAATGCCGCCCATCTCGCCAGCCACCTTGGCCAGCGCCACCACTTCCTCGGTCGGCGTAAACGCACCGGGCACATAGAAGAGTCCGGTCGACAACCCAAAGGCGCCCTCGCGCATCGACTGCCGGACGATCTCGCGCATCTTATCCAGCTCTTCCGGCGTGGCCTTACGGTCTTTAAGCCCAATCACTTTTTCGCGAACCGTTCCCTGCCCCAGCATCATCCCGAAGTTGGTGGTGGCCGGTACCTTCGAGAAGCGGGTGAGATACTCCCCCACCGGGTAAGGCG
>JBIKOG010000173.1:0-16067 GCA_044358225.1 Bryobacteraceae bacterium | reverse complement strand
CACGGGCGTCCAGTGTTTGCCGCGCCGTCACTTTCTTCGCCGGGCCCACGTAGACGATCGTGTCGCCCTTTATGCCTACGTCGCCGACATACCAGGGATTGCCGGCGCCATCGACGATCCGGCCTCCCGCAATCCAAATGTCATATTCCGGCGTTTGCGCCGCCAAAGTCGCTAAAGCGAAAGCGATCAGGAAAAGCCGCCGAAAAGACCCGTTCATTGGCACATTGTAGCGCGGCCCGTTTGGGCACAGTGTCCGAAAACGCTACGGTGCTGTGTCGGAAGGGGGCTTATCGCCTTTCGCCGGCACCGGCGGAGCGGCAGAGGTCAACATGCTGAGAAACAAGCCCAGAATGACGAAAACAGCAATGAGTCCCGAGACTGGCATATAACCTCCGCGCATTTATAGTGCAATTCAACCGCCATTTGGCAGGCGCGGCTATCGGAACTGTTGCCCCTAGGAATCCTGGGATTCAACGCGGGGCGGACGGGTGGTTAAAGAAGTGAGGAACAAGCTGAGAATATATAGACCGGCTACGACCGCGGTAGCGGCTAGTCCAGTGCTCGGTAGTGCCATTGGTAGGCTCATCGTCTAATCCCCTCACTTCTTTAACGCGTCAAACAGGAAAATAGATGCGCAAAGATTTGTGAATAAATTTCGAGAAGCGTTTCATGGCGGAAACATGATACGTTGCAAAAGATGCGTATTGAACTGGCGTTTGGAAAGACCGGGCTCGCCGCGGAGCTGCCCGACACACTGCGGTATCAGTTTTTGGAGGCCCGCTCGGCGGTAGCGCTCGACGATGGCATCGCCGCTCTCGAAGCAGCGATGGACGCGCCGATCGGCACGGCCCCCCTCGTCGAACTGGCCCAAGGCAAGAAGACCGCCGCGATTTCCGTCTGTGACATCACCCGTCCGGCGCCTAATCGGCTGGTCCTGCCGCCGCTGCTGGCCCGCCTGGAACAGGGTGGTATCACCCGCGAAAACACCACGGTGCTGATCGCCACCGGACTCCACCGCCCGGCGACGGAAGAGGAGATCGCCGAGATCATCGGTCCGGATCTCTACGGGAAAATCCGCGTCGTGAACCACCACGCCAAGGTTCTCTCCGAACATACCTATCTGGGCGACACCTCCACCGGCACCCCCGTCCACATCGATTCGCGCTTTATCGACGCCGACCTCCACATCACCCTCGGCTTCATCGAGCCGCACCTGATGCTCGGGTTCTCCGGCGGCCGCAAGCTCATCGCCCCCGGCCTCGCCGCCCAGGAGACGATTAAGGTTCTCCACAGCCCCAAGTTCATGCGCGACAAACGCGCCGTCGAAGGCTCGGTCGAAGACAATCCGCTCCACCGCGAGCTGATCGAAATCTCCCGCATCGCCCGGCACGACTTCCTGGTCGACGTCTCTCTCACGCGCGATCGCAAGATCGCCCAGGTCTTCGCCGGCCATCCCGAACAGGCCCACCGCCGCGGCATGGAGTTCGTCGGTAAGGTCATGTTGGAACGCATCGAAGAGCCCGTCGACGCCGTCATCACCACCTCCGCCGGCTATCCGCTGGATCTGACGTTCTACCAAACCGTAAAGGGAATCACCGCCGCCAGCCACATCGTCAAACCCGGTGGCCGGATTCTGGTCGTCTCGGCCTGCACCGAAGGCGCCGGCGCGCCGGAGTTCTGCGAAATGCTGGAGCGCTTCCCTACCCCGCAAGCCTTCCTGGACCACGTGGCCGATAACCCCGTCGTCGTCGACCAGTGGCAGCTGGAAAAGCTGGCGCTCGTCTGCCGCGATAAAGAACTGCTCTTCCACGTTCCCGGGTTGGAGGCGCGCTACCAGGACAAGCTGTGGGGCCGGACGTTCGCCGATGTGAACGACGCCGTCGCGGCCGCGCTCGCCGGGCTGCCATCCGGCGCCCGCATCGCGGTCATTCCCGAAGGACCCTATGTACTGGCCAGGGTAGAGGAAGGCGTCTTGGCCTGAGGCCAGCCGTCTCGATCCACCGCCGACTTTCCATCTTCAGCCAGTTGCCGGCTGGCGTATTTATGACGGTACATACGCTGGTCGGCAATGGATAGAAGCAGTTCCGCGTCGGAGCCGTCTTCCGGATACCGGGCGCAGCCAACGGCGCAGGACAGAACATTTTCCCCGGTGATCATCCGCCCGGCGTCGGCGGCGAGTTGCGAGAGTTGCGCGGCGCGGACATCGAAGTTCCCCGCATCCACCCCGGGCATGACGATCACAAACTCATCCCCGCCCATGCGGGCGACGTAGTCGTACTCCCGGCAATTCTCGCGCAACCTGGAGGCCACCTCACGCAGCACCCGATTCCCTTCCAAATGGCCGAACCGGTCGTTGACCAGTTTGAACCCGTTCAAATCGCAAACCAGCAGTTCCAGCGGTTCGGCGTTGCGGCGGCACCGGTTCAGTTCCTCCTCCAGACGGGGGAAGAGGCTGCGCGCATTCGGCAGGCCGGTCAGGTAATCGGTGGTGGCGGTCGTCTCGGCCACATGGAACTTCAGGGCGTTCTCGATGGAGTTCGACAATTTCGCGCTGATGCCGTTCAGAATCCGCAGGTGATCTCTCGAGAACGCGTCTTTGTCGGCATGGTAGAGCGACAGAACGCCGACCACGCCCTGCGCGCCCTCCAACGGCACCGCCAGCGCGGACCGCAGCGTCGAGAACTTCGTCGGATCGTTCAGATAGCCCGGCTCTACCGAGGGATTGCCGTTGAGAATCGGTTGCCGCCGCTCGGCCACCCATCCGCTCAACCCCTGTCCGTAGGGGATTTCCAGCGAGGCGAACAACCGGAAGTTCTCTCCGGTGACATATTCGGGAATCAACTTGTTGTCGCGCAGGAAGTAAATGGCCAGCGAGTCGAACGGGACCAGCCGCTTCAGTCGCGTCGCCAGCACGGAAAGCGTCTCCTGCAGGCTGAGCGAACTGCCGAGGTCACTGGTCAATTCGAACAGCGTCAGAACTTCCAACCGCGCCGCGGCGATCTTGTCCAGGAAATTTGGCGCATGGCCGGTGACGCTACTCCCATCGGGAGTCGAGGGAGCGGCCTGCTCAAATCCAGCCGCCGGCTTGCCGCGCGTCACCCGCAACGAGGCGATATCTTTGATCCGGCCCGCGTTCGCCTTCACGGTTTGCTCCAGGTAGTGGTAGTTCGCCACCAGCACCTGCACCACATCCGGGTCGAACGATTGCCCGGCCTCTTTCTGTACAAACGCAATTGCCTCCGACGGCGGCAACGCGCGACGGTATTGCCGGTCGGAACTCAGTGCATCAAAGCAATCGACCGCCGATAGGATCCGCGCGCCAATGGGAATACTGGCGCCACGCAGCCCGTCCGGGTAGCCCTCGCCATTCCAGCGCTCGTGATGCGAACGCACAATGGGCGCCACCGGATAGGGGAAATTGGCTCTTTCAATAATGTCGGCACCGACGATCGGATGGATCTTCATCTTCTCGAATTCATCCGGAGTCAGACGGCCAGGCTTGGAGAGGATATGCTCCGGAACAGCCAGCTTGCCGATATCGTGCAACAGCGCGGCGGCGCGCAGCGCTTCCAACTCCGCTTCGCTGATCCGCATAATCTTGCCAATCTCGATGGCGTATGTCTGCACCCGCTCGAGGTGGTTCGCCGTGGTGGAGTCTTTCGCTTCAATCGCCAGCGCTAGTGCTTCGATAGTTCGCAGGTGCAGCCCGGCCAGTTCCTCGGCATGCCGCAGTCCGTCGTCCACACGGGCAATGTGGAGCTGATAGGAACGTGTGATCAGATAGACCACCGGCAACACTAATAGGGATAGCTGCCATCCGATACGGTTCGACAACGTGGCGAAACTCCCGGCCACCGCCGCCCCCGCCACCGAGTAAGGGAGTGACCAGAGGCTGCAGTCCCGCCAGGTGCCAATGATCCGCCGGCCCTCGGTCCAGGCGATCGCAATCGACACCGGAATCGTAGAGGAAAGGAATAGGACCAGCGCCGCCGGTATCAATCGAAAGGTTTCATCGGTAACCGTGTCGCCACTCGGCATCGACCAGTAGACCAGCGTCGCCAGATGGACCGAGATCGCCGCCACCGACAGATTGAACATGATCTTGAGCAGGTTGGGCGATCGGTCGTGAGCCAATAGACATTGGATCACCGCGGCGCCGCCGGCAAGAACGACCAACTCGGCCCGGGTCAAGTGGACCAGGCCAATCAGAATGAATAGGAAATTGATAGACAGTGTGCCGCTGACCGTCGGCAAGCTGACGCGCAACCCGGCGGCCAGAGCCGCCATGACGAAGTAGGTTAGAAACCGCGTGGTGTCCGAAGTCTGAAACGGAATCAGATCGATCCACATGCAGGTCGCGCCAATCGCAACGATTGAATACAGGAACGCACGGACCTTCCCGCTGTATGGCGGTGCCTCGGACCCGTCGCGGTATGAAAATGACACGCTTGGTTCGCGCTCCTATCCCCATCAATCGACAGGGAGGAGACCGGGCTGTAGCAACTAGGAGTCTTTCCTAGGCATGAATCGAGGCAAGTAATAGTAAACATGCGACTTTTACTCATTTCGGGGATTTCCGTAGTCCCTGGGTCCTAAGGTGTTTTTCGGCGCAAGTACAGGGAAGAGACACGTATCAATGGACGCACATGTTGGCGCACTATGGTTGCAGGATCAATCCAGGACAGCATGAGAGGAATCACCCACAGTTTCTTGGGCGTACCAGTGGTGGCGGCGAGCCGGCCAATGCGGACTCTGCTGAACACCGTGCAACTGATCGCCAACTCCGAGGCCACGGTCCTCGTGGAAGGGGAGAGCGGCGCGGGGAAAGAGGTCATCGCCCGTGCGTTGCACTGCTTCTCGCCGCGGAGCGTTGGCCCGTGGGTGAACTTGAACTGCGCGGCGCTGCCGGATTGGCTGTTGGAAACCGAACTGTTCGGCTGCGAAACTTCCAACCCGGCGGAAGGCATCTTCCCGCGTCCGGGTATGTTCGAGCTTGCCGATGGCGGGACATTGTTTCTGGACGAGATCAGCGACCTGGAGATGAAGGTCCAGGCGAAACTCCTCCGGGTTCTCGATGGGTTCCCGTTCTTCCGGAACGGTGGGATGAAGCCGATCCAGCCCAAAGTGCGCCTGATTGTGGCGACGAACCAGAAGTTGGAAGAAGCCGTGGCCGCCGGCCGGTTTCGCGCGGACCTCTTCCACCGGTTAACCCAGTTCCGTGTCGTCGTCCCCCCGTTGCGCGACCGGATTGAGGATATTGTCCCCTTGGCGGAGCTTTTCCTGGACGCAACCCGCGAAGGGCTGGAAATCACCGAAGACGCCAAGCGCACCCTGGAATCCTACCCCTGGCCGGGTAATGTCCGGGAACTGCAGAATGTAATTAACATGTGCGCGGTCACGGCTCGCGGTCACGCCGTCCGCACGCTGGACCTGCCCGAACGGTTGCAGGACCACTACGCCTGCCTCCCGGAACAGGACAGCGATCTGAAGCGCCTGTTCCATTCGGTCAACTCCGAACTCGACGGCGGCGGCACCTCCGCCGGCGCCATGCTACAGGATATGGAGAAACGGCTGATCCTGCAGGTCCTCTCCCACACCGGCGGACACCAGGAACGCGCCGCCAACCTGTTGGGCATCTCCCGTCGCACACTGAGCCGAAAACTGAAACAGTACGATACGGAACATAGAGATAGCCCCGGGGACCGAGAAGTCGAACACGAAGCGGGACTGGAGCTAGTATGACCGGACAAGATTGGAACCCTTCCCTGTCGCAATCCGAATCCGCCGTAGGCACCGATGACCGCCGCGCCGAACCCCGGTTCGCCGCCTCCGGCGAAGTTCGCCTTTTGCTCAACAACCCGCAATCGCTGGCCATTCCCGGCAGAATCCTCGACGTCAGCCAACATGGCATGCGGGTGGAACACATGTACGCCGCGCTCACCAGCGGGACCATCCTGCAAATCGAGTCCGGCGGCACGCAGTACACTGCCCGCGTTGTCTGGAACCGTATCAAGGACGACGGCGTCGAAAGCGGCTTCTACCTTTTATAGCTTTTCGTATTCGAACCGCATCACTTTGCCGCGAATCACGAAACAAAGGTAGTGCTCCCAAAACAGCCGGAACCGCGGCCAGGCGTTCACCAACGCCTCGAAACCCAAGTACCGCCACAACGCCAGGAGCCGCACATGGATCCCCACCTCCCGGAACCGCACCGCCGAATAGTACCCGTAGCCCGCGTTGTCGTCGCCGAAGTAGCGGAACGAGTAGGTATTCAGATGCCATTTGTGGGACGGGTCACACCAGGAGCTAAAGTCGGTGTAGTGCGGGGTTTCCATCAGCAGCCGGCCGCCGGGGCGCAAGATGCGGTGGATCTCCTCCATCGTACGCAGCACGTCGCCGACATGCTCAATCACGTGGATGAGCCGCACCTGGTCGAAGGAGGCGCTCTCCACCGGCCAGGGAAACTGGTCCAGGTCCCACACAATGTCGGCGGCGGTGCCGGGCAAACGGTCAATTCCCACCGCTCCCGGATATTTCTTGATCCCGCACCCGACATCGAGTATCTTTTCGGCCACTAGAAGCCAGTGTAACGCGCGACGCAGCAAACAATTTGCATAAGTATTGTGTTACAAACCTTGCTTCGATTGTCACTGGACCGTAATATGAGGTCAGCGACAGTGAAATCTGATTGACAGCACCATGCTTTGGTGGACAATGAGGATGTATCGAGGAGACCAACCGATGCGAATCACACAAACGGTTACAATTGTTACACTTATGGCGGCCTGCGGTGCCGTCAGCACCTTTGGGCAGTCGGTAATCTCGGCCAAAGCCGGCGTGATCCACTACACCGAAGGGGACGTCAACATCGCCTCCGGGAAAGTCATCGAGCCGATGGAAGCGCGGAGTGGTGGCAAATACACCGATCTCAAAGAAGGCCAGGCGCTTGGCACGGCGGAAGGCCGCGCGGAGATACTTCTAAACCCTGGTGTTTTCTTCCGAATCGGCGAAAACAGCTCCGTGAAGATGATCTCGTCCCGGCTGTCGGACACCCGGCTTGATCTGACGCGAGGTGTTGCCCTAGTGGAGGTCGCTGAGGTTTCCAAGGAAAACGCGGTTACGATCCTGGTGAAGGACGCCGCAGTGACGTTTTCCAAGATGGCGCTGGTGCGGCTCGACGTCGAAAACGGAATCAAGGTGTTCAAGGGCGAAGCGCAGGTGATGACCGGCGGGACCCCGCAGATCCTCCGCGAAGGCCGTGAGATGCAGTTTCAGGCTGGAAACGCCGTCGTGAAATTCGACGCCAAACAGGGCGATCCCCTCTACCGCTGGGCGAATCGCCGCGCGGAATACATCGCCATGGCCAATATCGCCTCCGCCAAGATGGCCCGTTCGAGCTTCAACGGGATGAACGGATCCATAAATCCGATGCAGGGCGGCTGGTTTTACAACTCGTTTTACGGCATGATGACGTACTTGCCATTGGGCAATGGACTTTATCGCAGCCCGTTTGGCTACATGTACTACACTCCGCAACGCGTCGCGCGCTACTATTCGAACTATGTGCAGGCGCAGACCCCGGTGGGCGGTGGCACGATGGCGGCGGGTGGCGGCAGCAACGGTCGCGCCTGGAACTCCGACAACGGCTACTACACCACGCAATCCCGTTCGGCCGGCCCAGTGTCGATGCCGGCCGGTGGCGGCGGTGGCGCTCCGGCAGCGGCGGCCTCGGCTCCTCCGGCGGCCCGCGGTGCCGACGCCGGCACCGGACGTGGCGGCGGCAGCGGCGGCCGGACGCAGTAATCTTCTCTCCCTAGCACGACCGGAAACGGGGCACCTCGAAAGGGGTGCCCCGTTTCCTTTACGGGGCCATGCCGCATTACGGGGTGATCTGGCCCAGGATAACGGCGTGCCGGGCGCCGGTGGCGCTGGGGAGGGTGTTCGGCCGGCGGTGCCACGTTTCGTGGGCCAGGATGGCGAAGGCGACCGCTTCTTTGGCCTCGGCCGGCAAACCGTAGTCGTCGGTTGTCTGTACAAGTGTTTTGGGAAGTAATCCCCGCAGATGGTTCATAATATGCGGGTTATTCGTTCCACCACCGGCGGCGATCAGTTCGTCCGGGGCGCTCGCGCGAATGGCTTCGTAGATCGTCACCGGGGTGAGCAAGGTGACGGTCGCGATCAGGTCGTAGAGGTCAATCTGCGTGGCCAGCAATTGCGCGATGAACTCGCGGCCAAACTGCTCCCGCCCGCAGGACTTGGGCGCCTTGCGTTTGTAGTATTTGTTCGACAGCAACGCTTTCAGCAGCGCCTGATTCGGCTTTCCATTCGCCGCTAAGTGCCCGTCTTTGTCATAGTTTCGCTTGCCTTTGCTAATAATCCAGGCGAGCTGATCGATGATCATGTTCCCCGGGCCGGTGTCGAAGGCCACGACCGTTTCCGGCGGACAGCCGGCGGGGAGCAAAGTCACATTCGCTATTCCGCCGATGTTCAACAAAACACGATTCTTCTTGGCACTCCGGTAGAGCAGGTAATCGACAAAGGGAACCAACGGCGCGCCCTGGCCACCGGCGGCGATGTCGCGCGGCCGGAAGTTGCTCACCACCGGGCATGCCGTACGCTCCGCCAGCACCTGCGCCTCCCCCAACTGCAGCGTACAGCCGGGACCATGGAAAACTGTTTGCCCATGGCAGCCAATTAGTTGCGGCCTATTCTTCAAGCGAAGGATTGCCTTTGCATACTGCTCCCCCAGCTCAAAGTTCAGGCGGGCGATCTCCCCGGTATGGGCCTCCGCATTCGAAACGGCCAGGATCCGCTCCCGCAGCTTCTTGGGATACGGAACAGTGGCGTATTCGAGCAGATCCCACTTGGCGCCGCGCCGGTTCACGGCGGCGACTGTGATGCCATCGAGCGACGTCCCGCTCATGATGCCAGCGACGATCATCACCCCAACTCCTTCTGCAGTTCGGCCAATATTTGCAACGCTTCAATGGGCCGAAGTTCATCCAGTTTCAAGCTTCTGATGCGGTCGGCGATGTTGCCGTTTACCGGTTCGAACAACCGGATCTGCATGGGGCCCGCCGGTTCAGGGCTGGGATGGTGGGAGGAGACATTGACGACGGTCTGCTCGGCCTCCTCGTGGAGGGCGAGGATCTCGCGGGCGCGCTCGATGACAGTCATCGGCAGAGCTGCAAGTCGCGCCACTTCAATACCATAACTGCGGTCGGCGGCCCCGGGCAGCACCTTGCGGAGGAAAATAATCTGGTCGCCGGCTTCCTTCACCGCCACGTGGAGGTTGCGGACGCCGGGGAGCCGCTCGGCCAGCTCGGTGAGTTCGTGATAGTGGGTGGCAAACAAGGTCCGGGCACCGATGCGCTCGTGGATGAACTCGACCACAGCCCAGGCCAGAGCGAGACCATCATAGGTAGCCGTGCCGCGACCGATTTCATCCAGTATTATCAGACTGTTACGTGTCGCAGTATTAAGAATCACTGCAGTTTCCGTCATCTCCACCATGAAGGTGGAGCGGCCGCGGGCGAGGTTATCGGACGCCCCAATACGGGTGAAAACGCGGTCGACAATGGGCAGCGCGGCGTCATCTGCTGGGACAAACGAGCCCATTTGGGCCAGAATGCTCATCAAGGCGGCCTGACGGAGGTAGGTGGACTTACCGCCCATGTTGGGGCCGGTGATGATTCCAAGGAACTTACCGGCACCATCGAGCGAGACATCGTTCGGAATGAACCGCTGGGCGTCGCGGGCAGCAAGCTGCTCGATGACCGGATGGCGGCCGCCGGCGATGCGGAGCTCCCCGCCCGGGGTGAACCGGGGGCGGGTATAGCGGTTTTCGGCCGCCACCTGGGCCAGGCCGGCATTCAGATCCAGTTCCGCTATCCCGTTTGCCAACAATCGAATACGGTCCGCTTGTGAAGCGGCGTATGAACGAATTTCAGTGAATAGAGTCCGCTCGATTTCGAGCATCTTCTCTTCGGCCGCGAGGATCTTGCCTTCGAGTTCTTTCAGCTCCGGGGTGATGAAGCGTTCGGCGCCGACGAGGGTCTGCTTGCGGTCGTAGTCGGAGGGGACGCGGTCGAGATTCGACTTCGAAATCTCGATGTAATAGCCGAACACATTGTTAAAGCGAACCTTTAGCGATGTAATCCCAGTCCGTTGGCGTTCCCGGACTTCGATGTTGGCCAGATACTGCTTCGAGTTCTTCGAAAGGTCGCGTAGATCGTCCAGTTCCGGGTGGACGCCGTCGCGAATGGTGCCCCCGTCGTTGAGGTTGATGGGAGGCTCGTCGGAGATGCCCAAGAGGATCTTTTCGCGGACTTCGGCGATCTCGTCGAAGCGGGATTCCTTCAACTGGCGGTTCAGTTCGGGGACCTTGGCGAGGCTCCGGCCCATGGCTAAAAGCTCCCTGGGTGTGGCCGAACCGAGCGTGATCTTCGCCAAAAGGCGTTCCAAATCGAGGATTTGTACCAGTATTTTGCGCAATTCCGCACGCAAAATGGTGTCTTTTAGCAGTGTTTCGACGGCATCCAAGCGCCCGTTGATCTCCGATTCGGTGACCGAGGGGCGGAGCAGACGGCGGCGGAGGAGGCGTCCGCCCATGCCGGTCATGGTGGCATCGAGGACGCTGACGAGGGTGGATTCCTTGGACTCGCCGGCGAAGAGCGGGTCGACCAGCTCGAGGTTGCGGACGGTGACGGCGTCGAGCACCATGGCCTCCCCGCGGTCGAAGAAGCTGGGGCGTTCGACGTGATTGAGGGCGGCGCGCTGGGTATCGCGGAGGTAGTGGAGGACGGCGCCGGCGGCCTGCGTGGCGAGCGGCTTACCACCAAGCCCACAACCATCTAGCGAGAGAAGACCAAAGTGTTCCTTTAGGATCCGATCGGCGTAGTCGTGGTCGAATACCCAGCTGTCTAGGGGTGTCTTGGTGCGGACACCATCGATGGTGGCGCCTTCCGGGAGGAGCACCTCGCGGACGTTCCAGCTTTCGAGAGAGGGGACGACTTCGTCGCCAGCCAGTTCGGTGCAGCGGAATTCGCCGGTGGAGACGTCGACGTAGGCCACACCGGCGCGATCCTTTTGGCGGACGACGGCGGCAAGGTAGTTGTTCTCACGCGACCGGAGCATGTTGGTGTCCGTCGCGGTGCCGGGGGTGACGATGCGGGTGATCTCGCGCCGCACCAGCTTTTTGCCGGGGCCGGGGAGTTCCATCTGCTCGCAGATGGCGACGCGGAAGCCTTTGGCGATGAGGCGGGCAAGGTAGCCATCGGCGGAGTGGTAAGGCACGCCGCACATGGGAATGGGCTGTTCGGCGTCCTTATTCCGGCAGGTGAGGGTGATTTCCAGTTCGCGGGCAGCGGTTACGGCGTCATCGAGGAAGAGTTCGTAGAAATCGCCCAGACGAAAAAACAGCAGGGCCCCGGGCACCTGCTGTTTGATGGAGTGATACTGCCGCATGAGCGGCGTTGCTTCGGCGGCCATGAATTATGCGTAGAGCCCGCGCAACTTGATGGCGAAGGCGACGCGATCGAGGGCCAGCATATAGGCCGCGGTCCGGTTCTCCACAGTATGTTCGCGAGCGTATTTCATTACGTCGTAGAAGCTGTTTACCATGATCTCTTCCAGACGTTCGTTTACCAGTTTTTCGTTCCAGAAGTAGCCCTGGCGATCCTGCACCCACTCGAAGTACGACACGGTGACGCCGCCGGCGTTGGCCAGGATGTCCGGCACGAAGAAGATGCCGCGATCGGCCAGGATCTGGTCGGCCGGGGCCGTGGTGGGGCCGTTGGCGCCTTCGCAGATGATTTTGCAGTTGAGCGAGGCGGCGTTGGCCGAGGTGATGACGTTTTCCTTAGCGGCGGGGAGCAGGACGTCACACTGCAGCTTAAAGCCTTCTTCGGCGGTGAGGTTCTGGGCTTCGGGGAAATCTAGAATCGACCCGGTTGCGCGGCGATGCTTCATGAGCGCTTCGATATCGAGGCCGTTTTCGTTGTGAACGGCGCCATCCACTTCAATGATGGCAATGACCTTCATTCCTTCGCGGGTCATTAGGCGGGCGGCCATGCCGCCGACGTTACCGAAGCCTTGGATGACGACTTTGGCGTCCGTGGGGGCGATATCGAAACGTTTGAGCGATTCGCGGGTGACGTAAAGACAGCCGCGCCCGGTGGCTTCGGGACGGCCGCGGCTGCCGCCCAAATCGAGCGGCTTGCCGGTGACGACGCCGGTGGTGGTCTCACGCTTGTGCATCGAGTAAGTGTCCATGATCCAGGCCATGGTCTGCTCGTTGGTGTTCATGTCGGGCGCGGGGATGTCTTTTTCGGGCCCGATGATGTCGAGAATTTCGGCCGTGTAGCGGCGGGTGATGCGTTCGAGCTCGGTGGGAGAGAGGATGGAGGGGTCGCAGATGACGCCGCCCTTTCCGCCCCCGTAGGGCAGGTTGACGACGGCGCACTTCCAGGTCATCCACGATGCCAGGGCGCGCACTTCGTCGATCGAGACGTCCGGGGCGTAGCGAATGCCGCCTTTGGCCGGGCCGCGGGCAATCGAATGTTGGACCCGGTAGCCGGTGAAGACTTCGATCCTGCCGTCATCGAGGACAACGGGGATAGCCACGGTCAATTCCTTGGCCGGGGTCTTGAGGATCTTGCGCATCCCGTCGTCGAGCTTGAGCCGGGCGGCTGCATTCTCGAAGCGGATCGCGGCATTTTTCCAGGGGTTGTGTTCGTCGTTGGTATGGGTATTGAGGACAGCGTCAGCGGTAACCATCGAGCCTCCGCCTACATTATGACACCGGGCGAGCGCCTTGGAATATCGACTAGGGAAAACACTGAGGGCAGCTCAGTATGAATAGACGAAGAATAAGAGTGAAGTGTACTGTGAATATTGCCGATTAATGGATATCCCATGACTGCGACGGTAATAGTACGTTTGACTGTTGTACTTCTTTATCTGGTATCGATGCCGCTGTTGGCACTGCCATTGACGTGGCCCGTCCAGGAGCTGAAGAACTGGACAAATCCATCGGGTCCGGATTATCAGCCCTATTTTTTGGTATTCGGTGGCACGCGGATGGAAATGCAGACGCCCAATGGGCCTCGGGTGATTCCGATGGAGGAGCTGACGGCGCGGCAGATTGCGGCGCAACTCGCGTTTTCCCCGCCCGTGTTTAATCCTTTCTTCCAGGTGGCGATACCGGGAAACGGGGGGGTATCCCTTCCGGAAGTCATTGGGGGAGGGATCGGGTTAGGGAGGACGCCCGGGGTTGGGGGCGATGGCGGAACGGGTGGCACCGGCGGCACGGGCGCTACCGGTGGATCCGGTGGAACTGGTGGAACGCATGGCACTAGTGGTGTTGGCGGAACGGGTGGCACCGGCGGCACGGGCGCTACCGGTGGATCCGGTGGAACTGGTGGAACGCATGGCACCGGTGGGGTTGGCGGAACGGGTGGAACCGGCGGCACGGGCGCGGCCGGTGGATCCGGCGGTACAGGTGGAACGCATGGCACTGGTGGTGTTGGCGGAACGGGTGGAACCGGCGGCACGGGCGCGGCCGGTGGATCCGGCGGTACAGGTGGAACGCATGGCACGGGTGGTGTTGGCGGAACGGGTGGAACCGGCGGCACGGGCGCTACCGGTGGAACTGGTGGAACGGGTGGCACGGGTGGTTCGGGCGGGGTTGGCGGGTCCGACGGGACTGCTGGTTCGGGCTCAACCGGTGGAACAGGTGGGTCCGGCGGCACGGGCGGTACGGGCGCAACCGGTGGAACAGGTGGGTCTGGTGGCACGGGCGGTACGGGCGCGACTGGTGGAACAGGTGGGTCCGGTGGCACGGGCGGTACGGGCGCGACTGGTGGAACAGGTGGGTCTGGTGGCACGGGCGGTACGGGCGCGACTGGTGGAACAGGTGGGTCTGGTGGTACCGGTGGATCCGGTGGGACTGGTGGCAATGGCGGGTCTGGCTTGCCCGATACGCTGCCGCCGTTGGATCCGATCCTTCCGCCTGGACTCGACCCAGACCCGGGCGTTGTGGCTGTCCCGGAACCGGGCTCGGTGTGGCTGGCTCTGGAGGGTTTGGCCATCGCACTGGGCGCTTCTGCACTCCTGCGCCGGCGCAAGGACAACGACCGATTCTAAGGGCCGGTACAGATTTACAGGGTTTACCGGGAGTCGCCGAGTTACGCATGAACGGGGTTTGGCCCGGTCGATGCGTGCGGCTCCGGGAGCCTAGTGCGACATGGCGTAGATGACGTAGTTGACGCCAATGCGCAGACCAAGCGCGGAAAACTTCTCAGGATAACGGGGTTCGTCGGCGAGTTGCCAGGAATCGCCGAGGTCGGAGTTGAACGCCATGGCGACCATGACGCGTCCTTTGTCATCGCGAATCACGCGCCAGCGGGCTTCGGCGCCATCGGCGCGGTAGGTGCGCCCGTCTCGCAGCATGCTGCGGAAGTTGCCGACCTGGTAGCGCTCGTCGAGATCGAAGACGGTGTGGAACATGGCGTCATCGTTGAGCAGTTCTTCAACCTCGCGGTCGGGGAAGATGCGTTTCATCCCGGCCTCGAAGCCGCGCCACTCTTCGGTGCCGAAGAAGCTGTCACAGAAGAGAAAGCCGCCGCGGAGGAGATAGTCGCGGAGCTTGGCGGTCTGGGCATCGGTCAGGTTCCAGTTGCCGGGCATGCTGACGTGGAGGTAGGGCCAGAAGAAGATGTCGTCGCCATCGTCGGGATTGACTGGCTGTTCGACGCTCCGGATATCGATGCGGGTGAGACGGCGCAGGGCGGCGGCGAAGGTGCGGTCGCCTTTGGGGTAATCGACGGTCCAGGTGGTGCGGCCGGCGAGCCAGTTCCCTCCCCCGCCCGGGCCGCCGCGACCGCCGCGGCCACCGGAGGGATACATGAGGCGGGCGAGGACGAGTTCGGCCTTGTTGTTGAAATCGGCCGGGAGCTCGGTATCGGCGGAGGCGCCTTCGGCACCGGGGTAGGTGCGGAACGGCCGCTGGGCGAGCAGGAGCACGCCGAGGAGCGAACATAACGCTAGGCGGACGGTTATGCGCATGGGCAGACTGGGTAGAGACGCCATCGGGATGGCGGGGGTTACGAAACGATTACCGCGCCTATTCTACACTGGTAATTAGTGACTTCCCGACGGGCCTTTCTTGCATTCGCGACCGCCGCAACGCTTTCCGCCGGCACCAAAAAGTATTGTGGCATCCGCTTTCAGGAGATCAGGAACGGCCGTTCGCCGCGGCGCTACTTCTGGATTCACGGCGATGAACTGACGGCGCGGGACGTGTTGTTGGGACACATGAAGAAGTTTCAGGGCCGGGCGCTGCTGGTGGATAATCCGACGCGGGTGATCAAGATGCCGCCGGTGGAGTTCGATCCGAACCGGATGTTTACGGCGGTGGGGCTGGAGCGGAACTTGAAGCGGCTGAATCCGGACGCGACGCCGGAGGAGCGGCAGCGGGTACTGAAAATTGTCGCCAAGGACCGCGATAAGTTGCTGCGGGCGTTGACGCCGCCGGCGAATGGGTTGTTGACGGTGGTGCACAACAACAGCCGGGGGTATTCGGTGACCGATGAGGTGCAGATCAGCAACGACGTTTCGCTGGCCGCTCCGGACACGCCGAACGATTTTCTGCTGTGCACGGACCCGAAGGATTTTGCGTTGTTGCGGAAATCGCCGTTTAACGTGGTTCTGCAGAATGACCCGAAGGGCGAAGAGGACGGCTCGTTTTCGCGACTGGCGGCAGGGCGGAAGATCCGGTACGTGAACATTGAATGCGCCAAGGGGCGGTTTGAGTCGCAGCGAACGATGTTGGAATGGCTGGAGCATAACCTGCCGTGACGCTCTCCTTCGCGCGGGTGGAGGAGGCGGCGCGGGCAATTGATCCGGTGTTTCTGGGGTCGCCGCAGTACGTTTGTGAGCCGCTGGCGGAGCGGTTGGGCGTTTCGTTGACGCTGAAGGTGGAAACAGCGAACCCGGTGCGGTGTTTTAAGGGGCGGGGGGCTTCTTATTGTGTGTCGTTGCTGGAGGGGGACGGGGCGGTGGTGTGC